>NZ_JBEPBM010000001.1:50097-490968 GCF_040299205.1 Streptomyces sp. NPDC000983 | reverse complement strand
GCCATGGCCAGCACTGACACCTCCGATCTCGCCGGGCTCGAAGCCGGCCTGGACGCCCTCGACACCGTCCAGACCAGCCGCACCCCCCTGCGCGAAACCCTCCTGCGCAAGGTCCTGCCCCCCGTCACGGCCGTCGCGCTCGTGCTCGCGGTGTGGCAGATCCTCGTCTGGGCGGAGGTCGCACCCGACTACAAGCTCCCCTCCCCCTCGGCGGTCTGGGACGAGGTGCACGCCGCGTGGGTGCAGGGGACGCTGCTCGACTACATCTGGACCAGCGTCTCGCGCGGCCTGCTCGGCTTCCTCCTCGCTCTGGCCATCGGCACGCCCCTCGGCCTGCTGGTCGCCCGGGTGAAGTTCGTCCGCGCCGCCATCGGACCCATCCTGTCCGGTCTTCAGTCCCTGCCGTCCGTCGCCTGGGTGCCGCCCGCGGTGATCTGGCTGGGCCTCAACGACTCGATGATGTACGCCGTCATCCTGCTCGGCGCGGTGCCCTCCATCGCCAACGGGCTGGTCTCGGGCATCGACCAGATCCCCCCGCTGTTCCTGCGCGCCGGACGCACCCTCGGCGCGACCGGTCTGAACAGCGCCCGGCACATCGTGATGCCGGCCGCGCTGCCGGGCTATCTGGCCGGTCTGAAGCAGGGCTGGGCGTTCTCCTGGCGCTCGCTGATGGCCGCCGAGATCATCGCCTCCTCCCCCGATCTCGGCGTCGGACTCGGGCAGTTGCTGGAGAACGGCCGCAACAACGCGAGCATGTCCCAGGTGTTCCTGGCGATCTTCCTGATCCTCCTCGTCGGCATCGCCATCGACCTGCTGATCTTCAGCCCGCTGGAACGGCGGGTGCTGCGCAGCCGCGGTCTGAGGACCAACTGAGCCCGCACCGACGACGGGCCGCACCTCTCCCCGGGGAGAGGTGCGGCCCGTCCGCGTGTCAGGCCAGCGGCTTCTCCAGCACCGCCTTGCGGTGGCTGAACGTCTCGATGGAGTAGCGGCCGTGGTAGTTGCCGATGCCGCTCTCCCCGACCCCGCCGAACGGCAGGTCGGAGACGGTGAGATGGGCGAGGGGCAGACCGTGGCCCAGGCCGCCGGAGGAGGTCTCGGCGGCGACGCGGTCCCGGGTCCCCTCCGAGGCGGAGAAGACGTACAGGGCAAGGGGCTTGTCCCGGTCGTTGATGAACTCGATCGCCTCGTCGAGCCCGGCGACGGTCACGACGGGGAGGATCGGGCCGAAGATCTCCTCGCGCATGACGGGCGAGGCGGGGTCGACGTCGGCCAGCACCGTGGGCGCGATGTACTTCGTGGCGCGGTCGCTGCCGCCGCCGACCACCGCGCGCCCCGAGTCGAGCAGCGCGGTCAGCCGGTCGAAGTGCCGTTCGTTGACGATCCGGCCGTACTCCCCCGAGGACGCCGGGTCGGTGCCGAACAGGGCCTCCACCGCGCGGACGAACTCGGCCTCCAGGGCCTTGGCGGTCGCCGGGTCGGTCAGGACGTAGTCGGGGGCCACGCAGGTCTGGCCGGCGTTGAGGAACTTGCCCGCGGCCAGCCGGTCGGCGACGACCGACAGGTCCGTGTCCCGGTCGACGAACGCCGGTGACTTGCCGCCCAGTTCCAGGGTGACCGGGGTCAGGTGCTCGGCCGCGGCCCGCATCACGACGCGGCCGACCGTGCCGTTGCCGGTGTAGAAGATGTGGTCGAAGCGCTCGGCGAGCAGGGCCGTGGTCTCCGGGATCCCGCCCTCGACGACCGCTACGGCCTCCGGGTCCAGATAGGCGGGCAGCAGCCGGGCCAGGACCGCCGAGGTGGCGGGGGCCAGCTCGCTGGGCTTGGCGACCACGGCGTTGCCGGCCGCGAGGGCGCCGAGGAGCGGCGTCAGCAGCAGTTGGACGGGATAGTTCCAGGGTGCGATGACCAGGACGACACCCAGCGGGTCGTACTGGGTCCAGGCGCGCGCGTCGGCACCGAGCCGGTCGGGGACCGGGGCCGGTTCGGGGCGCAGCCACTCGTCGAGGTGGTCGAGGGTGTGGTCGATCTCGCGGACGGTGAACCCGATCTCGGTGCGCCGGGCCTCCGTGGCGCTCTTGCCGAGGTCGGCGTGGAGCGCGGCGGCCAGGTCGTCGGTGTGCTCGGTGAGCAGGTCACGCAGCCGCCGCAGCTGGCTGACCCGCCACTCGACGGGCTTGGTGCGGCCGGTGCGGAAGGCGGCGCGCAGGCGCGCCACGGTGTCGGCTGGGTGGTTCACGGTGCCTCGCTGAGGGTGCGCGGGCCGACGACTACGACCCGGGACGGTTGCATGTAATTGCCAACTATCACCGTGCCCGATTTGATTCCCGCGACACCCTGATCACTTCGCGCGACGCGCCGGTCACACCCGGGTGGAGTCGTCGAGGGCGGTCGCGAGCCGGTCCAGCAGCCCGCGCAGCAGTTCGTCGTCGCCCTCGCCCAGGACGGGCCAGTCCGCGCGCACGGCCCGGTCGACCCGGCGCCAGTAGTCCGCGCCGCGCGGGGTGAGGTGTGCCAGGACGCGGCGCCGGTCCAGCGGGTCGACACGGCGGTGGACGAGGTTCTGGTCGACCAGGTGGTCGACGAGCTTGGTGAGCGTCGGCGGCGGCAGGAACGCCGCCTCCGCGACGGCCGTCATGTGATGGCCCTGCCCGTCGGAGAGCAGCGCGAGCACCCGCCAGGCGTCCGGCGAGCAGCCCTCCTCGTCGAGGGCCCGTTGCAGCCGGCGCGCGACCAGCCGCTCGGCGCGGGTCAGGAGCTGCACCAGATCACGGGACCGACGCGCGGATGAGGGTGGCATCGTGCTCCTAGGTCACGGGGTGCGTACATCGTATGAGACAGGCTGGAGTTCACCGGGCGGACCCGAAATCATGACGCCATGTTCCGGCACCGTTCCGCGCCGCCCGAGTGGGTCCCGGCCGACGACTCCGCGCTCGGGGTGGCACTGGTCTTCCCCCTCCAGGGGCCGGCGGGCCTCTTCGGGCCGACCTGCGAGCTGTGCGCCCGACTGGCCGCCGAGGAGGTCAACCGGGCGGGCGGGGTGCTCGGCCGGGAACTGCGCCTGGTGCCCGTCGACGGGGGCGGTACGCCCCGGGAGATCGCCGACCACGTGGAAGGGCTGGTGGACCTGGGCGTGGTGCAGGGCGTCACGGGCTGGCACATCTCCTCGGTGCGTCAGGCGCTGGCGCCGAGGATCGCCCATCGGGTGCCCTACGTCTACACCGCGCTGTACGAGGGCGGTGAGCACACCGCGGGGGTGTTCCTCACCAGCGAGACCCCGCGCGACCAACTCCGGCCCGCGATGGCCCTGTTGGCGCGCGAGCGGCGGGTGCGCCGCTGGTTCGTGGTCGGCAACGACTACGTCTGGCCGCGCCGTACGGCGCGGGCCGCGCACGGGTACGCCCGCGCGTGCGGCGGCACGGTCGAGGGGGAGGTGTATCTCCCGCTCGGCACCCATGACTTCGAGCCGGTGCTGCGGCACATCGAGCGCTCCGAGGCGGACGCCGTGCTGATGCTGCTGGTCGGCAGTGACGCGGTGCGCTTCAACCGGGCGTTCGCCGCGTCCGGACTGCCCGCCCGCTGTCTGCGGCTGAGCACGCTGATGGACGAGAACATGCTGATGGCGAGCGGCCCTTCGGCCACCGAGGACCTGTACAGCACCGCCGGGTTCTTCGCCTCGCTCGCCAACCAGGACACCCTCGACTTCCACGGCCGGTACGCCGGCCGCTACGGCGTTCAGGCGCCCGCACTGGGCAGCCTCGGCGAGTCCTGCTACGAGGGTGTGCTGCTGCTCGCCGCGCTGCTGAGGCGGGCGGGCACCCTCGACGTCACCGCCATCGGCGCGGCGGCCGACACCGTCTCCTACGAAGGGCCGCGCGGGCTCATGCATCTGAGGGGCCGTCATGTCCGGCAGCGGATCTACCTGGCCCGCGCCGAGGGGCTCGACTTCGACGTGCTGACCGAGCTGGACCTCCCCGCCCCTTGACAGTCCCCGGCGCCGTCAAGATACTTCCCACAGAAAGTAATTAGAATGCCTCGGGCGAATTGTGAATGCGTTTTCCAGGCGCATGTCGCGGAACGCCGGGGCGTTTTTTGTTGCCTTGGGGAAAGTAGCGCGAAACACCCCTGAAACAGGGGGACTTGAGTCTGTGGACCGCGCTTCAGGAGGTTGTCGTCCTCCATACCCGAGGGGGTAGTTCCTTTGTTCAGCGGTTCCAGCGGTTCCAGCCGTTCAAACGGTTTCAGCGGTCCCGGCGATTCCGATGCCTCCGGCGGTTTCGGGGCTTCCGGCGGTTTCGGTGCTTCTCGTGTACTCCGGCGGCGTCTCCTGGCCGGCGGCGCGGCGCTCACGGCGGCCGTGGTGCTCTCCGCGTGCGGCGCCAAGACCGACGAGGGCGGTGCGACGTCCGACAAGGCCGCGCAGGCCGACGTCAGCGGCGACACGGTCAAGGTCGGTCTGCTCAACTCGCTGTCCGGCACCATGGCGATCAGCGAGGTCACCGTACGTGACGCGGTCAAGCTGGCGATCGAGGAGATCAACGCCTCCGGCGGGGTGCTCGGCAAGAGGATCGAGCCGATCAGCGAGGACGGCGCCTCCGACTGGCCGACCTTCGCCGAGAAGGCCCAGAAGCTGATCCGGGAGGACCGGGTCGCGGCCACCTTCGGCTGCTGGACCTCCGCCAGCCGCAAGGCGGTCAAGCCGGTCTTCGAGAAGAACAAATCGCTGCTGTTCTACCCGGTGCAGTACGAGGGCCTGGAGCAGTCCCCGTACATCTTCTACACGGGCGCCACCACCAACCAGCAGATCGTGCCGGCACTGGACTACCTCAAGAGCAAGGGCCTGAAGAAGATCTACCTGGTCGGCAGCGACTACGTCTTCCCTCGCACCGCCAACAAGGAGATCAAGGCGTACGCCGACGCCAACGGCATGACGGTCCTCGGCGAGGACTACGCGCCGCTCGGCTCCACGGAGTTCAGCACGATCGCCAACAAGGTGAAGGCGTCGAAGGCGGACGCGGTCTTCAACACCCTCAACGGCGACTCCAACGTGGCCTTCTTCAAGGAGTACAAGTCCGCCGGACTGACCGCGAAGTCCATGCCGGTCGTCTCGGTGTCGATCGCCGAGGAGGAGGTCAAGTCGATCGGCACCCAGTACCTGGCGGGCCAGTTGACGGCGTGGAACTACTACCAGACCACCCCGGGCGCGGCGAACGAGAGGTTCGTGAAGGCGTACAAGGACGCCTACGGCCAGGACAAGCCGACCAGTGACCCGATGGAGGCCGCGTACACCTCGGTCTACCTGTGGAAGGCGATGGTGGAGAAGGCGAAGTCCTTCGACCCGGAGAAGGTCAAGGCCGCCTCCGACGGCATCACCTTCGACGCGCCCGAGGGCAAGGTCACCGTGGACGGCGCCACGCAGCACATCCACAAGACCGCCCGCATCGGCGAGATCGGCACCGACGGACTGATCGAGGAGGTGTGGAACTCCGGCGGGCCCGTCAAGCCGGACCCGTACCTCAAGGGCTACGACTGGGCCTCCGAACTCTCCTGACCGACCGTCACCGTCCGCTGGCCCGTCCCTTGGCGGGCCAGCGGCGTCCGTCCCCCGGAGCCGCCCCGTGACCGTGATCCTCGGTCAGACCTTCACCGGCATCAGCATCGGTGCCGTCCTGCTCCTCATCGCCCTCGGCCTCTCGCTCACCTTCGGCCAGATGAACGTCATCAACATGGCGCACGGCGAGTTCATCATGGCGGGCGCCTACACCACATTCGTCCTTCAGAAGTCCATTTCGAGCGCCGGAATTTCGCTGCTGGTCGCCCTTCCCGTCGCTTTTCTCGTCTCCGGTGCCCTCGGGGCCCTGCTCGAATGGCTGCTGATACGCCGGTTGTATCTGCGGCCGCTGGACACACTTCTCGTCACCTGGGGCGTCTCGCTGATGCTCCAGCAACTCGCCCGGGACATTTTCGGCGCGCCGAACGTGCAGACCCGGGCGCCCGACTGGCTCACCGGCAACATCACGGTCGTCGGCGGCGACGATCCGCTCACCTTCGCCAACAGCCGGCTGTTCATCCTCGCCCTGGCCGTCACGGCCGTCGTGGCCCTGTCACTGACGCTGCGGCTCACCCCGCTGGGCCGCCGGATCCGGGCCGTGGTGCAGAACCGCGACCTCGCCGAGGTGTCCGGGATCTCCACCTCGAAGGTCGACCGGACGGCGTTCTTCCTCGGCTCCGGACTCGCGGGCGTGGCCGGGGTCGCGCTCACCCTGGTGGGTCCGATCGGGCCGACGATGGGCACCAACGTCATCATCGACGCCTTCCTGGTGATCGTGGTCGGCGGGATCGGCCAGCTCAAGGGCACGGTGATCGTCGCCTTCGCACTCGGCGCACTCCAGTCGGTGCTGGAGTACTCCACCACCGTCAGCGTCGCCAAGGTGCTGGTCCTGGTGGCCATCGTCGCGTTCCTCCAGTGGCGCCCCCAGGGGCTGTACACGCTGCGCACCAGGAGTCTCGTATGAACCTGTTCAAGGGACGCTCCACGCGGGCCGCGGCCGGGTTCGCCGGGGCCGCTGCCCTGCTCTTCGCCGTCGCCCCGCTGGCCCTGTCGGACTTCCGGCTCGGGCTGCTCGCCAAGTACCTGTGCACGGCCATGGTCGCCGTCGGCATCTGTCTGGCCTGGGGCCGCGGCGGGCTGCTGACCCTCGGGCAGGGTGTGTTCTTCGGGCTCGGCGGCTACGCCATGGCGATGCATCTGAAGATCGCCGACGCGGGCCCGGGCAACCTGCCCGACTTCATGGCCCTGTACGGCACCGCCACCGAACTGCCCTGGTGGTGGCGGCCGTTCGGGAACCCGCTGTTCGCGCTCGCGGCGACCGTGCTGCTGCCGATGGCGGTCGCCGCGGTCCTCGGGTCGTTCGTCTTCAGGCGCCGGGTGAAGGGCGCCTACTTCGCCATCCTGAGCCAGGCGCTCGCCGCCGCCTTCGCGATCTGGCTGATCGGCCAGCAGGCCACCACCGGCGGCACCAACGGACTCACCGACATCCAGGGCTTCTTCGGCTACGACCTCGACGACCCGGTCAACCAGCGGATGGTGTACTTCGTCATCGCCGCCTGTCTGCTGGCCCTGATCGCCCTCGCCCGGCAGCTGATCCACAGCCGCTACGGCGAACTCCTGGTCGCGGTACGGGACTCCGAGGAGCGGGTGCGCTTCCTCGGGTACGACCCGGCGAACGTCAAGCTCGTCGCGTACGTGGTGGCGGCCGGGATGGCGGGGCTCGCGGGTGCGCTGTTCGTGCCGGCGGTCGGCATCATCTCGCCCGCGATGATCGGCATCGTGCCGTCGATCGAGTTCGTGATCGGCGCCGCCGTGGGCGGCCGGGCCTCCCTGGTGGGCGCGGTGCTCGGCGCGATCGGCGTGGCCTGGGCCAGGACGGCGCTGTCCGAGGAGTTCCCGGCCGCGTGGACCTACTTCCAGGGTCTGCTGTTCGTCGTCGCGCTGGCGTTCCTGCCGGGCGGGCTCGCCTCGCTCGCGGCGCTCCTGCGGCGGCGCAGGGCAGCCCGGCAGACCCCCGCCCTCTCCGTGGGAGAAGCAGCATGAGCGAACAGCCGGCAGGACTCGAGATTCGTCGACTGCGGGTCTCCTTCGACGGTTTCACCGCCGTGGACGGCGTGGACCTGGAGGTGCGTGCGGGAGATCTGCGGTTCCTGATCGGTCCGAACGGCGCCGGCAAGACGACCCTGGTCGACGCCGTCACCGGGCTGGTGCGGGCCGAGGGCTCGGTGCGGTTCGACGGGGCGGAGCTGCTCGGCCGGAGCGTGCACCGGATCGCCCGCTCGGGCATCGGGCGCACCTTCCAGACCGCCACCGTCTTCGAGGAGTTGACGGTCCTTCAGAACCTGGACATCGCGGCGGGCGCCGGACGCGGGATGTGGACCATGCTGCGGCGGCGCAGGTCGGTGCCGGAGCCCGTGGCGAGGGCGCTGGAGACGATCGGGCTCACCGAGCTGGCCGACTCCCCCGCCGGGACGCTCGCGCACGGCCAGAAGCAGTGGCTGGAGATCGGCATGCTGCTCGTGCAGGACGTACGGCTACTGCTCCTGGACGAGCCGGTCGCCGGGATGAGCCACGACGAACGGCAGGCCACCGGTGAGCTGCTGGAGCGGATCAGCGCGGAGCGGACCGTCGTCGTCATCGAGCACGACATGGACTTCATGCGCTCCTTCGCCCGCAGTGTGAGCGTGCTGCACGCGGGCCGGGTGCTCAGCGAGGGCACGGTCGCCGAGGTGCAGGCCGATCCGAGGGTGCAGGAGGTCTATCTGGGGCACGCACCCGCCGACGTCGCGGTACAGGAGGCGTAGATGCTGGAGATCGACGACATCCGGGTCGGCTACCACCGCAGCACGGTGCTGCACGGCGTGTCCGTGCGGGTGCCGAGGGACGGGGTCGCCGCGGTGCTGGGCCACAACGGCGCCGGCAAGAGCACCCTGCTGCGCGCCGCCGTAGGGCTGCTGACCCCGGTGCGCGGCAGTGTGCGGCTGGACGGGGAGGACATCACACGGCGCAGGCCGCACGAGCGGGTGGCGCGGGGCATGGCGTACGTGCCGCAGGGCCAGCAGTCGTTCCCGCAGCTGACCACCGCGGAGAACCTCCGGCTGGTCGCCGACGGCCGGCGGCGCGGGAAGGCGGCGACCGCGGAGGCGCTGGACCTCTTCCCGGCGCTGCGGGCCCTGTCGAACCGCAGGGCGGGTCTGCTCTCCGGCGGTCAGCGTCAGCAGCTGGCCATCGCCCGCGCCCTGGTCGGCGAGCCGCGGCTGCTGCTCCTGGACGAGCCGACCGAGGGGATCCAGCCCTCGGTGGTGGCCGAGATCGAGGAGACGATCCTGGCGCTGTCCGCGCGGGGCGGTCTGTCGGTGCTGCTGGTCGAGCAGCACGTCGGTTTCGCCATGCGGGCGGCGCAGCGGTACTGCGTGCTGGAGGCGGGCCGGGTCACCTCCGAGGGTGAGGGCGGGCAGGAGGCCGAGCGGACGGTGCGGGAGGCGCTGAGTGTGTAGGCGGAACACCCACAGGCCCTGCACATAACAGACAGGATCTACACATAAAGGTGAAATAAGGGCAGTATGTATATCAGCGGCGCTTTACCGCATACCGCACCAGTCGCGGTCAGGCCTGCGAGTCAAAGGAGACGAGTCATGGCCAACGTCTCGCCCACCAGAGGTGACATCACCAGCCATCCCGACGCACTGGAAATGCGCGAACGCTACGCCCGGATGCTCGGCGGTCGCGATGTGGCGCTCGTGGACGGACCGGTGTTCCTGCTCGGTCTGTACTGCGCCGTGTCGCCGTGGATCGTCCACTACACCACCAGCCAACCCGACCTCGTGCCGCACAACCTGGTGATCGGCATCGCCATCGCCCTGCTGGCCCTCGGGTTCACCCGGGCCCCCGAGCGCATGTACGGCCTGAGCTGGGCCATGTGCGCGCTGGGCGCTTGGATGATCGTCTCGCCGTGGATCGTCGGCGACAGCCCGGACGCGGGTGTCGTGTGGAACAACATCATCATCGGCACGCTGGCCGTGATTCTGGGGCTGGTGTGCGCGATGACGGCGGCGCGCAGCACGCGCAAGCCGTGACAGCCACGAAGTGAGGTCCGGGGAGACGGAGGAGGAGGCACCGGCCGGTCCGGGACGAACGGACCGGCCGGCGTCGCGCTTCCGGGCCGTTCGACCGGCGTGCGGGCGCACCGCCCGGCGCCGCACCCCTCGCGGGCATGTCCCCGCCCTCCCCGGGCATCCGGTTGGTGGGAACCGAGGAGAAGGGGTGGAGATGGAGATCTCAGGCATCATCAGCGCCGTCGTGATCGGCATCGTCATCGGTGTCCTGGGCCGGCTGGTGGTGCCCGGCCGTCAGCGCATCGGCATCCTGCTCACGATCGTCGTGGGCATCGTGGCCGCCCTGGTGGGGACGGCCCTGGCGGACGCGTTCGACGTCCGCTCGACCGACGGCCCCGACTGGATCGAGTGGCTCATCCAGATCGGCCTCGCCGCGCTCGGCGTCGCCGCGCTGGACCGTTCGAGGGCGCGTCGCTGATCACTGCTGCCGGCCGAGCTGTGCGGCGTACCACTCCACGGTGGCGTCGACGGTCTCGGCCAGCGGCGTGGGAGCGACCCCGAAGGCTCGCTCGAACGCCGAGGAGTCCACGATCTGGGGCTCGGTGTGCTGGTAGAACATCTCCGCGTACTCGGCCATGAACTCCTCGTCGAAGGGGCCGAAGGGGCGGGCCTCGGGCACGGGTACGAGGTTCAGCGGGCGGCCCGCCCGCTTCTCGATCAGGGCGAGGATCTCGCGGGTGCTGACGGCCGGCGCCGTCGGCAGGTGCCAGACGCGGCCGTCGCCCTCGGGCCGCTCGCCGAGGGTGGCGAGTCCCGCGGCGACGTCCCCGATGGCGGTGTAGCTGTGCGGCAGGTCGATGTCGCCGAGAGCCGGCAGCTCGCCGCCGGTCAGCGCGGCGGGGAAGACGGCCCCGCCGAGCGTGGAGTTGAGCACGCCGGGACCGACGAAGTCGGCCGACCGGCCCAGGACCACGCGCGCCCGTCCCTCGCGGTGCGCGTCGAGGTAGCGCCGGTCCAGTTCCGCGCGCATGCGCCCCTTGCGGGTGGTCGCCCGCCACGGGGTGTCCTCGGTCATCACCGCTCCCCCAAGGCCGGGTAGTTAGCGTTTCCGCAGGCCCTGCAAGGGCGTTGAGGGTTCGAGGCAAAAGCACAACGGAGCTCGTTGGTACAGGCAGTCGACCAAGACAGCTTGTACGTGAGGAGCTCCGTTGCGGGTTCATTCTGCCCTGCCGTCCGCGGTGACGGCCATCACTCGTACAGTGACCGTGGCTGCGGGCCGGTTCGCGCCGGGGCATCTGGGAGAGCTGACCGCCGTGGTGCCGTTCGAGCTCGTGGACGCGGTGTTGAAGGAGACGCGGACGGTGCAGCGGCGGCTACGTGATCTGCCGTCCCGGGTCGGGATGTACTTCCTGCTTGCAATGTGTCTGTTCCCCGAGGTCGGCTACCGGCTGGTCTGGGACAAGCTCACCATTGGCCTGGCCGGGATGCCTGTGGCCTCGCCGAGTTCGAAGGCCCTGCGGGACCTTCGTCGGCGGCTGGGGGCCGCGCCGGTGCGGTCGCTGTTCGAGGTGCTTGCTGGGCCGCTGGCCCGCCCGACCACACCGGGGGTGCTTTTCGGCGCTTACCGGACCGTGTCCTTCGACGGCTGCAGCTCGCTGCGGGCGCCCGATTCGCCCCGCAACCGGTCCTGGCTGCGGCGGACGGCCCATCACGGGTATCCCACGCTGGAGCTGATGACGCTGGTCGAGACAGGGACGAGGTCCCTGATCGGGGCGGTGTTCGGTCCCACCGATGAGGGCGAGACCGCCTACGCCTGCCGACTGCTGCACCTGCTGAGGCCGGACATGCTGGTGCTGTGGGACAAGGGCTTCGACGCCAACGCCTTCCTCGCCCGGGCGACCGCGACCGGCGCAAAGGTACTGGGCCGACTCCGCAGCAACCGGCGCACCCCGGTCCTGGCCCGTCTCGACGACGGCTCCTATCTGTCGGTGATCGGCACCGTCAACGTCCGGGTCATTGATGCCGAGGTCACGGTGACCTGCGCCGACGGTACCGTCTTCGCCGGCTCATACCGGCTGGTCACCACCTTGACCAACGCCCGTCGGCACCCCGCGACAGTGCTGATCAACCTCTACCACGAGCGCTGGGAGAACGAGAGCGCGTACTACGCACTCCGCCACACGATCATGGCCGGCCGGACCCTCCGCTCGAACGACCCCGCCGGCCTCGAGCAGGAGATGTGGGCCCTGCTCACGCTCTACCAGGCCCTACGGGCCGTGATGGTCGAGGCCGCCGAGTCCGTCCGCGGCACCGACCCCGATCGCTGCTGTTTCACCGTGGCACTCCAGACCGCTCGCGACCAGGTCGTCCAGGCCGCCGGGATCGTTCCCGACGAGCACGGATGCCTCGGACTGATCGGCCGCCGGGTGCTGGCCCGCCTTCTTGCGCCCCGCCGCCACCGGACCAGCACCCGCAAGGTCAAGTCGCCGATGTCCCGCTACAGCGAGCGACGCGACGACGGCCGTCCAGATCGCAGCCCCACCATCACCGACCTCGCCGTCACCGTCCTCGAACCCGGCCCCGAACAGCCGCCTTTGCCCACGACCTCCCGAGACGACCGTTACACCGTCCCGGCCCAGCGCCGACGCCATCGCGTCCTCGCCCTGCTGCAGGACGACCCGACCCGCCTGTGGAGACCCGCGGAGATCGCCGCCCACTTCGGCGACATCACCCTGCACACCATGTACCGGCAGCTGTCCCGATGGGCCGCCACCGGGCTCATCCACAAACTCGGACCGGGCCTCTACGCAGCCACAGCCTGGATCTCAACCCCCTTGCCACCAGCACAAACAGGCTAACTACCCGGCCTTGACCGCTCCCCCGGTCTCGCCGTACGGGTAGAGGGTGTCGAGCACCACCAGACGCGCGCCGGCGGCCTCCACAGCGGCCAGGACGGCCTGCTGGATCCGGGGCATCACCTCGACCTGGAGGTGGTAGCCGACGTTGACGCAGTGGTGGACCACCGCGGCTCCGGCGACGGCCGCCTTCGCCCCGTCGGCCGTGGCGACATCGGCGGCGAACCGTTCGGCCCCGGCGGGCGCGGGCCCCTCACCCCTGCGATCCACGAGCCGTACCGGGTGCCCCCTGCGCACCAGTTCGGCGGCGAGCGCGGTCCCGGCGGGCCCGGAGCCGAGGACGACGTGGAGGGACTGGGCGGGAGCGGTCATGGCTGACCCCTTCTCGGGACGAGTGACTGCGAGTCATTGCCAGGTTCGTTAGAGACTATAACTCTCGCGAGATCCTGTAGCAATGAGGGCCGGGCGTAGGGTGCGGGGGAAGATCACCGAGCGGGACCACCGAGCGAGAAGGGGCCGTACACCATGGCCGTGAAGGACTCCGAACTGCCTTACCTGCGCCGCTGCGTGGAGCTGGCGGCCGAGGCGCTGGACGCCGGCGACGAGCCGTTCGGATCGGTGCTCGTTTCGGCCGACGGGACCGTCCTCGCCGAGGACCACAACCGGGTCGCCTCCGGGGACCGCACCCGCCACCCCGAGTTCGAACTGGCCCGCTGGGCGGCCGCGCACCTCACTCCCGAGGAGCGGGCCGCGGCCACCGTGTACACCTCCGGCGAGCACTGCCCCATGTGCGCGGCCGCGCACGCCTGGGTGGGCCTGGGCCGCATCGTGTACGCCGCCTCCACCGAGCAGCTCACCGGCTGGCTGACCGAACTGGGCGTACCCGCCGCTCCGGTACGGGCACTGCCGGTCAACGACATCGCGCCCGGCGTGACGGTGGAGGGCCCGGCGCCCGAACTGACCGCGCGGGTGCGGGCGCTGCACGTCCGCTTCCACGAGGGGCGGCACTGACCGGGCGTACCCCCGCCGAGATGCACGGGCCGACCGGCGCTGCCTAAGATCGGTAAAGGCCCCGGCCAGGTGGACGGCAGGGTCCCCCCACGCGGGGAGGCGCATGACCTTGCACCCGCAACAGCGGCCGACGGCCGTACTGGTGACGCTGGTCGCGGTCGCCACCACCGTCTACCTGACCGTCCCCGCCGCACTCACCCCGGTCTGGGCCGTGATCGGCCTCCTGGGCGTCGGCGCCGTGCTGGTCGGCGTGCACCTGCACCGGCCCGCCCACCGATGGCCCTGGTGGGCACTGGCGGCCGGGCTGTTCACGTTCATCGCCGGTGACACGTACTACAACGTGATGGAGACGTACTTCGACGTCTCCAATCCGTTCCCCTCACCGGCCGACGCCTGCTATCTCGCCACCTATCCGCTCTTCGCCGTCGGTCTGTCCGGACTGATCCGCTACCGGTGGGCCGGCAAGGACCTGCCCAGCCTGCTGGACGCGCTGATCTTCACCGCGGGCCTCGCGCTCCCGGTGTGGGTGTACCTGATCCAGCCGCTCACCGAGGTGGAGGGGCTCACCTGGCAGCAACGGGCCATCAGCATCGCCTACCCCCTGGGCGACGTCCTCGTCCTGGCCCTGCTGGTCCGCCTGCTGGCCCCGACCCCGCTCAAGGGCCCCAACCGGTCGGTGCAGCTCCTGGTGATCGGCACCTCGACCCTGCTCCTGTTCGACATCGCCTACGGCATCCTCCAGCTCAACGACATGTGGCAGACCGGCACCCTGCTCGACGCCGGCTGGATCGCCTTCTACACCGCCTGGGGCCTGGCCGCGCTCCACCCGGCCATGGTGGAGCTGACCGCGTCCGTCCCCACCCGCGAGTCCCTCCTGCCGCCCGCCAGCCGCCTCCTGCTGCTGACCCTGGCGACCCTCATCGCACCGGGGATCCTGCTGCACGAGGCGATCCGCGGCACCGCCCACGACGCGGCCGTGATCGCCGCCTTCTCGGCCGTGCTGTTCCTGCTGGTCATCCTGCGGCTCGCGGTCATGGTCGTGGCCCACCGCAGAGCGGTGACCAGGGAACTCGCGCTGCGCGGTGCGGCCGCCTCACTGGTCTCCGCCTTCCGGCTGCCCGACGTCACCAGTTCCTGCGAGGCGGCCGTCGACCGCCTGCTCGGTCCCGGCGTACGGCACCGGACCCGGGTGCTGTCCACCGAGGAGACCGCCGACCCGGCCCTGCGCGCCTCCCACCTCACCACCCCCGACACCCTCGGCGCGGCCCTGGCCACCGAGTTCGCCGGACTGCCCGCGGTGCTGGTCTGCCCCATGACCCAGCCCGACCGCCCGGCCGACGGCCCCGCCGGCGCGCTGCTGGTCGCCGGCCCCGCCAGACGGCTCGCCGAGACCCGGGGCTCACTGGAGATCCTCGCCTCGCACGCCGGTCTCGCCGTCGAGCGCGTGCGCCTCCGCCAGGAGGTCGTGCGCCGGGAGAGCGAGGCGTACTTCCGCACGCTGGTACGCAACACCAGCGACGTCATCCTGATCGTGGAGGACGACGACACCATCCGGTACGCCAGCCCGTCGGCGGGCGCCGTGTTCGGCACCTCGGAACTGGCCGGCAGTTCGCTGCCGGACCTGATGGACCCCCGGGACCGGCCGCGGGCGGCCCGGGCGCTCGCGTCCATGCGGGACGACCAGTCCCGCGCCGGGCACGACCACTGGTGGGTGCACCGCCGCGACGGCCATGTCGAGGTCGAGGTGCGGTGCACCAACTTCCGCGCCGAGCCGACCGTGGGCGGCCTGGTGGTCACCCTGCGGGACGTGACCGAGCAGCGCCGGCTCCAGCAGGAGCTCACTCAGCGCGCCTTCCACGACTCGCTCACCGGGCTGCCCAACCGCACCCTGCTGCTGGAGCGGATCGAACGCGCCCTGCTCCGCGGCCGCCGCGAGTCCGCGCTGACCTGTCTGCTCTTCATCGACCTCGACGACTTCAAGCAGGTCAACGACACCCTCGGGCACAGCACGGGCGACCAGCTGCTGGACGCCGTCGGCACCCGTCTGTCCCGCACCCTGCGCCGCAGCGACACCGCGGCCCGGCTCGGCGGCGACGAGTTCGCCGTCCTGATGGAGGACGCCCGGGAGCCGCTCGACGCCGAGCTGCTCGCCGCGCAGGTGATCCAGGCGCTGTCCCGGCCGTTCGTGCTGGCCGACGAGGCGGTGACGGTCTCCGCGAGCGTCGGCGTGGCCACCGCGCGGGACAGCACCGACGCGGAGGAGCTGCTGCGCCACGCCGACCTCGCCCTGTACGCGGCGAAGGCGGCCGGCAAACGGCAGTGGCGGCGCTTCCAGCAGATGCTGCACACGCGGATGGTCGAGCGGCACGACCTGCAGAGCCGGCTGGCCCGGGCCGTCGCCGACGAGGAGTTCACCCTGCGCTACCAGCCGGTGGTGGACATCTCCGCGGGCCAG
This sequence comes from Streptomyces sp. NPDC000983, assembly GCF_040299205.1. NCBI lineage: Bacteria > Bacillati > Actinomycetota > Actinomycetes > Kitasatosporales > Streptomycetaceae > Streptomyces > Streptomyces sp. NPDC000983. Next base: position 475,041 of record NZ_JBEPBM010000001.1, on the reverse strand, counting down.
GTCGTGGGCTTCGAGGCGCTGGTGCGCTGGCCGGGCGCCCCGCGCCCGCCGGTGCTGCCGGAGCAGTTCATCACCCTCGCCGAGGAGACCGGGCACATCGCCGCCCTCGGCGCGTGGGTCCTGAAGAACGCCGTCAGCGACTTCGCCGGGCTCCCGGCGCTGACCCAGCCGCGCGAGGGGCCGCCGTTCATCAGCGTCAACGTCTCCGCCCGGCAGTTCCGCGACGGCGCCTTCCTGGACCATGTCGGCAACGCCCTGCGCACCCCCGGCCTCACCCCCGGCTCGCTCCAGCTGGAGCTGACCGAGACGGTGCTGCTGCGCCGGGACACCGAGGTCCAGGCGGTGCTGCACACCCTCAAGGAGCTGGGCGTGCGGATCGCGGTCGACGACTTCGGCACCGGCTTCTCCTCGCTGCGTTATCTGCGGGACTTCCCCATCGACGTGCTGAAGATCGACAAGTCGTTCATCGACGACATCACCCGGGACACCCAGCAGGTCGCGCTGGTCGAGGGAATCGTGCGGCTCGCCGACACCCTGGGCCTTCAGGTGATCGCCGAGGGCATCGAGGACCCGGCGCAGCGGGACCTGCTGGCCGGCATGGGGTGCCGGCTGGGGCAGGGCTATCTCTTCGCCCGCCCGATGACGATCGACCAGACCGAGCGGGTGATGCGGCGGCGCGGCGGCGGCCGTACGCCGTCGTCCCGGCCCCCGCGCCGGTCCCCCTCGCCGGCCACCGCGCCGAGCCGCCCGAACCGGGCGGAGGACCTGGAGCGGCTGCGGCGCACCAGCCCGATGAGCGACGCCGTCCTGGACGAGGTGCGCGGCCGGCACATCCGCAGCCGCGACCACTGGCTGATCGACTTCGCCTCCTGCAACTACCTCGGCTTCGACTGGGACCCTGAGATCATGGCCGCGGTGGAACCCGCGGTGCGCCAGTGGGGCACCCATCCGAGCTGGTCGCGGCTGCTGGGCAGCCCCCGGCTCTACCCGGCGATCGAGGAGCGGCTCACCGGACTGCTGGGCGCCCCGGACACCCTGCTGCTGCCGACGCTCACCCTCATCCACAACTCGGTCATCCCGGTCCTCGCGGAACAGGGGCACGTCTTCGTGGAGGCCACCGCCCACCGCACGGTCTACGACGGCTGCCTGGTGGCCCGCAGCCAGGGCGCCACGCTGCGGCGGTTCCACGCCGACCGGCCCGGCGAACTCGACTCGCTGCTGGCGGCGGCGCCCATGGGCGGGCCCCGGCTGGTGTGCCTGGACGGCGTGAACAGCATGAGCGGCAACGTCTGCGACCTGTCCGCGCTCGCCGCCGTCTGCCGCGCGAGGGGCGCCACCCTGTACGTCGACGACGCGCACGGCTTCGGCGTGATCGGCGAGCGGGGCCCGGACGAGCCGTGCGCGTACGGCTCCCGCGGCAACAGCGTGGTGCGGTACGCGGGCGACTCCTACGAGGGGATCGTGCTGGTCGCCGGGTTCTCCAAGGCCTACTCGTCGCTGCTGGCCTTCCTGGCGCTGCCGACCGGGCTGAAGAACCGGCTGAAGACGGCCGCGGCCCCCTATCTGTACTCCGGTCCCTCGCCCACGGCGTCGCTCGCCACGGCGCTCGCGGGCCTGGAGGTCAACGACCGCCGCGGGGACCTCCTGCGGGCGGACCTGCACCGCAAGACGGCCCGGGTGCTGGACCACCTGGCCTCCCTGGACGTGCACTGCCTCAACCGCGACGGGCTGCCCATCCTGGAGATCCCGCTGGCCGATCCGGACAGCCTGGACGCGGTCGGGCGGTTCCTGTGGGCCGAGGGCGTCTATGTGACGCTCGCCGCCTACCCGCTCGTCCCCCGGGACCGGGTGGGCTTCCGCGTCCAGCTCACCGCTCTCAACTCCGACGAGGACATCGACCGGCTGAACGGCACGCTGACCCGGCTGGCGCAGCGGTACCCGCTGCGGCGCCGGGCAGCGGGTGCCGCGGCCCAGGCACCGGGGCTGGTGCAGCCATGACGACCCACAACGACGACGTCGACTGGGACCGCTGGCCGGTCGCCGACTACCTCGCCGAGAACTACCGGGACGTGCATCCCTCGGACGCGGCGGTCATCGCGCACCACTCGGCGTTCTACCGGCATCTGCCGTCCGCCTCGGTGGACCGCTCGGTGGAGTTCGGGGCGGGGCCGAACCTGTATCCGCTGATGCTCGCGGCCGCGGTCAGCCGCCGGATCGAGGCCGTCGAGGCGGGCTCGGGGAACGTGGACTACCTGGAGCGGCAGATCATGTGCGGGCCCGAGGCGAGCTGGCTGCCGTTCCACACCCTGTGCCGGCGGCTCAACCCCGCCGTGCCGCCGACCCCGGCGCGGGCGCTGGCGCCGGTGCACGTGGTGCACGCGGACGTCCGTGACCTGCCGGCGGACGCCTACGGACTGGCGTCGATGCACTTCGTCGCCGAGGGTGCCACGGAGGACCTCGGTGAGTTCACCGCCTTCTGCCGGGCCTTCGTGCGCTGTGTCGCCCCGGGCGGGTACCTGGTGGCGGCGTTCATGGAGAACATGCCGACGTACCGCATCGGCCCGGCGTCGCGCTGGCCGGGCTGCCCGATCGACCCGGAGCGGGTGACCGACGTGTTCACCCCCCTGACCCAGGAGCTGTCGGTCACCCACATCGACTCCGACCCCACGCTCCCCGACTACGGCGACTCGGGGATGGTGCTGCTGTCGGGCGTGGCCCGGTGAGGCCCCCGCCGGCCGCGTCGGGCCGACTCGCCCGGAGGCGGTGTTCGCGCGGGCCGCCTATCGTGTTCGAGGGCGCCGCATCCCGGTCCGCCGACGGGCGCCCTGGAGGCATCGATGCCGGTCGTGCGGTCGAAACGGTCCGCCCTCGGACGCTGCGCGGTCATCTCGGCCGCCGCGCTCTGCCTGCTCGGGCTCGGACTGCCCGCGGCGAACGACGAGAAGCCGTCCCTGTCCCGCTTCTACGACCAGAAGGTGTCGTGGGGGAAGTGCGAGTTCATGGACGCGCCGGAGGACCTCCGGTGCGGGAAGGTCACCGTCCCCCTCGACTACGGCGACCCCGGCGCCGGCACGCTCGACCTCGCCCTCGCCCGCTACCGGGCCACCGGCGACTCCCGCGGTTCGGTCCTGCTCAACTTCGGCGGCCCCGGCGGCGCGGGCGTCCCGCAACTCGCCTACGGTGGCAAGGAGTTCATGAGCCTGACCGACGGCTACGACGTGGTGTCCTTCGACCCCCGCGGCGTCGGCAGGTCCTCGCCGGTCAGCTGCGGCGTCGGCACCGAGGAGACGTCCGACACCACGGACGACGGCACCGGCCTCGACTCCGATCCGCGGGCCCTGCTGGAGGAGATCCGCCGCACCGCCGCCGCCTGCGCCCGCAACTCCGGGCCGGTGCTGCCCCACATCGGCACCGTGAACGCCGCCCGCGACCTCGACGTGATGCGCGAGGCCCTCGGCGACGACAAGCTCAACTACCTGGGCTTCTCCTACGGCACACGGCTCGGCGCGGTGTACGCCAAGCAGTTCCCCGACAAGGTGGGCCGGATGGCGCTGGACGGGGTCGACACCCTCACCGAGTCGCTCACCGAGCAGGGCGTGGTGGGCGCCAGGGGCCAGCAGGCGGCGCTGGACGACTTCATCGACTGGTGCACCAAGGACATCGCCTGCCCGTTCGGCGAGGACGCGCGCACCGCGCGTGAGGAGGTCGTACGGCTGGTGCGGTCGATGGACAAGGACCCCGTGCCGACGGCCTTCGGTGACTCCTTCACCGGGCAGGACCTCGCGGGCGCCCTCGGACAGGGCCTGTACAGCGAGGAGTTGTGGCCGTCGCTGCAACGCGCCCTCGCCGCGCTGGTGGAGGACGGCGACACCACGGGCGTCGTGAACTTCGCGTACGGCGGCATCGCCGGGCCCGCGCGCGACGGCGACGGTGACGGCGGCCTCACCGATGCCGAGGAGGTGCCCCTGGACAACCTCCCGGCGGCGCTGATGGCGATCAACTGCGCGGACGATCCCGACCGCCCCGGCGCCGAGCGCATCACCCGCGACCTGCCCCGGCTGCGCGCCGAGTACCAGCGCGCCTCCCCGGTCTTCGGCCGCTACCGGCTCACCGAGATCCTCATGTGCTACGGCCGCCCGGCGGGCACCGACTTCATCCGCGACGCGGTCAAGGACCTGGACACCCCGAAGCTGCTCCTGGTCGGCACCCGGGGCGACCCGGCGACGCCGTACCGCTGGACCGTGGAGACCGCGAAGCGGCTCGGCTCCGCGGCCGTCGTCCTGGACAACCGCGACGGCGGGCACACCGGGTACGCCTCCTCCACCTGCGTGCAGCGCACGGTGGATGCGTTCCTGCTGTACGGCTCGCTCCCGGCGGACGGCAGTTCGTGCGGCCCCGAGGAGATCGGCTGACCCCGTCAGGCCCCCGCCGCGTAGCAGCGGACGGCCACCGTGCGCCCCGGGCCCCACTCCTGGTCGACGGTGGCCAGCAGCCGCCAGCCGAGCCGCTCGTACAGGGCCGCCGCGGCCGTGTCGGAGGCCACCACGTCGAGCACCGGCCACAGACCGCGCTCCCGCGCCGCGGCGACGGCCCGCTGCACCAGCAGTGCGCCGATCCCCTGCCCGCGCGCGGAGGGGGCGACGAAGAGCCGGCTGATCACGGCGGCGGCCGCCGCGTCGGTCCCGGACAGGGCGCTCCACACTCCGGGCGCCGCGTCGCCCGGGCCGCCGCGGGACAGCCGGACGTGCCCGGCGAGCCGGCCGTCGGTCTCCGCGACCCAGGTCGCGAGGTCCGACGGCGGGGCCAACCAGGCGGCCGGGTCGTCCGGCCAGTCGACGGGGTAGCCGTCCCGGCCGTGCACCTCGGCGAGGACGCGCACACAGGCGTCGAGGTCCCGGTCGGTCCGGGGCCGCACGAGGACGCCGTAGGGGTCCTCCAGGACGGGGACGCACGGCGACAGCAGCGGTTCCGTGTGCCGGCTGACGACGCCTCGGGCGAGCCTGAGCACCCGCACCTCGTTCTCGTGGCCCGGGTCCTCGTCGTCGATGACGTGCAGGAGTCCGTAGGAGCCCGGGGCGACCCCCGCGACATGTTCGAACAGGGCGAGGACATCGGGCTCCGACCGGTGGTTGGAGCTGCCGCCGACATGGACGAACACCTCCCCGTTCATCCAGCGCAGGTCGGCGAGGTACGGGCTGTCCATGGCCTCGATGCGCAGGCGCAGCCCGTCGACGATCCGGCCCAGCCGGGCCTCGTCGTCGTCCGCGACCGCGCTCTCCCGCACGGTGATCCAGCCGTGGTACTCGAACACTTGGGGCGCCTCGTCGTCGGGTCTCGGTCGTCGGGTCTCAGTCGTCGTACGCGATGCGGTGCAGGGCTGCCGCGGTCCGGGTGAAGCCGTCGTCGCCCAGCAGGGTGCGCAGTTCGGTGTTGAAGCGGTCGATCTCGGGGCGGGCGGCGTGCAGGGCGGTCCGTCCGGCTTCGGTCAACTCCAGGACCACGGCGCGGTGTTCGCTCGGGTGCGCCGATCTGGTGAGCAGGCCGGCCGTGGTCAGGCGGGCGACCAGGGCGGTCACGGCGGACTCGCGCAGGCCGAGCGTGCGGGCCAGCGACCGCTGGGTGGCGCCCGGCCGCTCCTCGACGGCGAACAACGCGCCGAGCTGGGCGGTGGTGACGCCCGCCGCCGCGACACAGCGGCGGTCGGCGGTGGTGCGCAGCCGGTGCGCGGCCCGCTGCAACAGGAAGTACAGGCGGTCGTCGGGCTCGGACATGGGCCGATCTTGACAGAGCCGACCGGCGCGCGCCAGTCTCAGTTCACTAGTGAAGTGAGGTGCGGGATGAACGAGATCGCCGATCTGGAACAGGCCCGGGTGATCCTGGCGGCGCAGCCCTTCAGCGCCCTGCTGGGCGCCCGGCTCACCGCCTTCGGCGAGGGCGAGGCCGTCCTGGAGGTCGACATCCGCGAGGAACTGCTCCAGCAGTACGGCTTCGTGCACGGCGGGGTCCTCGGCTACGCCGCCGACAACGCGCTCACGTTCGCCGCGGGCACCGTGGCGGGCGCCGGGCTGATCACGGCCGGGTTCACCATCGACTATCTGCGCCCCGCGCGGGGGGAGGTGCTGCGCGCCCGTGCGCGGGTCGTCCGGGCGGGGCGCACCCGCGTGGTCGCGCGCTGCGACCTGTCGACGGTCGAGGGCGGCGGCGCGCCGGCCCTGTGCGCGGTCGCCCAGGGCACGATCGCCGTCCGGCAGGCCGCCTGAGCCCGCCGGGAGGCGTCAGAAGTCGACCGGGTCCCGGACGATCGGGCAGGTCATGCAGTGGCCGCCGCCCCGGCCGCGGCCCAGTTCGGCGCCGACGATGGTGATGACCTCTACGCCCGCCCTGCGCAGCAGCGTGTTGGTCTGGGTGTTGCGGTCGTAGGTGAACACCACGCCCGGTTCCAGCGCGACCGCGTTGTTGCCGCTGTCCCACTGCTGGCGCTCGGAGGCGTAGACGTCCCCGCCGGTCTCCACCACCCGCAGCTCCGGCAGGCCGAGGGCCTTGGCGACGACGTCGACGAAGGACGCCGGGGCCTCGTCGACGACCTCCACGCCGGGAGCCTTGTCGCTGGGCCGCAGCGAGAAGGTGTGGACGCCGTCCATGATGGTCGGGTAGAGGGTGACCAGGTCGCGGTCGGCGAAGGTGAACACCGTGTCCAGGTGCATGGCCGAGCGCAGCCGCGGCATGCCGGCGACGACGACGTGCTCGGCGGCGCCGCCCTCGAACAGCGCCTTCGCGACCTGGGTGATGGCCTGGCGCGAGGTGCGCTCGCTCATCCCCATCAGCACCACGCCGCGTCCCACCGGCATGATGTCGCCGCCCTCGAACGTCGCCTGCCCCCAGTCGAGTTCGGGGTCGCCCCACCACACCGTGGAGCCGGCGTAGTCGGGGTGGAAGCGGTACACCGCCTTCATCAGCAGCGTCTCGTCGTGACGGGCGGGCCAGTACAGCGGGTTGAGGGTGAGCCCGCCGTAGAGCCAGCAGGTGGTGTCGCGGGTGTAGAGGGTGTTGGGCAGCGGCGGCATCAGGTACTCGCGCACGCCGGTCGACTCGCGGGCCAGGGCGACACTGGCGGAGCGGTACTCGTCGGGCAGGTCCCCGGTGGCCAGACCGCCGATCAGGTACCGGGCCAGCTCGGCCGTCTTCAGGGTCTCCAGATACGCCCGGGTGCCGTCCACGAGCCCGAGACCGACCTCGTTGGGCACGATCTTGCGGTCGAGGAGCCAGTCCCGGGCGCCCGGCACGGCCATCGTCTGCGCCAGCAGATCGTGCAGCTCGATCACGTCGACACCGCGCTCGCGCAGCTTGTTGACGAAGTCGGCGTGGTCGCGCTGGGCGTTCTCGACCCACATCACGTCGTCGAAGAGCAGGTCGTCGGAGTTGCTCGGGGTCAGCCGGCGGTGTGCCAGGCCGGGCGCGCAGACCAGTACCTTGCGCAGCCGGCCGACCTCGGAGTGGACGCCGTACACGGGAGGGGTTTGTTGACTGCTCACACTGCACCTTCCGGGGGTTCAGATGCTGATCCAGCCCAGCGTCAGGGCCACGACGCCGATCACCGCGCCGATCACCGACACGGCGAGGATGACGAGTTCGCGGGCGCTGAAGACCCGTCTTCCCTGCTCCTTGCGGGCCATGACGAACAGCACGGAGGCGGGCGCGTAGACGATCAGGGAGACCAGGAGGAACTTCAGCCCGGCCGCGTAGATGAGGAAAGCCGTGTAGAAGGTCGCCAGCGCCGCGACGACCAGTTCGGTGGCGCGCTGCCGTTCCCCTGCGGCGGAGATCTTCAGCGCGAAGGCCGCGGCGAGCAGGAACGGGATCAGGGTGAGCGCGCTGGTCAGGTTCAGGGCGAAGTCGAAGGCATCGTCGGAGAAGTAGGTGACGATCAGGAAGACCTGGCTCAACGCCGTGCTCATCACCAGCGCGGGCAGCGGCACGTCGGCGGGGGTGGACCGCTTGAGGAAGCGGGGCATGTCGTCGTCCTTGGCGGCCACGAACAGCACCTCGGCCGCCATCAGCGTCCAGGCGAGATAGGCGCCGAGGACGGAGACGATCAGCCCGACGCTGATGAAGACCTGCCCCCAGTTGCCCACCGCGTGCTCCAGCACCCCCGCCATGGAGGGCTGGCGCAGCTCGGCGATCTCGCCCATCGGCATCAGGCCGTAGCTCACCACGGTCACCGAGGCGAAGACCGCGAAGACGCTCAGGAAGCCCAGCACGGTCGCCCGTCCGACGTCCTCCCTGCGCCGCGCGTGCCGGGAGTAGACGCTGGCGCCCTCCACCCCGAGGAAGACGAAGACGGTGGCCAGCATGGTGCCCTTGACCTGCTGGAACAGCGAACCGGCATAGTCGGCGCCGCCGAAGTTGTCGGCGAAGACGGCCGGTTCGAAGTAGAACAGCGCGATCACCACGAAGATGAGGATCGGCACCACCTTGGCGACGGTGACGATCCGGTTGATGGCGGCCGCCTCCTTCACCCCGCGGCTGATCAGCCAGAAGAACAGCCACAGCCCCGCCGAGGAGAGCACCACCGCGAGGACCGTGTCGCCGTCGCCGAGCGCCGGTGCCACCGCGCCGATGGTGGACATGATCAGTACCCAGTACGTCACGTTGCCGACGCAGGCGCTGGCCCAGTACCCGAAGGCGGAGAAGAAGCCCAGGTACTCGCCGAACCCGGCCTTGGCGTAGGCGTAGACACCGGCGTCCAGGTCGGGACGGCGCACCGCGAGGGTCTGGAAGACGAACGCCAGCATCAGCATGCCGGTGCCGGCCACCGCCCAGGCGATCAGGGCTCCGGCGACGCCGGTCTCCTGGGCGAAGCGGCTCGGCAGGGAGAAGACACCGGCGCCGACCATCGAGCCGACCACCATCATGGTGAGCGTCGGCAGACTCAGCTTGGCGGTGCGGGACTGCTCGGTCGTGGTCCGGGCCTCGGCCATGGGCGTCCTTGGGCGATCGGGCATCACCGCAGGTCGACGATGCGGGGGCGCCATCCGGCGGTCCGAGCGAGATTAACAGCGAAATGCCGGGAATGCCCGCCCAGTTTGCTCCTTGTGCCAGATAAGCGAAACGGTTCTATCGTGCTGTCATGGAGCATGCACTGAGTCCCGCCGCACTCGCCGAGCTGCGCCGCCCGCGCCCGTACCCCGCGGTCTCCGTCCTCACCCCGACGCACCGCCGGGAGCCCGAGAACGCCCAGGACCCGGTCCGGCTGCGCAATGTCGTCGCCGACGCCAAGAAGCAGCTGGAGGCGGATCCCGCGGTCACCCGGGAGCGCCGCATCGACGTCGTACGACAGCTGGAGGAGGCGCTCACCGAGGTGGACCTGGCCCATGCCGAGGACGGCCTGGTGATCTTCGCCGCCCCGGGTGAGCACCAGGTGTGGTCGCTGGCCCGGACGGTGCCCGAGCGGGTGGTCCTCTCCGACACCTTCCTCACCCGCAACCTGGTCTCGGCGCAGGCCGCCGAGCGGCCGTTCTGGGTGCTGTCGGTCTCCGCCGACCGCGTCACCCTGTGGAACGGCGGCGGCGACCGGGTCGTGGAGGAGCGCGTCGGCGGCTTCCCGATGACCCGGAGCATGGACAACTTCGACGCCGAGCGCCAGGAGCGGATCGGCGACCTGCCGAGCACCTTCCGCGACGAGGCCACCCGGCACTTCCTGCGGGACGCGGACACCGCGATGGGCCGGGTGCTGCGGCACGATCCGCGCCCCGTCTACGTCACGGGCGAGACGGCCGCGCTGTCGCTGCTCGACGAGGTCGGCGGCAGCATCACCCATGACGCCGTCCACATCCGGCACGGCGGCCTCGCGGACTCCACCGCCGAGACGGTCTGGCAGGCGGTGCACCCCATGGTGACCGCCGACAGCCGCAGGACCGCCGACCAGGTGGCCCGCGACCTGGAGTCGGCCCGCGGCCGCAGGGCGTACGCGGCCGGACTCGACGAGATCTGGCGGAACGCCCGGGAGGGCCGGGTCGGCCTGCTGGCGGTCGAGGAGAACTACCGCGCGATCGTCCGCGACGACGCCGGCGACCATCTGATCCCGGCCGAGAGCGGCGACCTCGACGCCCGCGAGGACATCGTGGACGAGATCGTCGAGCAGTGCCTGGAGACCGGCGCCGACGTCCGCTTCGTACCGGACGGCACGCTCGGCGACGCGACCGGCATCGCCGGCGTGCTGCGCTACTAGGGGTCGGTCAGACGCTGCCGAACAGGGCGCTGAGACCCTCCTCGACGGCCGTCGCGACATCCTCCTGCCCGGCCGGGACGACGTCGTAGCTGCGCCCGAGGAACCCGCGCAGCGCCGAGCTTTCGAACTGCATCAGGGCCAGCCCGTACGGCGAGTGGAACTCCAGCACCGTGCGGGCCGGTCCGCACGGCCAGATGTGCACGTCCCCGGCGCCCGCCGCGGAGCGCAGCCCGTCGGCCAGCAGCGAGCGGGCGAAGGTCCAGGTGACGCCCTCGCCGTCCAGGGACACCTCGGCCGGGAAGTCGATGTAGACGGCCAGCGGGTCCGCCGCCCCGTAGCGGAGCGTGGCGGTGGCGGGCAGTTCGCGCTCGTCGGCGGTGATCAGACGAGCCTCTACGGGCTGCTCCAAGGTGATGTCCATGACGGTCCCCCCGCGGGTCAGTGGTCGGACCGGCAGCGGCCGGTCTGCCAGTACGACCTCGAAGTCGCCGATTGCATTACGGCGGAACCGAAGGTTCCGGCGTGACCTGCGTCACATCGAATCCAGGCGTTTTCCCTTTACGACCACGAAACCGCCCGAAGCCGCCACACTGGGCCGCGGAATACTCGAACTGGTGGCCGTCGAACACGCACCAGGACCCTCGACCGACAGTCTCGACACACCGTCACATCACGTACTCCGACTACGACTTGACGCAGTGAGGACCTACCTCATCGGTACGAGGGAACGCCACCGAAAAGACTGTGGCATATGCCAGGTGCACCACCGTATCGGGTGTTGCCAAATCCCTTACAGCGCGTCGCGGGCTGTGCAACAGTCGTAGCGGTCCCTCCGTCGCATTTGGCCGTACCGTCCCCTTCACCGGAGTGCGTCATGCCGTCCCATCTCTCCGCGGACCGCCCAGCGGCCCAGCCGCCCGGACGCGGCTCGGTCGAAGCGCTGATATCGCAGGCGCGGCGGCTCAAAGGCGACGTGGACGCCGTGCGACGGGACACGCCCGGTGACGGCACGGACCCCCAGGAACGCTGGCAGCGCGCCCTGTGCGATCTGGCCCTGACCCAACTCGACGACCTCGACGCCCACTTGGCGCAACTGCGGGAGGGACCGCCGCCGGTGCCGACGGCCCCCGCCGCCGACCCCGTGCCGTCCGCACCGCACGGCGGCTCCCTGCTCAGCCGGGTGGGCAGCGCGGAGTGGAACCTCCTGACGGACGAGGCGAGTTGGTCCGGCGAGCTGTACCAGATCCTGGGCCGGGACACCTCCGCTCCCCCGCTCACCCTGGACGAACTGCCCTCCCTGGTCCTCGACGAGGACCGGCCCAAGCTCACCTCGATGGTCACCGACTGCCTCATCGACGCCAAGCCCATCGACGGGGAGTTCCGCGTCCTGCGCCCCGACGGAGAGGTCCGGACCGTCCACATGATGGGCGAGCCCGTGCTCGGCGGCGACGGCAGCACCGCCTCCATGTGGGCCGTCCTCCGGGACGTCAGCCAACTGCGGCTCAGCCAGCGCGCGGTGAGCGACACCGAGGACACCCTCCAGCGCCAGCGGCACCGCGAGGAGACCGAGCACCGGCTGGCGGCCGAGCTCCAGGAAGCCGTACTGCCGCCGTGGCGGGGCTCGCTGCGCCGGCCGCACCAGGGCCCCCAGAGCCTCGACCTGGCCGCCCACTGCCTCCCCTCCGGCTCCGGTTCACCGATCGGCGGCGACTGGTACGACGCCCTCGAACTCCCCGACGGCGAGACCCTGCTGAGCGTCGGCGACCTCACCGGGCACGGAGTGTCGGTCGCCTCGGGCATGGCGACCCTGCTGGGCGCCGTGCGCGGCATGGCGATGGCCGGCACCGAGCCGGGACAGCTGCTGTCCTGGCTCAACCAACTCCTCGACGCCACCGTGCAGCCGGCCCTCGGCAGCGCGGTCTGCTGCCGCTACCGGCCCCGCACCCGCACCCTGGTCTGGGCGCAGGCCGGACACCCCGCCCCACTGCTGTTCCGCGGCGGGACGGGGCGCAGACTGCGGTCACCGGACGGCGTGCTGCTGGGCGCGACGACCGGTGCCGCCTACGGACAGGCCGAAACGGCACTGGAGACCGGCGACCTGCTGCTCCTGCACACCGACCAACTGGTGTCCGGGCACAGCGAGACGGAAGGCCTGGACCGCCTCCTCGACCTGGCCCCGCGCCTGGACACGGCGGACACCGCCCAGGACTGCTTGCGGATGGTCGTGGAGGAGTTCGACGCCGACGACGCCTGTGTACTGGTCGCCAGGGTGACGCACTGACAACACCCGTTCGTCCGGCGGACACCGTTGTCCGCCGACCGACGTGGTTACCCGCCGACCGACCGTCTGCAACGAGGCCGACCGACGCCGTTCCGTCGAGCGCACAGGCCCCTATGCCCGTGCGCTGCTGCCGCCCTTCGCCGGCTTCGGCAGGGCCAGCCTGATCTCCTCCCGCAGTTCGTTGATCCTCGGATAGCTGGAGTACTCGGCGGTCAGCCGGTACATCTGCCGCAGCCGGTCCCAGGTGCGGTGCGAGGAGTTGGAGCCCATCGAGACCAGCGCCAGCCGCGCGTAGCGGTCGGCCTGCTCGGGGTCGTCGGCGATGAAGCAGGCCGAGGCCATGGACAGGAAGTCGAAGATCTTCGACCGCTGCCGGCCGTCGACCCGCAGGGACAGGGCCTTCTCCGCGTAGTGCTGGGCGTGCGCGGCCGCCTGCGGCTCGTACTCGGCCAGCGTGCGGTAGGCGAGGGCCTGCATGCCGTACAGGTCCTCCTCCTTGAAGGTCTGCATCCAGCTCGGGGGCGGCACGTCGCCCCGCTCGGAGACGAACAGGTCCTCCGCCTGTCCCAGGGTGCGGCGCATCGCCTGGCCCTTGCCCATGGACGCCTGTGCCCAGGCCTCGATGGTGTAGAGCATCGCCCGGGTCCGCGGCAGCACCTCGTCGCCGGAGCCGGAACGGGCGAGCTTCATCAGGTCCAGCGCGTCGTCGGGCCGACCCAGGTGCACCATCTGGCGGGCCGCCCGGGAGAGCGCCTCCCCGGCGCGGGGCCGGTCGCCGCCCTCACGGGCCGCGTGGGCGGCGATGACGAAGTACTTCTGGGCCGTGGGCTCCAGGCCGACGTCGTGCGACATCCAGCCCGCGAGGACGGCGAGGTTGGCCGCGACGCCCCACAGGCGCCGCTGGAGGTGTTCGGGGTGGTGGTAGGCGAGCATGCCGCCCACCTCGTTGAGCTGTCCCACCACTGCCTTGCGTTGCAGCCCGCCACCGCGGGCCGCGTCCCAGGCACGGAACACCTCCACCGAGCGCTCCAGCTCCTCGATCTCCTGCGACCCGATGGGGGCGGCCTCGTAGCGGTCGAACCCGGCGGGGTCGGCGTGCAGGGGATCGTCGAATCGGGGAGCGTCGGAGGTGAGAGTCGGATCGGTCTGCAGCCAGTCGTGCATGGCGCTGCTGAGTGCGGATCCCGCGGCGAGCGCGGCACCCGCGCCCACCAAGCCGCGTCGGTTGAGCATGAGGTCCATTCCCGTGAATTCGGTGAGGACCGCAGCCGTCCGCTCGGGCGCCCACGGCACGCCGTCGGGATGTTCCGCATTCCCGCCGCCCTGCCGTTTTCCCGTACGCCCGTGCCGGACCAGACCGAGGTCCTCGATGGTCACGACACGGCCGAGTCGCTCGGTGAACAGAGCCGCCAACGCCCTCGGCACCGGATCGCGCGGGATCTCTCCCATGTCGATCCAACGCCGCACCCGTGAGGTGTCGGTCGACAGCTGGGGGTGGCCCATGGCCGCCGCCTGCCGGTTGACCAGCCTCGCGAGTTCACCCTTGGACCAGCCGGCCAGGCCGAACAGGTCCGCGAGGCGGGAGTTGGGTTGTCCGTTCACGTCAAGCCCCCAGGTTCTCGGCTGAGTTGACAGTAGCCCGGTGAGAGTTGCCGGGCGACTATTCGCCAGGGTTCGCCAGGGTGCGCCAGATGGTGTGCCACTGGGCAACGGGTGTCAGGTAGGAACGCGCCACCCCGACCCGGTCGCCGCCAGGCAAAAGGCGTACTCCCCAGGGTGCGCCCGGGTGACCGGGTCGGGTAGCGCACTTGCGCTTCACAGGCACTGCAGGCACACGAAGGGATCTGTTCAGCCCATGTACGCAGCATCGTCCTCCGTGTCCGCCCCGCCCCGGACGCTGCACCCCCGCCCGGCGGGCAGCGGCCCCTACCTCGACCCCGCCCGCTCGGCCTCCCCCGTCCTCGGGACGGGACGGACGCGCCGCGCCCCGGGGCTCGGCACGCAACCGCTCAGCGGGAGACTCGACTTGTCCGGCCCCCAGGGCGCCCAGCTGCGTACGGCCATCGCGTCGGTGCACCGGATCTGCCCGGAGTTCGCCCCGGTCCAGGTCCTGCGCCGCAGCGGGCGGGTCGTGCTCCTCGTGGGGACGACAGGACGCAGCACGGCCGTCGCCAAGTGTTTAGTGGACCACTCCCCGGTGTGGTCGGAGCGGATCCGGCACGAAATAGCGGCCTACCGCTCGTTCGTCCGGCACCGCCCCCCGGTGCGGGTGCCCCGGCTGATCGCGGCGGACCCGGACAACTGCACCCTGGTGATCGAGCGGATGCCGGGACGTGTGGCGGCGCTCCAGCGCCACCCTGTCGAGGCACCGCCCCGGGCGGACGTCAAGGCGGCACTCGCGGCGATCTGCCGGCTCAACGCCTGGCGGCCGCCGGCCGGCACCTTCGACGCCCCGCTGGACTACCCGGCGCGCATCTCCCGCTACCACGAGCTGGGGCTGCTCACCGACCGCGACATGGGCGACCTCCAGAAGCTGCTGCACGGCATCGCGCACTCGGCGGGCCGGCAGGGCATGGGCCAGTTCTGCCACGGCGAGGCACTGCTCTCGAACATCCTCCTCTCACCGGCCGGTCCAGTGCTGGTGGACTGGGAGCACGCGGGCTGGTACCTGCCGGGCTACGACCTGGCGACCCTCTGGTCGGTCCTCGGGGACGCACCGGTCGCGCGCCGGCACATCAGCCAGATCGCCCAGACGGCGGGCCCCGCCTCGCGGGACGCCTTCCTGGTGAACCTGATGCTGGTGCTGACCCGGGAGATCCGCACCTACGAGACGGCCGTGCAGCGTTCGATGCACGACACGACCCCGGCGGCACCGGGGATGGCCCACCCGGGTGCTGCGCCGTCCGGCGAGGAACAACGGCTGCTGCTCAGGCGGCTGCACGACGACTGCCAGATGGCCCGGCGGGCCGTGCGCGCGGCGGTCGGCACTCGCTGACGGGGACGGCGGTCCGCGGCGCGCCCCGAAGAACGGCGCACCGCGGACCTTCGTGCGTCCCCCACCTCCCCCACTCCTGGGCGTGATTGACGGATCGTCGGCCGGCCGGTAGCACGGACGCATCGTTGTGCCCCGCACGGCTCATCGCACCCGACCGTCCCAGGAGGCTGCTTTGCGACGATCCGTCACCACTCCGAGGAGAGCCGCCGTTCCGGTGGCCTCCGCCGCGCTGCTGCTGCCCCTGGTCGGCGCGGCTCCCGCCCCCGCCCCGCACCCGGCCCCGAGTCTGCAGTCGGCGTTCGCCGACGCCGCGGCCGAGTACGGCGTCCCGCGCAGCGTGCTGCTGGGTGTCTCCTATCTCCAGTCCCGCTGGGACGCGCACGCCGGAGCGCCGAGTGTGACCGGCGGCTACGGCCCCATGCATCTCACCGACGCCCGGACGGCGCTCGCCGGGGCCGTCCACCACAGCGAGGGCGCGGAGGACGCCCGCGGCGACCAGGCCCGCCCGGCGCTCGTCCCCGAGGAGCGGATCGGGTCGGCCGGCGAGGTGCCGGCCCGGCTGAGGACGCTGCCGAGGGCGGCGGAGCTGACCGGGCTGAGCGCCGAGCGGCTGCGTACCGACCCCGCCGCCAATGTGGCGGGCGGCGCGGCCCTGCTCGCCGCGGCCCAGCGGCGGCTCGGCGCGCCCCCGAGCGCGGACCCGGCGGACTGGTACGGGGCCGTGGCCCTGTTCTCGGGAGCCGACGACCGCGCGACGGCCGCCGCCTACGCCGACGAGGTGTACTCGGTGCTGCGCACCGGCGGTGAGCGGGTCACCGACACGGGGCAGCGGGTCGCCCTGGCCGCGCGGCCGGAACTCACGCCCGACACCGGCACCCTGGCGGACGCCGGGCTGCGCGCCCCGGCCGCCGGTGGGACGGAGTGCCCGGCGTCGGTGTCCTGCGAGTGGATCCCGGCCCCGTACGAGGAGTTCGGGGACGGCGACTACGGCAACCACGACCTGGGCGACCGGCCGGGCTCGCAGAGCATCGACTACATCGTCGTGCACGACACCGAGGGCGCCTGGGAGGGGGTCCTCGACCTCGTCCAGGACCCGACGTACGTCTCGTGGAACTACTCCCTGCGCTCCACCGACGGTCACATCGCCCAGCATCTGAAGGCGAAGGACGTCGGCTGGCACGCGGGCAACTGGTACGTCAACGCGAAGTCGATCGGTCTGGAGCACGAGGGGTTCCTGGCGAACCCGGACGCCTGGTACACGGAGGCGATGTACCGCTCGTCGGCCCGGCTGGTGAAGTACCTGGCGCGCAGGTACGGCATCCCGCTGGACCGGCAGCACATCCTCGGCCACGACACGGTGCCGGGGCCGACCGCGGCGACGATCCGGAACATGCACACCGACCCGGGCCCCTACTGGGACTGGCGGCACTACTTCGAGCTGCTCGGCCGCCCGCTGGTGCCGACCGCCGGGAAGCACGGCGGACTCGTCACGATCCGCCCCGACTACGCCACCCACCAGCCGTCGTACACCGGCTGCACGACCGCGGGGCAGAGTTGCGCCCCGCACGGTTCGAGCGCGGTACGGCTGTACTCCGGGCCCGGTGAGTCGTACCCGCTGATCAAGGACATCGGTCTGGGGATCACGCCGACCACCGGGGTGAACGACCTGTCCTCGCGGGTCTCCACCGGGCAGCGGTTCGCGGTCGCCGGACGGGACGGGGACTGGACCTCGATCTGGTACCTGGGGCAGCGGGCCTGGTTCCACAACCCGGCGAAGGCGCCGACCGCCGTCCCCGCGAAGGGGCTCGTGGTGCGGGCGAAGGAGGGCGTGGAGAGCGTCCCTGTGTACGGGAGGGCCTACCCGGAGGCGTCCGCCTACCCGGAGGGGGTACCCGTCCAGCCGGTCTCACCGCTGCCGTACCAGCTGCTCGCGGGGCAGAGGTACGTGGTCGGGGACAGGGTTCCCGGTCAGTACTACTACGCGGTGACCTTCGACGAGGCCACGCACCGGGTGGTGACCGGCGAGGACCTGTACTACGAGATCCAGTTCGGCCACCGGGTGGCGTTCGTCAGGGCCGCGGACGTGGAGGTGGTGTCCTCGGCCCGGTAGGGCACGGCGGGCCTCAGCCCTGCTGGAACAGCTCCGCGGGCAGGGGCTTCAGCAGGGCGTAGAGGTCGTCGGTGATGGGACGGTCCCAGGCGGCGATGGTCACCAGGACGTTGTCGCTGCGGTCGAACTGCACGCAGGAGATCCGGCCCTCGGAGAGCTTCAGCCGGCGCACGATGAGGAGGTTGTCGCCCTGCATCACCGGGACGTCCTCGGTGCTGACGACGGTGATCTCCTCGTCGTTCTCCAGGGCCAGCAGCAGTTGGGCGACCTCGAAGGGGATCTCGCCCTCGGCGACCTCGCGGGCCGGGGAGCCCTCGGGGAGATTGCCGATGATCATCGCGGGGCCGCGGCCGCCGAACAGGTCGTAGCGCAGGAAGACACCCTGGCAGCTGCCGTCGGGGGCGGGCAGCAGTCCGGCGCCCAGATTGCCGGGCCAGTCGCCCGGGTCCATGGCCAGGACGTCGAAGTCGGGCCCGGCGGGCGTGGCGCTGCGGCGGCGGAGGAACGACATGCCGCCATGGTACGTGTCCGGGGCGGGTCCATGACGGCTGGGCGCCCCGTCTCCACCGCGCCGTGAGGGCGCGCCGCGAGGGCGCCCGGCCGCGCCGGGGCCGGGTCGGCTGCGGAGGTGTTCATTCCGCCGGCTGGGGCGGGATCGGCCCGCCGGACCGGGTCCGGCGGGTCCGGCGCGTCCGGCTCAGGTGAGGTCGAACTCGCCCTCCCGCGCGCCCGAGACGAACGCGCCCCATTCCGCGGGGGTGAAGATCAGGGAAGGGCTCTGGGGGCTGCCGCTGTTGCGCATCGCGATGAAACCCTCCACAAAGGCGATCTGGACGTCTCCCAGACCGCGGCTGCTCGAGTGCCAATCGGCGTTGCTGAGGTCCAGCTCCGGCTTGTCCCAACCGATGGGCGGCTGCTGCTGGATGGTGCTCTCGGCCACGTCCGTGCTCCTCCCGGTTCGTCGTCCGCGGCCAGCCTAGCGAGCGGCCCGTGGTGCCGACAGGCCACGTGAGGGGGACCTTTGTGAAGCCCGTTTCACGAGTCGGGCGGCTCCGATCCCACCAGCCACATGGAGAAGAACTGCGATCCGCCGCCGTAGGCGTGTCCGAGGGCGCGGCGGGCGTCCGCCACCTGGTGCTCCCCCGCCCGGCCGCGCACCTGGAGGGCGGCCTCGGCGAAGCGGATCATGCCGGAGGCGCCGATGGGGTTGGAGGAGAGCACCCCGCCGGACATGTTGACGGGCAGGTCGCCGTCGAGTTCGGTCACCCCGGACTCGGTGAGTTTCCAGCCCTCGCCCTCGGCGGCGAAGCCGAGGTTCTCCAGCCACATCGGCTCGTACCAGGAGAACGGCACGTACATCTCGACGGCGTCGATGTCCCGGCGGGGGTCGGCGATGCCGGCCTGCCGGTAGACGTCGGCCGCGCAGTCCTTGCCGGCCCGGGGGGACACGGCGTCCTTGCCGGCGAACAGGGTGGGTTCGCTGCGCATGGCGCCGCCGTGCATCCAGGCGGGCGGGTGGGGGGCGCGGGCGGCGCCGGCGCGGTCGGTGAGGACCATCGCGCAGGCGCCGTCGGAGGAGGGGCAGGTCTCGGAGTAGCGGATGGGGTCCCAGAGCATGGGCGAGGACTGGACCTTCTCCAGGGTGATGTCGTGCTCGTGGAGGTGGGCGTAGGGGTTCTTCAGGGCGTTGCGCCGGTCCTTGTAGGCGACGAGGGAGCCGACGGTGTCGGGGGCTCCGCTGCGCCGCATGTAGGCGCGGACGTGCGGGGCGAAGAAGCCGCCCGCTCCGGCGAGCAGCGGCTGCTGGAAGGGGACCGGCAGGGACAGGCCCCACATCGCGTTGGACTCGGACTGTTTCTCGAAGGCGCAGGTGAGGACGGTGCCGTGGACGCGGGAGGCGACGAGGGCGGCGGCGACGAGGGCGGTGGAGCCGCCGACCGAGCCGGCCGTGTGGACCCGGAGCATGGGTTTGCCGACCGCGCCGAGCGCGTCGGCGAGGTACAGCTCGGGCATCATGACGCCCTCGAAGAAGTCGGGTGCCTTGCCGATGACGACCGCGTCGACGTCGGCCCAGGTCAGTTCGGCGTCGTCCAGGGCCCGCCGGGACGCCTCGCGGACCAGCCCGGCGATGGAGACGTCCCGGCGGGCGGCGACGTGCTTGGTCTGGCCGATCCCTACGACGGCCACGGGTTCCTTGCTCATCGCGGATCCCCTTCCAGTACGGCGACCAGGTTCTGTTGGAGGCAGGGGCCGGAGGTGGCGTGGCCGAGGGCGCGGTCGGACTCGCCGCGGTGGACGCGGGCGGCGGCCTCTCCGATGCGGATCAGTCCGGCGGCCATGACCGGGTTGGCGGCGAGCGCCCCGCCGGAGGGGTTGACGCGGACGTCGTCGCCCAGGCGGAGCGCCTTGCGCAGGACGACCTCCTGGGCGGTGAAGGGCGCGTGCAGTTCGGCGGTGTCGACGGGGCGCAGGAAGGCTCCGGCCTTCTGGGCGGCGAGCCGGGTGGAGGGCGAGTCGGTGAGGTCGCGGACGCCCAGGGAGTGGGCCTCGATGCGGTGGTCGATGCCGCGGATCCAGGCGGGCCGGGCGCACAGGTCCCGGGCCCGGTCGCCGGCGGCCAGGATCACGGCGGCGGCGCCGTCGCCGATGGGCGGGCAGTCGCCGGTGCGCAGGGGCCGTACGAGGTAGTCGCCCTGCGGTACCGGGCCTCGGAGCTGGGCGTGCGGGTTGTCGGTGGTGCGGCTGCGGGCGGCGATCGTCGCCAGTTCCCGCTCGTCGGTCTCGTGGGCGTCGATGAGGGCCTGCGCCTGGAGGGCGGCGAGGGCGACGGAGTCGGGCCACAGGGGTGCCACGTAGTACGGGTCGAGCTGGCGGGTCAGCACGTCGCGCAGCGGTCCGGGGGAGGACTTGCCGTAGGAGTAGACGAGGGCGGTGTCCGCGTCGCCGGTGAGGAGTTTGGTCCACGCCTCGTACAGGGCCCAGGCGCCGTCCATCTCGACGTGCGACTCGGAGATCGGGGGCCAGGCCCCGACGCCGTCGAGGGCGAGGGTGAAGGAGAAGGCGCGGCCGGCGAGGTAGTCGCTGGAGCCGGAGCAGGTGAAGCCGATGTCGGCGGTCCTCAGCCCGGTGGAGTCGAGGACCCGGTGCAGGACGGGCATCAGCATCTCGACCTCGGAGAGGTCGGCGGTGGTGCGCCGGTGGTCGGTCTGGGCGAAGGCGACGACGGCGATCTCGCGGGTCACAGCAGCTCCCTGTAGGTGTCGTAGTCCGCGTCGGGTTCGCCGGTCGGCCGGTAGTGGTCGGGGTAGCGGGCGCCCTCGGTCCACACCGGTTCGACTCTCAGGCCCATGCGGACCTGGTCGTAGGGGATGCCGGCGATGCGGCCGTGCAGGGCGAGTCCGGCGCCGTCGAGGGCGATGTGGGCGTAGACGTAGGGGACTTCGATGTCGAGGTTCTTCGCCTTGATGTTGACGATGCAGAAGGTGGTGACCGTGCCGTGCGGTCCCACCTCGACCCGTTCGGTGGTGGCGACGCCGCAGGTGGGGCAGGCGCCCCTGGGCGGGACGTACACCTTGCGGCAGGAGGGGCAGCGTTCGCCGACGTTGCGCCGGTCGGCGAGGGCCTCGATGTAGGCGCTCTGGGCGCGGCCGGGCGAGTAGGTGTAGTCGAGGCGGGCGGCGGCGACGATGCCGGTGACCGGGTTCGCGAACTCGCCCGGGTGGCCGCCGGGCCGGTCGGCCTCGCCGTCGTACGGTTCGAAGCAGGCGATGTCGGTGATGGCGCCGGTGCGTTCGGGGGCCCAGCGGACGCGGACGCGCATTCCGGTGCGGACGGCGTCGGGGCCGGGTGCGTCGAGGGCGTGCAGGAGGGCGGTGTCGGCGCCGTCGAGGCGGACCAGGACCCAGGCGAAGGGGGTGTCCAGGGGCTGGTCGCGGCGGGGGGCGTGGTTCCAGGCCCAGGTGGTGACGGTGCCGGTGGGGGCGACCTCGACGAGTTCGGTCAGTTCCTCGGCGGTGACCGGGTCGTACTCGACGGGTGGGACGAGGGTGCGGCCGTCGCCGGTGCGCACCCCGAGGACGACGCGTTCGCGCAGTCCGGTGAGGAAGGTGCTCTGGACGGGACCGAGGGAGCGGGTGAAAGGGAACTCGACGACGAGGGGGGCTTTGAGGACTTCGGGCATGCCGGGTCTCCTTCAGTGGCGCTCGTAGCGGGGCGGCCGCTTCTCGGCGAAGGCGCGGGCGCCTTCCCTGGCGTCGGCGGTGTCGAAGACGGGCCAGCCGCGCTTGAGTTCGGCCGCGAGGCCCTCGGTCTCGGTCAGCTCGGCGGTCTCGTAGACGGACGCCTTGACGGCCTCGACGGCGAGCGGGCCGCAGGCGTTGATCCGTTCGGCGATCTCCAGGGCCCGGTCGAGGGCGGTGCCGTCGGGGACGACATGCCCGATCAGGCCGATGCCGGCGGCCTCCTCGGCGCTGTAGGGGCGGCCGGTGAGCAGCATCTCCAGGGCGTGGGTGCGCGGGATCTGGCGTTGCAGCCGGACCGTGGAGCCGCCGATGGGGAAGAGTGCGCGCCTGACCTCGAAGAGGCCGAAGACGGCGGACTCGCCGGCGACGCGGATGTCGGTGCCCTGGAGGATCTCGGTGCCGCCGGCCACGCAGGGACCCTCGACGGCGGCGATCACCGGTTTGCGCGGGCGGTGGTGGCGGAGCATGGCCTTCCAGTGCAGGTCGGGGTCGGCGGTGAGCCGGTCCCGGTACTCCTGTCCGGTCATCTCCTTGCCCGCCAGGGCCTTGAGGTCCATGCCCGCGCAGAACGCGCCGCCCGCGCCGGTCAGCACGATGGAGCGGACGGTGTCGTCCTCGTCGGCCTCGGTCCAGCCGTCGTACAGGCCGACGAGCATGGGCAGCGAGAGCGCGTTCTTCGCCTCGGGCCGGTTGAGCGTGAGGACGAGTGTGGCGCCCTCGCGCCGCACGGTGAGGTGTTCGGTTCCACTCATCGCCCGTCTCCCCTCTCGAGAACGAGAACAGGTTGCAGGAGGCGGCGGAGCACTTCAAGAGTTTTCTGACAGTCAGTCAGATTTGTTGTGCGCGGAGTCTTCACACTCGTGCCGCCCTTTGCTCTGATGACCGGCATCCCGGGACAGCGAGGTCAGGAGGAGCGGTGGAGTACAACCTTGCCGACCTGTTCGAGTCGGTCGTGGACGTGGTGCCGGACCGCGAGGCGCTGGTCTACCTCGACCACCCCGGCACCGGCGCGGAGCGCAGGCTGACGTACGCCCAGCTCGACGCCGCCGCCAACCGGATCGGCCACCACCTCCTGGACAGCGGGATCCGCCCCGGCGAACACCTCGGGCTGCACCTCTACAACGGCGTCGAGTACCTGCAGACGGTGCTCGGCTGCCTCAAGGCGCGGATCGTGCCGGTGAACGTCAACTACCGCTACGTCGAGGAGGAGTTGGTCTACCTCTACCGGGACGCGGATCTGGTGGCGGTGGTCTTCGACGCGGAGTTCGCGGACCGCGTGGCCGCAGCCCGGCCGCGCGTGGACAAACTCCGGCACCTGGTGCGGGTGGGGGACGGCGACGGGGCGGTGGGGGTGCCGTTCACCGAGGCGGAGGCGTCCGGCTCACCGGAGCGGGGCTTCGCGGCGCGTTCCGGGGACGACCAGTTCATCATCTACACCGGCGGCACCACGGGCATGCCCAAGGGCGTCATGTGGCGCCAGGAGGACCTGTTCTTCGCCGGGCTCGGGGGCGGGGCGCCCACGGGAGAGCCGGTCGGCAAGCCCGAGGAACTCGCGGAGCGGGTCGCGGCCGGCGGGTCCGGGATCACCTTCTTCCCCGCTCCCCCGCTGATGCACGGCACCTCCACGCTCACCGCGTTCATCGGCTTCAACTTCGGCCAACGGGTCGTACTGCACCGCAAGTTCGTGCCCGAGGAGGCATTGCGCACGATCGCGAAGGAGAAGGTCTCCAGCATGTCGCTGGTCGGTGACGCGATGCTCCGCCCGCTCATCGACGCGCTCGCCGGGCCGATGAAGGGCACGGACTGCTCCTCGATGTTCTCGGTGTCGTCGTCCGGGGCGATCATGTCGGAGACGGTGCGCCGGCAGTTCCTCCAACTGGTCCCGCACGTACTGCTCCTGAACAACTTCGGCTCCTCCGAGTCCGGCTTCAACGGCACCGCCACCGAGGACGCCGGGCCGGAGCGCGGTTTCCGCATCCGCGTCAACTCCCGTACGCAGGTGGTCGATCCGGTGACCCGGGCGCCGGTCGGGCCGGGCGTGGTGGGGCGGGTCGCCCAGTGCGGGCACGTACCGCTCGGCTACTACAACGACCCGGCGAAATCCGCGGAGACCTTCTTCGAGCGGGACGGCGCGCGCTGGGTGCTGCTCGGGGACATGGCGACCGTCGACGAGGAGGGCGTGGTCACGGTCCTCGGCCGCGGATCGCAGTGCATCAACACCGGCGGCGAGAAGGTGTACCCGGAAGAGGTCGAGCAGGCCCTGAAGTCCCATCCCGACGTCTACGACGCGCTGGTCGCCGGGGTGCCCGACGCGAAGTGGGGGCACCGGGTGGCGGCGGTGGTGCAACTGCGCGAGGGCGCGGAGCGGCCGTCCCTGGCGGACGTCCAGGCGCACTGCCGCTCCCGGCTCGCCGGGTACAAGATCCCTCGCCGGCTGGTGGTCACCGACTCGATCCGGCGCTCCCCCAGCGGCAAGGCGGACTACCGGTGGGCCCGGGAGACGGCCGCGAGCGACGCCGGGACGGCGGAGGGGTAGCGACGGAGCGGGGGTGGGCGGCGCCCCGACCGGACGGCCGTGGCGCTTACCGGCGCGGCGCCTCGGGTGCGCCCCGTTCCACCCTCCGGGTGACGGCCTTCCGTTCCTGATCAGAGCCCCGGAGAGGGGGCCGGAGGGGCCGCGCGGCTCCTTATCGCATGCCGATATGCGGAGAAACTGGGATTCTTGAGGAGGAACAC
The DNA here is from genome assembly GCF_040299205.1 of Streptomyces sp. NPDC000983. Classification (NCBI taxonomy): domain Bacteria; kingdom Bacillati; phylum Actinomycetota; class Actinomycetes; order Kitasatosporales; family Streptomycetaceae; genus Streptomyces; species Streptomyces sp. NPDC000983. The sequence goes on along the minus strand of NZ_JBEPBM010000001.1, from coordinate 450,450 downwards.
TGACCATGGCCTGATGAATGGTGGTGGTCGGCATGGTTGCGGTCGATCAGGGTGGGCACGGTCCCTCGGCCGCGGGCGTCGACCCCTTGGGCGCGCCGTACCTCCCCGGGCGCTTCGCGATACCCGCCCGCCCCGCCACCTTCCTGCGCCGCGCCCGTCTGCACCGTCGGCTCGACCAGGGCCGGACGACCCCGCTGACGATGGTCAACGGCGCGGCCGGAGCGGGCAAGACCCTGCTGGTCGCCGACTGGGCCGCGGGCCTGGAGGGGCCCGTCGTCTGGCTCACCGCCGACACCGGCCAGACGCCCGGCCTGTTCTGGGCGTATCTGCTGGAGGCCCTGCACCACCAGGGCGTACTCGACCCCGCCGACGTGGGGTTCCCCGCCGACGCGCACCGCGTGGACCGGGGTCTGCTGGCCCGGCTCGCCGTCGCCCTCGCCGCCCGGGACCGGCCCGTGGTCGTCGTCCTCGACGAGTACGACCGGGTGACCGGAGCGGCCATCAGCGAGCAGGTGGAGTTCGTCCTCCAGCACGCCGGACCCTGCCTGCGGCTGGTCCTGGTCACCCGCAACGAGCCGCTGCTGCCGCTGCACCGCTACCGCGCGGCCGGCACCCTCACCGAGATCCGCAACGCCGAACTCGCCTTCACCCCCGAGGAGGCCGTCGGCCTGGTCGGGCTGCACGGGCTGCGGCTGTCCGTGGCGGCCGCCGGCTCCCTGGTGGAGCGCACCGGCGGCTGGGCGGCCGGACTGCGGCTGTGCGCGCTGGCCGCGCAGGAGGCCGACGACGCCGAGCTCTACCTCAAGGAGTTCGAGGCCGGACAGAGCACAGTCGCCGACTACCTGCTCGGCGAGGTGCTCAGGCGTCAGCCGGCCGAGACCCAGGACCTGCTGCTGCGGGTCAGCGTCCTCGAACGCTTCTCCCCCGCGCTCGCCAACTCCCTCACCGGCCGGCTCGACGCCGAGTCGATCCTGAACGGGCTGCGCCGCCAGAACGCCTTCGTGGAGTCCCTGGGGCACTCGTGGTACCGGCTGCACCCGCTCTTCGGGGAGATCCTGCGGTCCCATCTGGAGGTGACCCTGCCCGGGACGCGTCCCCGGCTGCACCGCCGGGCGGCGCGCTGGCTGCGGGCCTCCGGCTACCTCCCCGAGGCGCTCGCCCACGGCGCCGAGGCGGGCGACTGGGAGTTCACCACGGCCGCCCTCGTCGACGACCTGGCCGTCGGGCAGCTCTTCACGGGGCTGCGCGCCGAGGGCCTGGCGGACCTGTTCTCCCGGATGGACCCGGGGACGAGGACCCCCGCCGCCGAACTGGTCCGCGCCGCCCGCGCCCTGAACCACCACGACGTGGAGCGGGCGCTGGCCCATCTGCGCCAGGCCGAGCGGACCCTGACCGACGAGGCGACCGACCCCGCCGCCGCCCGGCTCGGCTGCGCCCTCTTGGAGGCCCACGCCGCCCGGCTGTCCGGCGCCCCGGACCGGGCCGAGCGGGCGGCCCACGCGGCCCGGCTGCTCCAGGGCGACGTCCCCGCCCGGCTGCTCGAACAGCATCCCGAGTACGACGCCCTGCTCCTGACCCACCTGGGCACCGCCCGGCTGTGGGCCGGCCGGTTCAAGGAGGCGCGCGACGCCCTCGACGCCGTCGTGACCTGTCCGCCGGGGGCGGCGACGACGCGTCCGCGTCAGGACGGCCTGAGTCATCTCGCCCTCATCGACTATCTGGAGGGCTGGCTCGACCGGGCCGAGCACAAGGCCCTGGCGGCGCAGTCCGAGACCGAGCGGTACGGGCTGCCCGCGTCCGCCGGGTCCGGGACGGGATACCTGGTCCGGGCCGCGGTCGCGGTGGAACGCCATGAGCTCGACGAGGCGCAGCACCTCCTGGAGGAGGCCGCGGCGTCCGGTCCGGCCGGGCCCGACGACCCGGTGACGGCGGCCGTCCGCGCCCTGACCACGGCGCGGCTGCGGCTGGCGCGGGGCGACACCTCGGCGGCGCTCGCCGCGGCCGGACCCGCCGTCGCCGCCGACGCGGTCTCCCCCTGGGAGCGCGGTCAGGCGGCCGCCGTCGTGTGCGCGGCGTACCTCGCCGAGAACCGCCCCGAGGACGCCGTGCGGGCGCTCGCGGGCGCCCCCGACGGCCAGCCGGTCTGCGCGGTGCAGACCGCGCGCGCCCTGCTCGCCGCCGGCCGGCCCGGTCCGGCGCTCGACGTCCTCGACGCGCTGCCCGCCGACGAGGAGGCCGGACCCGCGGTCACCGTGCCCGCCCTGCTGGTGCGGGCGCAGGCCGTCGACCGCAACGGCGATCCGGCGGCCGCCCGGCGGCTGTTGACCCGGGCGCTGACGGAAGCCCGCCGGGAGCGGCTGCGCCGGCCGTTCCTGGAGGCCGGGCCCTGGGTCCGGCGGCTGCTGGGCACGGGGCAGGCGGAGGCGCTCGCCGAGGGCTGGCTGCTGCCGGGCCGCGACCGGCCCGCCGAGGGCGGACCGCTCCTGGTGGAGGAGCTCAGCGCCCGCGAGCACGATGTGCTGGTGCGTCTCGCGGACATGATGTCGACGGAGGAGATCGCCGCCGACCTGTTCGTCTCCGTGAACACGGTCAAGACGCACCTCAAGGGCGTCTTCCGCAAGCTGGCCGTCAACCGGCGCACCGACGCCGTACGGCGGGCCCGTGAGCGGGGCCTGCTGTGAACCCGGCCCGGGCCGGGCACGGGTTCTCCCCCGTCGCGGGTGAGGCGCGCTCGGGACGCCTCGGGTGACATGGAAGCGACGGCCGTGGACGAACGGCCGCCGCCCGGCCGCCCGCCGGCGCCCCGGGCCGACTGAGCGAGGTGGCACCTTGGCGCACTGGCGGGCTCTGATCGTGCTCGGCACGGCCCAGTTCCTGATGGTCCTGGACACCTCCGTCATGAACGTCTCGATCAGTCAGCTGGTCGAGGACTTCGACACCGAGGTCACCGCCATCCAGGCCGTGATCACCCTGTACGCGCTGATGATGGCCGCGTTCATGGCCGTCGGCGCCAAACTGGGCGACATCCTCGGCCGCCGACGGCTCTTCCTCGTCGGGCTGGTCGTGTACGGCATCGGCTCGGGGCTCACCGCGGTGGCGCCCAGCGTGTGGGTGCTGGCCATCGGCTGGTCCGTGATCGAGGGGCTCGGCGCCGCGATGGTGCTGCCGGCCATGGCGGCCCTGGTCGCGGAGTCCTACCGGGGCCGGGACCGGGCGGTGGCGTACGGCGTCATCGGGGGGCTGGCCGGCGCGGGGATCGCGGTGGGGCCGCTGCTCGGCGGCTGGGTGACGACGTACCTGACCTGGCGGCTGGTGTTCGCCGGCGAGGTGGTGCTCGTGGTGGCGATGCTGCTGTGCCACCGGATGGTCAAGGAGGTCCCGCGGACCGGACCGCGCCCCCGGATGGACGCGGTGGGCGCGACGCTGTCCGCGGCCGGGCTCGCTCTGGGCGTCCTGGGTGTGCTGCAGAGCGGCACCTGGGGCTGGGTCGAGCCCCGCAACCCGCCGTTCACGGTCTTCGGCTTCGCGCCGACGCTGTTCGTGATCGGCCTCTCGGCGCTCGTGCTCTCCGCGTTCACGCACTGGGAGCGCCGGCGGACCCGGCGCGGCGAGGACCCGCTGGTGCATCTGGCGGTCATGGAGCGGCCGGCGCTGCGGGCCGGGCTGTGCACGATGCTCAGCCAGAACCTGATCCTGCTCGGGCTGTTCTTCACCATCCCGCTCTATCTCCAGGTCGTCCAGGGCTTCGACGCCTTCGAGACCGGGCTGCGGCTGCTGCCGGTCTCGGTCACCATGCTCGTCGCGTCGCTGGGCGCCTCACGGTTCGCCCGGCAGGTCCCGGCGCGCACCCTGGTCAGGGCCGCCCTGCTGACGCTGGCGGCCGCCGTCGTCTGGCTGCTGGCGACCCTCGACCCGGAGATCGACGACCTCCAGTTCGGCGCGGCCATGGCCCTGCTCGGCCTGGGCATGGGGCTGCTCGTGTCGCAGCTCGGCAACATCGTGCAGTCCAGTGCCGCCGAGGACGAGCGCAGCGAGGTCGGCGGGCTGCAGTACACCGCCCAGAACCTGGGCTCCGCGCTCGGCACCGCCCTGATCGGGTCGCTGCTGATCGGCGCCCTCGCGCAGGCGTTCACCACCCATGTGGAGGACGACCCGCGGCTGTCGGAGGCGACCAAGGAGCAGGCGGCCGTGGCCCTGGAGGCCGGGATCGCCTTCGTCCCCACCGACGAGGTCCGCTCCGCCGCGGAGGCGGCCGGGCTGCCGCCCGCCGAGGTGGAGGCCGTCGCGGACTCCTACGCGTCGGCGCAGCTGCGCGGTCTGAAGGCGGCCGTGCTGGCGGCCGGCGGGATCACCCTGGTGAGCTTCCTGATCACCCCGCGGCTGCCGGGCCGCGGCGACACCGTACGGCCGCCCGGGAAGGACCCGGCACCGGCGGCCGGGAGCGGCCCCGCGCCGGGACCCGGAGGGGTGTCGTGACGTCCCAGGAGGCGGCCGGGCACGGCCGTTCGGCACGCCGGGCGCGCCGGGCCGAGCGGCGGGCCCACGAGGACTTCACCGGGGGTGTCTACGGCTCGCTGCTAGCCGCGTCGGTGGTGCTCGGTGCGGGGTCGCTCGGGAACTTCCCCCGGGTGGAGCTGGTCGTGCTGCTGCTCCTGACCGGGCTGGTGTTCTGGCTCGCGCATGTGCACGCGAAGGTCTTCGGGGAGCGTCTGGCTCGGCAGGCGCTGGACCGGCGGGCCGTACTGTCCGTGTGCCGTGAGGAGTGGCCGATCCTGCGGGCCTGTCTGCCTCCCGCGCTGGCGGTGCTGGTCAGTCCGCTGCTGGGTCTCGACGTGCAGGGAGCCGTCTGGCTGGCGCTCTGCGTCGCGGTGGCGGGCCAGGTCGGCTGGTCGGTGCGGGCCGCCGTACGGGCGGGGGCGTCCCGGCGGCTGGTGACCGTCTCCGCGCTGGTCAATCTGCTGCTCGGGCTGATCGTCGTCGCCGTCAAACTGTTCGTGAAGCACTGAGAGCGATCGTCGCGGCTATCACCTGTGCCGGGTGAGGACGCGGGCCGCGCCGGGTCGGAGTATCGAACGTACGGGGTGCAGTTCCGCCCGCCCCACGCCATCCGCGGGAGATCGGCCATGCGCTATGAGATCCGCGTCGACGGGCAGATGTCGGAGACGCTCGTCAAGTCCTTCCCCGAGCTGAACCATGTGGTGATGGCCGGTCAGACCATCCTGTTCGGCTCGGTGGTCGACGAGGCGCATCTCTACGGTCTGGTGGCCCGCTGCCAGTCGCTGGGCCTGCGCATCGTGGAGATGCGCCGCCAGCCCGAGTGACGGGCATGCGCAGCACAGCAACCGCGCCGCCGGGGTGTCGTCCCCGGCGGCGCGGTTCACACTGTCCCGGTCACAGGTCCCGGGCGGTCACCCGGCCCGAGCGCACGGCCGCGGCCAGTGCCGCGAAGTCCCGCTCGTTCTGGTCGGCGTAGCTCTGGGCGAACTCGGCGAGCGCGCGGTCGAAGCGGTCGCTGCCGCCGAGGTAGGCGGTGATGGCGACGGGGTCGCCGGACCGGGCGTGCGCGCGGGCCAGGGAGGCCCCGCAGACATGGGCGAAGAGGTCCAGCATCCGCGGGTCCATGGTCTCGGGGCGGGCGATGCCCTTCCAGTCGCGCAGCTGGCGGACGTAGAAGTCACGGCCCTGTCCGTCGAGGCCCACTACATGGGTCCAGCCGAGGAAGATGTCGCTGGTGGTCTGGATGAGCCGCTGCCCGCTGACCACCCGGCGGCCCTGGTTGTCCCAGGGGTCGCCGCCCGTCTGGGCGGCGAGCACCGACTGCTGGGCCTCCTTGGCCTGGAGCAGGAGCGGATCGTCGTCGTCGCGGCCGAGCATCAGCAGGATCCAGCAGCGGGTGCCGACGCTGCCGACGCCCACCACCTTGCGGGCCATGTCGGCCACCCGGAAGTGGCTCAGGAGATGCCGCTTCTCGGAGGAGAGGCTGGTCGTGTACTGGTCGATGACGGCGGCCAGTTCCTTCCACTGGGCGGCTTCCTCGGGGCCGCCCAGATCGGCGAGGGGTGTGATCAGCGGCGGGTCGGGGGCGATCCGGCGGCCCTGGGGGGTGTTCCTCGTGAGGCGTTCGAACGCCTGCATGTGGGTGCGGGTGCGGGCCTTGGCGGTGGCCTGCTCGGTGCGCCTGCGGGCCTTCTTGTCCATGGCCGCGGCCATCAGGGTCCGCATGTGGTCGACGTCGTCCTGGGCGTACCAGATGTCCAGGGTGTGCATGCCGGCGAACTCCCGCATGCGTTCGCGGTAGGAGCGGACGCACTCGCGTACCGCCCGGTTCTGCTCGGCGGTGCCGAAGCCGTTGGCGCGGGCGGCGATGACGAAGCTGGCGGCGAGCCGTTTGACGTCCCATTCGAACGGTCCGGCGAGGGTCTCGTCGAAGTCGTTGATGTCGAAGACGAGGTGCCGCTCGGGTGAGGCCAGCAGCCGGAAGTTCAGCAGATGGGCGTCGCCGCAGAGCTGGACGGTGAGCCCGGTGTCCGGGGCGGCCCCGAGGTCCGCCGCCATGATCGCGGCGGCGCCGCGGTAGAAGCGGAACGGCGATTCCAGCATGCGGCCGTAGCGGATGGGGATCAGGTCCTGGAGCCGGGTCAGCGACTGGCCCTCGATGACGTCGATCGGGTCGAAGCGCCCCGGTCCGGGGTCGAACCGGGCCTGGGCCAGGCGGGGCACCCGCGAGCGTGCCTCCTTGCCCGCTGCGGCCCGCTCGGCCGGGGTCCGGGAGTGGGAGAACGCGCTCCCTGGGGTCATGACCGCCTCCTCGTCCGGGCGACTCGGCCAGGATGCCGGCCGAGCCTCCACCCTTTCCCGCGCCCGTCGGCCACGGATCACCCTTGGCGGGTGATCCGCTGCGGGGGGTGAGGCGCGACGCTGTCCGGGTGGGAACTCCACACACCCGTCCCGCCGGTGCCCGGCGGCGGCGCGCCCCCGAGGGCGAGGAGGAGCCATGACCGAATCGCACATGTCGGCGCGGCCGACCGGAACCGGGCAGCCGCCCGGCGGGACGGGTCGCGCCGGTTCCGGCGACCCCGAGGACGTCCTCGGCCGCCTGGGCGGCTCGTGGACCTGGATGCTGGGCTCGGCGCTCGCCACCCTGCTGCCGGGCGTCCTGCTGCTGGTGTGGCCGGACGCGACCCTGCACGTCGTGGCCGTCCTGTTCGGGCTGTATCTGCTGGTCACGGGCGGCTTCCGGTTCGTTGCGGTCTTCGGCCAGGAGCGCGGCGAGCGGCTGCCGGGACTGCTGATCTCGGTGCTGTTCGTGCTGGCCGGGGTGCTGTGTCTGCGCAACCCGCTGCAGACCATCGCGGCGCTGTCGGTGATCGTCGGCGTCGTCTGGCTGGTGTCCGGACTGCTGACCGCCTACGCGGCACTCGCCGCGAAGGGCCTGCCGCACCGCGGTGTGCTGCTCGGCGCGGCCCTGCTGGGCATCGTCGCCGGCATCGTCGTACTGGCGCTGCCCAGTGAGTCGGCGGTGGCCCTGACCAGGCTGCTCGGTCTGTGGCTGGTCCTGCTGGGCGTGATGGAGGTGGCGGTCGCGTTCGCCTGGCGGCAGGCCGTCCGCCGGATCACCCACTGAGGGTGAAGCCACCACCCCCGCTCCCCCGCACGCTGAGAAACGGACAACGACTCTCGGGCACCGCGCCCGGACGGAGGCGACAACATGAGCCAAGGCGTGTACCTCGCGTACGACTTCCCGCTGCTGAGCACCTTCTGGGCGATGCTGTGGTTCTTCCTGTGGATCCTGTGGTTCATCCTGCTGTTCAGGATCGTCGTGGACATCTTCCGCGACGACGTGCTGAGCGGCTGGGCCAAGGCGGGCTGGCTCGTCTTCGTCATCATCCTGCCCTTCCTGGGTGTGCTGGTGTACGTCATCGCCCGGGGCAAGAACATGGGGCGCCGGGAGATCGAACAGGCGCGGGCCCAGCAGGATGCCTTCGACTCCTACGTCCGGGAAACGGCCGGCACCGGCTCCGCCCGGCCGAGCCACGCCGACGAGCTGACCAAGCTGTCGCGGCTGAAGGAGAGCGGGTCCATCACGGACGAGGAGTTCCGTCGGGCGAAGGAGCTGATCCTCACCGACAGCGGTCCGGCCGGTGCCCGCAAGCAGCCGGAATCCGCCACTCCTGGAACCGGCGTCTGAGGCCGGCCCCACGACAAGAGACGAGGGCAGCGGTATGACTGCGAAGCAGAGCTGGGCGGAGGGCATGACGGTCTTCGCGGGGGTGATGCTGATGATCGCCGGTGTGCTCGGCATCACGCGCGGCATCATGGCCATCGCCGAGGACGAAGTGTTCGTCAACACCCCCAACTACGTGTTCCAGTTCGACCTGACCAGCTGGGGCTGGATCCACCTGATCCTCGGCGTGGTCGCCGTGCTTGTCTCCCTGGGTCTGTTCAGTGAGGCGACCTGGGCACGGGTCTCCGGAGTGGCCATCGGTGCCCTCGTGATCATCGCCAACTTCCTCTCCCTGCCGTACTACCCGGTGTGGTCGGTGGTGCTGATCGGGATTTCGGCGCTCATCATCTGGGCGCTGTGCGTGGAACGTCGCAAGTTCGGCACCTGACCCGCCCCCGGCGCCGGTGTCCCGCGCCGACCCGTCCTCCCGCCGCGTACCGTGTGCGTTTCGACCGGCCCGAGCTGTGAACGCAAGTCGACGGCCGACCGTACGCATGGTGACGGAACGCAGGGAAGGAACCACGGGTGTCGCAAGTCGCGGGGCAACTGCCGGAGGCCGAGACGGAGGAGGACCGGGACCAGGGCGCCGAGAGCGCTGAGGGCACCGAGGAGCGCCCCGGACCGCGTGGGTGGCGGCAACGCCGTCCACGGGCGGCCCGGGGCGTCTCCGTGTCCGTCACCGTCCTGGCCGGTGTGCTCCTGCTGTGCGCGCTGGTGCTGCCCAACCGGGTGGAGCGGCTGACGTTCGACGCGTTCGTGCGGATCCCCGCCGAGGGCGTCCTGCTGGCGGGCCTGCTGCTGTCGCTGCCGCCGCGGCCCCGCCGGATCGCCGCCGTCACCACGGGCGCCCTGCTCGGTGTGCTGACGGTGCTGAAGTTCCTGGACATGGGCTTCTACCAGGTGCTGGCCCGCCCGTTCGACCTGGTCCTGGACTGGATACTGCTCGACGACGCGACCGACTTCCTGCGCGAGACGTTCGGGCGGACGGGCCAGGTCCTCGCCGTGGTGGGGGTGCTGGTGCTGCTGGCGGGCGTGCTGGTCGCGACGACCCTGTCGGCGGTGCGGATCACGAACCTGATGGTCCGCCACCGTCCGGTCGCGGCGCGGACCACGCTGATCCTCGGCACCGCGTGGATCACCTGCGTGACGCTGGGCGTGCAGTTCACCGATGTGCCGATCGCCTCGAAGATAAACGCGGACTACGTCGACAACCGCGTCGAGCAGGTGCGGGCCGGGCTGCGGGACGCGGAGGTCTTCGAGAAACAGGCGGCCGTGGACGCGTTCGCCGCCACCCCGCCCGATCAGCTGCTGACCGGACTGCGCGGCAAGGACGTGCTGTTCACCTTCATCGAGAGCTACGGCCGGGTGGCGATCGACGATCCGGCGATGGCGGGGCAGATCGACACGGTCCTCGACGAGGGCACCGACCGGCTGGAGAAGGCCGGGTTCTCCTCCCGCAGTGCCTGGCTGCGCTCCCCCGTGACGGGCGCCGGCAGCTGGCTCGCCCACTCGACGTTCCTGTCCGGACTGTGGATCAAGAACCAGCAGCGGTACCGGAGTCTGACCACCAGCGACCGGGCGACGCTCAACAGCTACTTCCGCAAGACCGGCGCCTGGCGCACCGTCGGCATCGTGCCCGGGGTGCGCAGGGCCTGGCCGGAGGGCGAGTTCTTCGCCCTGGACCACATCTACGACTCCGAGCAACTGGGCTATCACGGACCGTACTTCAGCTGGACGCCCGTACCGGACCAGTTCAGCCTGGAGGCCTTCGAACGCCTGGAGCGCGGCAAGAAGGACCGCGAGCCGATCATGGCCGAGATCATCCTGGCCTCCAGCCACAACCCGTGGGCCCCGGTCGCGCACATGATCGACTGGGAGGACCTCGGGGACGGCTCGGTCTTCCACGGCATCAAGGAACAGGGCAAGGACCCCAAGGAGGTCTGGAAGGACCCCGACAGCGTCCGCGCCGAGTACGCCAACGCCATCGAGTACTCGCTGCGCAGCGTCGTGGAGTACGTCGAGCGCTACGGCGACGACGACACGGTGCTGGTCTTCCTGGGCGACCACCAGCCGGTGCCGACGGTCACCGCGGGCAGCCGCAGCAAGGACGTCCCGATCACGATCGTCGCCCGCGATCCGAAGGTGCTGGACCGGATCGCCGACTGGGGCTGGACCGACGGCATCAAGCCGGCCGAGGACGCGCCCCAGTGGCCGATGAACCAGTTCCGGGACCGGTTCATGACGGCGTACGGTCCGCGCGACTGACCTCCTCGGCGCCATCGACGCCGTCGGGGCGGCTGTCGTCCTCGGCTTCGGCCCGGTCGAGGAAGGCGGCCACCGTCCGCGTGAACCACGCCGGGTCGTCCAGCCAGGGGAAGTGGCCGCCGCCCGGCTGGACGGCGAGTTCGCCCCGCGGGAAGAACTCCGCCGTCCGGCGGGCCAGGGCGGGGTCGGGGGCGCCGTCCCGTTCGCCGGCCAGGACCAGCACCGGGGCGGTCAGCCGGGCGAGGGCGGCGCGGGTGGCGGGCGGGTCGAAGGCGCCCTCGGAGCCGTACACGCCGGCGGCCGCGTCGTTGAACTCCTCGTCCCCGAGGGCGTCGTGCAGCCGGGCCGCCTCGTCCCAGCGGCCGTAGAAGAAGGGCGCGCTGTCCGGTCCGGCGTCGCCGGTGCCGGTGAGCCAGGCGTCGAGGGCCGGGTACGCCTCCTCGAACCAGGGTTCGCCCTTGCGCAGCAGCGCGGCGGCCCTGCGCTGCTCGGGTGTCGCGGGGGTGCCCAGCGCCCACGGGTTGGCGGTGACGAGGACCATGCGGCGCACCCGGCGGGGGTGGCGGGCGGCGTAGAGCATGGCGAGGCTGCCGCCGGCGGAGTGCGCGAGCAGGTCCATCCGCTCCGGGCCGAGCCGCTCGCGGAGGGCCTCGACGTCGTCGACGAGCCGGTCGCAGCGGTACGTCGCCGGATCGGCGGGTGCCTGCGACTCCCCCGTGCCCCGCAGGTCCAGCCGGACCAGCCGGCGCCGGGTGTGCAGTCCGCCCAGGTCCCCGAGGTAGGAGGAGGCCCGCATGGGACCGCCGGGCAGGACGAACAGGGGTTCGCCCTCGCCCTGCTCGTGGTAGGCCAGCCTGGTCCCGTCGGGTGATGTGAAGATCGGCACGCGGCGATCCTAGGCCGGGGCGAACCGGTCCCGCAGTTCCCTTTTGAGGATCTTCCCGCTGGCGTTGCGGGGCAGGGTGTCGACGAAGACGATCCGCTTGGGCGCCTTGAACGCGGTGAGTTTCTCGCGGGCGTGGGCGATCAGTTCGGCCTCGGTGACCTCACCGCGCGGGACGACGACCGCGGTGACCGCCTCGATCCAGCGTTCGTCGGGCAGTCCGACCACCGCGACCTCGGCGACGCCCTCATGGGTGTAGAGCGCGTCCTCGACCTGCCGGGAGGCGACCAGGACGCCACCGGAGTTGATGACGTCCTTCACCCGGTCCACGATCGTGAAGTAGCCGTCCGCGTCGCGCACGGCGAGGTCCCCGGAGCGGAACCAGCCGTCGCGGAACGCCTCGGCGGTCTCCTCGGGCTTGTCCCAGTAGCCCTCGCACAACTGCGGCGAGCGGTAGACGATCTCGCCGGGGGAGCCCTCGGGCACGTCCTTGCCGTCCTCGTCGACCACCCGCGCGTCGACGAAGAGCACCGGCCGGCCGCAGGAGTCCATGCGGCCCTCGTGCTCGTCGGGGGCGAGGACGGTCGCCAGGGGGCCGATCTCGCTCTGCCCGAAGCAGTTGTAGAACGCCAGGCCCGGCAGACGTGCGCGCAGCCGCTCCAGCACGGGCACCGGCATGATCGAGGCGCCGTAGTACGCCTTGCGCAGCCCGGTGAGGTCGCGGGTGGCGAAGTCGGGGCGGTTGGCCAGGCCGATCCACACGGTGGGCGGGGCGAACAGGCTGTCCGCGCGCCCCGCTTCGATCAGGTCGAAGAGCCGGTCGCCGTCGGGAGCGTCGAGGATGACGTTGGTCGCGCCGACCGCGAGGTAGGGCAGCAGGAAGACGTGCATCTGCGCGGAGTGATACAGCGGCAGGGAGTGCACGGGCCGGTCCCCGGCGCTCAGGTCGAGCGCGGTGATGGCGCTCAGGTACTCGTGGACCAGGGCGCGGTGCGTCATCATCGCGCCCTTGGGCAGGGCGGTGGTGCCGGAGGTGTAGAGCAGTTGGACCAGGTCCTCGCCGCGCCCCTCGGGGCCGTCGTGGGCGGGCGCCGAGCCGAGCAGTTCCAGCAGGGAGCCGTCGGCGTCCCGCAGGGGCAGCGACCGTACGCCGCCGGGGAGCCGCCCCGCCAGATCCGGGTCGGTCAGCACCAGCGCACTGCCGGACTGGCCGACGAGGTAGGCCAGGTCGTCCCCGGTGAGGTTCTGGTTGACGGGGACGTGCACCAGGCCCGCCCGGGCGCAGGCGAGGAAGGCGATCAGATAGGCGTCGGAGTTGTGGCCGTAGGCGCCGACCCGGTCGCCGGGGGCGAGTCCCTGGGCGAGCAGGACGCTCGCGGCGCGGGAGACCGCCGTGTCGAACTCCTCGTACGTCCAGGTCCGGTCGCGGTACTCGACCGCGACGCGGGCCGGGGTGCGCCGGGCGCTGCGCCGCAGCACCCCGTCGACCGTGCTGTGGTGTCCGGGCGTCATGACTGCTGATCCTCGGGGTGCGCCGAAGGAAGGTCAAGAGACCGAACGGTCGACACATTCCGCTGACACATACCGGTTGGTACCCTCAACCGCCCCTTCCCCCAAAGACGTTGGGAGGCTTGATGCGCACCCGCCTGAGACGGTTCGCCATCGCGGCCCTCGCCCTGCTCACCGCAGGCGCCGGCCTGCCGGCGAGCGCGGCCGAGCACCGGGACCGCGGCGAACACCCCTCGCACGGCGGCCTGTCGGCCGTCATCCGCTACACCGAGTACGGCATCCCGCACATCGTCGCCAAGGACTACGCGAACCTGGGCTTCGGCTCCGGCTGGGCGCAGGCCGCCGACCAGGTGTGCACGCTCGCCGACGGTTTCGTGACCGTCCGCGGGGAGCGCTCCCGGTTCTTCGGACCCGACGCGGCGCCGGACTTCTCGCTGTCGTCGGCCGCGAAGAACCTCTCCAGCGACCTGTACTTCCAGGGCGTGCGCGAGGCGGGGACGGTGGAGAAGCTGCTCGCCGAACCGGCTCCGCGCGGCCCGAGCCGGCAGTCCGAGGAGCTGATGCGGGGCTTCGCCGCCGGGTACAACGCCTGGCTGCGGCAGAACCGGATCACCGATCCCGCCTGCGCGGGCGCCGCCTGGGTGCGCCCGGTCACCTCCCTCGACGTGGCCACGCGCGGCTTCGCGCTGGCGGTGCTGGGCGGGCAGGGCCGGGCGGTGGACGGCATCACCGCGGCGCAGCCGCCGACGGGGACGGCCGGGGCGGCGCAGGCGCCGGACGCCGAGGACACCGCCCGCGCGGCGCGTGAACTCCTCGCCGCCGACACCGCCGACATGGGCTCCAACGCGGTCGCCTTCAGCGGCACCACCACGGCGAACGGCCGCGGGCTGCTCCTGGGCAACCCGCACTATCCGTGGCAGGGCGGCCGCCGCTTCTGGCAGTCGCAGCAGACCATCCCGGGCGAGCTGAACGTGGCCGGCGGCTCGCTGCTGGGCACGCCCACCGTCTCCATAGGCCACAACGCGCGGGTGGCGTGGAGTCACACCGTCGCGACCGGTGTCCCGCTCAACCTCCACCAGCTGACGCTGGATCCGGCCGATCCGACGGTGTACCTCGTCGACGGCGAGCGGGAGCGGATGACGAAGCGCACGGTGTCGGTGGCCGTGCGGGACGGCGCGCCGGTGACCCGCTCGCAGTGGTGGACGCGGTACGGGCCGGTGGTGACCTCGCTCGGCGCGGCGCTGCCGCTGCCGTGGACGGCCACGACGGCGTACGCGGTCAACGACCCCAACGCGGTGAACCTGCGCGCCTCCGACACCGCGCTCGGCTTCAGCAGGGCACGGAGCACCGGGGAGGTGCTGGGCGCCCTCAAGCGCACCCAGGGCCTGCCGTGGGTGAACACGATCGCCGCCGACTCCTCCGGCGGCACCCTGTTCACCCAGTCGCAGGTGCTCCCCCGGATCACCGACGCGCTGGCGCAGACCTGTTCCACCCCGCTCGGCAGGGTCACCTACCCCTCCGCCGGGCTCGCGATCCTCGACGGCTCCCGCGGCGCTTGTGCCCTCGGCACCGACGCCGACGCCGTGCAGCCGGGGATCTTCGGACCGGCGAAGCTGCCGACGCTGAAGGACGCGCCGTACGCGGAGAACTCCAACGACAGCGCCTGGCTGGCCAACGCGGACCGGCCGCTGACCGGGTACGAGCGGGTCTTCGGCACGGTCGGGACCCAGCGTTCGCTGCGCACCCGCGGGGCCATCGAGGACGTGGAGACGATGGCGGAGCGCGGCAGGCTGACCGTCCGCGACCTCCAGGCGCAGCAGTTCGCCAACCGGGTGCCGGCGGCGGACCTCGCCGCCGGGGACGCGGCGAAGGCGTGTGCCGCGCTGCCCGGCGGAACGGCGACCGGCAGCGACGGCAAGGCGGTCGACGTGTCCGGGGCCTGCGCGGTGCTCGACTCCTGGGACCGCACCACGGACACCGCGAGCCGCGGCGCGCTGCTGTTCGACCGGTTCTGGCGGAAGCTGAGCGCGTCCGTCCCGGCGGGCCAGCTGTGGGGGGTGCCGTTCTCGGCGGCGGACCCGGTGGGCACCCCGAACACGCTCAACACGGCCGCGCCGGGCTTCTCCACGGCCCTGGCGGACGCGGTCGCGGAGCTGCGCGCGGCGGGCATCGCGCTCGACGCGCCCCTGGGCGAGCACCAGTTCGTCGTACGGAACGGCAAGCGCATCGCGGTTCCGGGCGGCACCGAGTCGCTGGGGGTGTGGAACAAGGTCGAGCCGGTGTGGAACCCGGCCGGCGGCGGCTACACCGAGGTGTCGACCGGGTCGAGCTACATCCAGGCGGTGGGCTGGGACGGCGGCCGCTGCCCGGTGGCCCGCACGCTGCTGACGTACGCGCAGTCCTCGAACCCGGGTTCGGCGCACTTCAGTGACCAGACGCGGCTGTTCTCCGGTGAGAAGTGGGTGACCTCGCGGTTCTGCGAGAAGGACATCCTGACGTCGCCGTCGCTGCGGCTGGTGGTGGTGCGCGAGCGCCGTTGACGCGGTGCGCCGGGTGCCGCCGTCCTTCGGTGGCACCCGGCCGTACGGCTCGCGATGTCAGGAGGTGCCGCAGTCCTCGCGGTGGTAGCCCTTGGCGTCCTCCGCCACCAGGTCGAGGTCGCGGCGGACGATGCTCACCTTGCCGCCGAAGCCCTCGCAGGCCCGCTCCAGGCCCTGTGCGGTGTACTCGATCACGAACATGGCGTCGCCGAACTCGGCGGCGTAGGCACCGCATTCGTCGTACTGTCCGCACTCCTCGACCACCGCGAAGTCGACGCCGACCTCCTCGCGGGCCGGGGCCAGTTCGGGGGTGTTCTTCTGGCCGATGGCCAGGCCCCGTTCGTGGGCGTGGTCGGCGAGGAGGGTGAGGAACGCCTTGGCGTCGCCGGCGGTGAGCAGGCCGCGCGGGGCGCGGGCGAAGGTGTCGTAGTTGTCGGGCTCGACGGCCTGGTAGCCGTCGTCGGCGCACTCGTCGATCCAGGCGTACATCGTCTCGGCGATCCGGTCGCGCTTGGCGTCGGTGCCGACGTCCAGCATCGCCTCGCCCCACTCCTCGTCCATGACGACCTTGCCGGAGGCGTCGCGCAGCAGCAGGTCCGCGTCCCAGTCGCGGGTGGCGCCGGGCTGGGCCTGGAAGCCGTTGATGTAGCAGATGTTGTACACCCCCTCCGCGGGCGGCGCGGTGCGGTCGCGGGCCACGACGGAGACGCCCTCGGGCGGGTCGTAGGCGCCGCCGAGCTGGTAGTCGAAGCCGGCGCGCGCGGGAGGCTGCGTCACCTCGGTCGCGGCCGGTTCCCCGGACCCGCAGCCGGCGGCCAGCAGCGCGGTGACCACGGCCGTCACCAACAGGGCCAGGGGGGACGGACGGTGGGCGGGTGCCCGGTTGTGCATACGGAGAACTCCAGGTCTCGGGGCGGTGCGCGGGCCGGGGGTCAGGCGGAGTCGAAGCGGCCGCGGGCGGACTCGATGGCGCCCAGGTAGCGGTGGGTCCAGTCGCACATGCCGTCGACCGTGGCGCGCAGCGCACGGCCGGGCTCGGTGAGGGTGTACTCCACGCGGGGCGGAACGGTCGGATGCACGGTCCGCTCGACCAGGCCGTTGCGCTCCAGCAGGCGCAGGTTCTGGGTGAGCATCTTGTGGCTGATGCCCTCGACCTCGTCGCGCAGTTCGGTGAAGCGCAGGGTGCCGTCGCCGATCGCCTCGATGATCAGCAGAGCCCACTTGTTGGCGATGTCGGAGAAGATCTCCCGCGCCAGGGAGTCGGCGCGTGTCACATCGGCCTCGTCCTTGGCCGAGCCCTTGAGCTGCTTGGTCACCATGAGGTTCCCCAGTCACCGAAAAGTGCGTTCTTCCAGGTCAAGGCTAACTCTCCTATGGTTCCCGAGTAACCACAAGAGAGCACGAGAAGGAGCGAGCCATGGCTGTCACCCTGCTGGACCCCACGGGACTGCCCACGGTCGACGTCTACCGGCAGGTGGCGATCGCGTCCGGGACGCGGACGGTCTTCGTCGCCGGGCAGGTCGCCTGGGACGCCGACGGAGTCACGGTCGGCGAGGGCGACCTGACCGCCCAGGTGGAGCGGGCGTACCTCAACGTCGGCACCGCCCTCGCCGCGGCCGGGGCGTCCTTCGCCGACGTGGCGAGGCTGACGGTGTACGCCGTCGACTGGGCGCCCCAGAAGATGCCGCTGCTCCTGGAGGGCATCGCCCGGGCGCGGGCGGCGCTCGGGGTCACCCACGCGCCGCCCGCCACGCTGATCGGGGTGGCGGCGCTGGACGTCCCCGAGCACCTGGTCGAGATCGAGGCGACCGCGGTGCTGGACTGAGGGCGCGGCGGTGCTGGACTGAGGGGGCGGCGGTGCTGGACTGAGGGGTCCGGCCGCGGTCGCGTCGCCGTCACACGGCCCGGGTGCGGCCCTCCCAGTACGGGTCGCGCAGCCGCCGCTTGTACAGCTTGCCGTTGGGGTCGCGGGGCATCTCGGCGACGAAGTCGACGCTCCGGGGCCGTTTGTAGCCGGCCAGCCGGTCGGCGCAGTGGCCGAGGAGTTCGGCGGCCAGGGCCGGTCCGGGCTCGTGACCGGGGGCCGCTTCGACGACGGCCTTGACCTCCTCGCCCCACTCGTCGTGCGGCACGCCGAAGACGGCGGCGTCGGCGACGCCGGGGTGGGCGAGGAGCGCGGACTCGATCTCGGCGGGGTAGATGTTCACCCCGCCGGAGATGATCATGTCGATCTTGCGGTCGCGCAGGAACAGATAGCCGTCCTCGTCGAGCAGACCGAGGTCGCCGACGGTGAAGAAGTCGCCGATGCGGTTCTTCCGCGTCTTGTTCTCGTCCTTGTGGTAGGCGAAGCCGCCGGTGCTCATCTTCATGTAGACGGTGCCGAGTTCGCCGGGCGGCAGCCGGTTGCCGTCGTCGTCGAAGACGGCGAGCTCGCTGATGGGCCACGCCTTGCCGACGGTGCCGGGCTTCTTGAGCCAGTCCTCGGCGGTGGCGAAGGCGCCGCCGCCCTCGCTGGCCGCGTAGTACTCCTCCACGCAGGGGCCCCACCAGTCGAGCATCGCCCGCTTGACGTGGTCGGGGCAGGGGGCGGCACCGTGGATGGCGTGCCGCATGGAGGAGACGTCGTAGCGGGCGCGCACCTCCTGCGGGAGGGCCAGCAGGCGGTGGAACTGGGTGGGGACCATGTGGGTGTGGGTGCACCGGTGGGTGTCGATCAGCCGGAGCATCTCCTCGGGCGTCCACCGGTCCATCAGCACCAGCCGGTGGCCGATGTGCAGGGACGCGCCCGCGAACTGGAGCACGGCCGTGTGGTAGAGCGGCGAGCAGACCAGGTGGACGTTGTCGTCGTACGGCCTGATGCCGAAGATGCCGAGGAAACCGCCGAGATAGGACTCCTCGGGCCGTTTGCCGGGCAGCGGGCGGCGGATGCCGCGGGGGCGGCCGGTGGTGCCCGAGGTGTAGTTCATGACCCAGCCGAGGGTGCGGTCGGCGGGCGCCGACTCCGCCTGCCCGTCGAGGAGTTCGCCGTACGGCCGGAAGCCCTCGACCGCGCCGACGGCGTACCGGTGCGAGGCCGGGAGCCCCGCCTCGTCGGCCGCCGCCCGGGCGGGCCCGGCGTACCGTTCGTGCGCGACGAGGACCTTGGCGCCGGAGTCGGCGACGATCCAGGCGATCTCGGGGCCGACGAAGTGGTGGTTGACCGGCACCAGGTAGAACCCGGCCTGGGTGGCGGCGAGATAGGCGGTGAGGAGTTCGACGCCGTTGGGCAGGACCACCGCGAAGGCGTCCCCGCGCTCCAGGCCGGCGGCGCGCAGGCCGTGCACGAGCCGGTTGGCGGCGGCGTGCAGCCGTCCGGCGGTCCAGGTCCCGCCGTCCGGTGCGACGAGGACGGCGCGGTCGGGTTCGCGGTCCGCCTGGGCCCAGAAGCCCGGTGGGGGTGTGCTGGTCACTGGCCGCTCCTTCCGGCGATGCGGTTGATGCGGTCCACCGCCTGTTCGAAACCCCGGGTGAGGTCGTCGAAGACGGCCCGGACGCTGCGTTCGCTGTTCATCCGGCCGACGATCTGGCCGACGGGTGTGCCGAGGAGCGGCTCCACCTCGTACTTCTGGATGCGGGAGACGGCGTCGGCGACGAGGAGCCCCTGGAGGGGCATCGGGAGGGTGCCGGGTCCGGCGGGGTCGTCCCAGCTGTCGGTCCACTCGGTGCGCAGCTGGCGGGCGGGCTTGCCGGTCAGGGCGCGGGAGCGGACGGTGTCGCCGGAGCCGGCGGCGAGGAGTTTGCGGGTCAGGGCGGGTGAGTGGAGGTCGGCCTCGGTGGTGGTGAGCCACAGGGAGCCGAGCCACACGCCCTGGGCGCCGAGGGCGAGGGCCGCGGCCATCTGCTGTCCGCTGCCGATGCCGCCCGCCGCGAGGACGGGCAGCGGGGCGACGGCGTCGACGACCTCGGGGGTGAGCACCATGGAGGCGATCTCGCCGGTGTGGCCGCCGGCCTCGTAGCCCTGGGCGACGACGACGTCGATGCCCGCCTCCCGGTGCTTCTCGGCGTGCCGGGCGCTGCCCGCGAGGGCGGCGACCAGGACGTCCTGGTCGTGGGCGCGGTCGACGACGTCGGCGGGGGGCGAGCCGAGGGCGTTGGCGAGCAGCCTGATCGGGTAGTCGAAGGCGACGTCGAGCTGGGTGCGGGCGACCTGCTCCATCCAGCCGGTGATCCGCCAGCCGGACGCCTCGCCCTCGGGGAGTTCGGGTACGCCGTACTTGGCGAGGGTGTCCCGCACGAACCCGCGGTGCTCCGCGGGGATCATCGCCTCGACGTCGGCCTCGGTGACGCCCTCGACCTTCTTGGCGGGCATGACGACGTCCAGTCCGTAGGGTCTGCCGTCGATGTGCGCCTCGACCCAGTCGAGGTCCCGTTTGAGGTCGTCGGGGGCGGTGTAGCGGACCGCGCCGAGCACCCCGAACCCGCCGGCCCGGCTGATGGCCGCGGCGACGGCGGGGAACGGCGTGAAGCCGAAGACGGCGTGCTCGATTCCCAGTCGCTTGCTCAACTCGGTCTGCATGGGCGCAGGATGCCGGACTCCCGAGGAGGACGGAAGGGTTTTCCTGATGCACCGTCAGATTTCTTGGACGGTCACGCCTGGTTGACACGGCCGCCGCCTGACAGGAAAGTTTCAGCGCGCAAGGTGATCTCGGAAAGAATCTTTCAGGCGGACGCTCGGGAGGATCCTCGATGACCGACACCAGACCCGGCCCGACCCGGCGGCAACTGGCCCGGGGCGCACTGGCCCTGGGCGGCGCGCTGGCCCTCGCGCCCTTCCCGGCGGGCCCGGCGGCCGCGTCCTCCGGCCACAGCACCCTCAGACACGGCTCACCCGCCCGGGCCGGCCTGCTCGCCGGGCATCTGCGCCAACTGGTCGCCGACGCCTCCGCGTTCCTCGGCCCCTCCCCCGCCCACCCCTGGTACGCCGGGGCCGTCCTGCTGGCCGGCCGGGGCGGCACGGTGGCGCTGCACGAACCGATCGGCATGGCGGTGCGCTACGCCTCGTACGACGAGAAGACCGACACCGGCGTGGAGTTCCCCGCCGACGCGCAGATCCCGATGACCGAGGACACCGTCTTCGACCTCGCCTCGGTCTCCAAGCTGTTCACCTCGATCCTCGCCGTGCAGCAGATCGAGCGCGGCACGCTCGCGCTGGAAGCGCCGGTCGCCTCCTACCTGCCGGAGTTCGCCGCGGCCGGCAAGGAGAGCATGACGGTACGTCAACTGCTGACCCACACCTCGGGGTTCCGGTCCTGGATCCCGCTGTACAACGCGCCCACCCACGAGGAGCGGCTCCGCCTCATCTGGAACGAGGCCCCGCTCAACCCGCCCGGCACCCGGTACCTGTACTCCGACCTGAACCTGATCTCGCTCCAGCTCGTGCTGGAGCGGATCACCGGCCGCCGTCTGGACACCCTCCTGCACGAGGAGATCACCGGCCCGCTCGGCATGGACCGCACCCGCTACAACCCGCCCGCCTCCTGGAAACCCCGGATCGCCGCCACGGAGGACGCCCGCAGGCCCTGGTCGGGACTGGACCGCGGCCTGGTGTGGGGCGAGGTGCACGACGAGAACGCGTTCAGCCTCGGCGGGGTCGCCGGACACGCGGGCGTGTTCTCCTGCGCCTGGGACCTCGCGGTGCTCGGCCGGACCCTGCTCAACGGCGGCGCGTACGGCCGGACCCGGGTGCTGGCGCCGGAGTCGGTGGAGCTGATGTTCACCGACTTCAACACCGACTTCCCCGGCGACGAGCACGGGCTGGGCTTCGAGCTCTACCAGCACTGGTACATGGGCGCCATGGCCACCCCGCGCACGGCCGGCCACACCGGGTTCACGGGCACCTCGCTGGTGCTGGACCCGAGCACCGACTCGTTCCTGGTGGTGCTCGGCAACTCGGTCCATCCGGTGCGCAGTTGGCGGTCCGGCTCCGCCCCTCGGGTGGCCGCCGCCAACCGGCTGGCGCGCGCCGTGCCCGTCCGGCCCCGGCGGGGCCGCACCGCCTGGTTCTCGGGGATGGCGAGCGCCACCGCGGCCACCCTCGCCCTGCCCGGCCTGGACACCTCGGCCGGTTCGGCACGGCTGCGCTGCGGCCTGTGGTGGGACACCGAGCCCGGCTCGGACTCCCTGGTCCTGGAGGCGAGCGACGACGACGGCACGACCTGGCGGCCGGTGCCCTTCAGCACGGCCCGCCACGGCGGGGCGCCCCTGGAGCATCCGGCGGGGTCGGTCACCGGCTGGTCGGGGCGTGTCTGGCACCGGCTGACGGCCGGCCTCCCGGCCGGTGAACGGCTCACGGTGCGCTGGCGGTACACCACCGACCGCCTCTACGTCGGCCGCGGCACGTACGTGGACGGGCTGCGCGTCGAGAACGGTGACGGGGTGCTCTTCGACGAGTCACGCCCGGCGGACGCGGAACGGATCAGCGCGGCCGGCTGGGTCCTCTCGGAGAACTGAGCGACCGGCGGTCCCGTCCGCGCGGGCGCCGGGACCGCCCCCGCCGTTCAGGCGTCGGCGCGCTCCAGCACCGCCATCGCCGCGTTGTGGCCCGGCACTCCACTCACGCCGCCGCCGCGCACCGCGCCCGCCCCGCACAGCAGGACGTTGGGGCGGGCCGTCTCCACGCCCCAGCGGCCGGTGCCGTCCTCGGCGTAGGGCCAGGACAGGTCGCGGTGGAAGATGTTGCCGCCGGGCAGCCGCAGGTCCCGCTCCAGGTCGAGCGGGCTCTTCGCCTCGATGCACGGCCTGCCCTCGGCGTCCGTCGCCAGACAGTCGGCGAGCGGTTCCGCCAGATGGGCGTCGAGCTGGGCCAGCGTCGACTTCAGCAGCTCCTCGCGGACCGCGTCGTTGTCCCGCGCGAAGAGCCGGGCGGGCGTGTGCAGTCCGAAGAGGGTGAGCGTCTGGTAGCCGCGCTCCACGAGGTCCCGGCCGAGGATCGTCGGGTCGGTGAGCGAGTGGCAGTAGATCTCCGAGGGCGGGGCGCTCGGCAGCTCCCCCGCGGCGGCCTGTGCGTGGGCGGTGGCCAACTGCTCGTATCCCTCGGCGATGTGGAAGGTCCCGGAGAACGCCTCCCGCGGGTCGACCGCGCTGTCGCGGAGCCTGGGCAGCCGCTTGAGCAGCATGTTCACCTTCAGCTGCGCGCCCTCGGCGGGGTCCTCGACGGTGTCGCCGGTCAGGGCGGCCAGCTCCTGCGGGGAGGCGTTGACCAGGACGTGCCGGGCGGCGGCGAAGCCCTCGCCGTCGGCCGTGCGGTAGGTGACCTCGGCGGCGGTGCCGTCGGTGTCGATGCGTACGGCCTCGTGGCCGGTGGCGATGACGGCACCGGCCGCGCGGGCCGCGCCGGCGAGGGCGTCGGTGAGGGCGCCCATGCCGCCGACCGGCACGTCCCAGTCCCCGGTGCCGCCGCCGATGACGTGGTACAGGAAGCAGCGGTTCTGCTTCAGGCTCGCGTCGTGGGCGTCGGCGAAGGTGCCGATGAGGCCGTCGGTGAGGACGACCCCGCGCACCAGGTCGTCCTCGAACCGGTCCTCGACGGCGACCCCGAGCGGCTCCTCGAACAGGGTCCGCCACGCCTCCTCGTCGTCGACCCGGCGGCGCAGCTCGTCGCGGCTGGGGAGCGGTTCGGTGAGCGTGGGGAAGACCCGCCCGGCGACCTCACCGGTCAGGCCGTAGAAGCGCTGCCAGGCCGCGTACTCGCGCTCCCCGCCGGTGAGGTTGGCGAACGCCTCGCGGGTGCGTCGCGCGCCCCCGCCCACGAGCAGTCCGGTGGCCCGTCCGGCCCGCTCCACGGGGGTGTACGAGGAGACCGTGCGGGTGCGCACCCGGAAGTCGAGGCCCAGGTCCCGCACGATCTTCTTGGGCAGCAGGCTGACCAGGTAGGAGTAGCGGGAGAGCCGTGCGTCGACTCCGGCGAAGGGGCGGGTGGAGACGGCGGCGCCGCCGGTGTGGTCCAGGCGCTCCAGCACGAGCACGGATCTCCCGGCCCGCGCCAGGTAGGCGGCGGCGACCAGACCGTTGTGGCCGCCTCCGACGATGACGGCGTCGTACGCGCGATGTCCGGGGTGTCCCTCGTGTGCGGCCATGGTTCTTCGTAACACGGGATGATCTAGGTCGGCCAGAGCTGTGGGGCCATCAGGTCGTGCCCCGCGCGGCCCGGTGGCGCAGGGCCGCGACCCTGCGGTACAGCTCGGCCGCCTCGGCGGCGCGGCCGAGCTGCTCCAGGCAGTGGGCCTCGTCGTTCCGGCCGGCCAGGGCGTCGGGGTGGGCCGGGCCCAGGACGCGTTCGCGGGCCGCGGCGACGGCGCGGTACTCGGTCAGGGCGTCGGGCCAGCGGCCCAGCCAGCCGAGCCCGACGGCGACCTCGCGGCGGCTGACGAGGGTGTCGGGGTGGTCGGCGCCGAGGACCCGGGTGCGGATCGCGCACACGTCGCGGGACTCGGCGAGGGCCTCCTCCCAGCGGCCCAGCCGCCCGAGGTTGACGCCGATGCCGTGGCGGGCGCGCAGGGTCTCGGGGTGGGTGGGACCGTGCACCCGGGTGCGGTCGTCGACGAGTTCCCGGTAGAGCTGGAGGGCCTCCGCGCTGCGGCCGAGGCGGCCGAGGCTGATGCCGACCTCGTAGCGGGCGGCGAGGGTGTCGGGGTGGTCGGGGCCGAGGGCCCGGGCGCGGGCCCCGGCGACGTCGCGGTAGGTGCCGAGGGCTTCCGCCCAACGGCCCAACTGGCCGAGCGCGTAGGCGACTTCGTAGCGGGTGAGCAGGGTCTCCGGATGGTCGGGGCCGAGCACCCGGGCCCGGGCGGCGGCCACGTCGCGGGCCATGCGGTACGAATCCTCCGGGCGGCCGAGGCGGCTGAGGCTGAAGGCGAGGTTGTGGCGGCAGCGCAGGGTGTCGGGGTGGTCGGCGCCCATGGACCGCTCGCGGGCGGCTAGCACCGAGAGATAGACCTGGTGGGCGTCGACGTGACGGCCCAACTGGCCCAGGACGTAGGCCATCTCCTGGCGGGCGGCGAGGGTCGCGGGGTGGTCCGGGCCGAGCGCGAGGCTCCTGGCCCGGGTGACGTGCTTGTACTCGCGCAGGGCGTCGGCGGCGCGGCCGGTGCGGCTGAGGGTGACGGCGACCTCGAAGCGGCTGGCGAGGGTGTCGGGGTGGTCGGGGCCCAGGAGGTGCTCGCGCTCGGCGGCGACGGCCCGGTGCACCTCCCCGGCCTCCGCCCAGCGGCCCAGCCGGCCCAGGCTGAGCCCCGCGTTGTGGCGCCCGGCGAGGGCGGCCAGGGCCGCCGGGTCGGGGCCGGGCACGGGCAGGTGGGGGCGTCCGCCGGCGGGGCGCGGGATCCACTCCCCGGTCAGCGCGGCCCCGGCGTCCGGCGGCGCGGTGGGCAGCCCGGCGCCGGTCGCCTTGTGACCGGTGGTCATGCCCCGGGTCCAGGACGGCATCCGGGACCCGGGGCCGGCCTGCTCCGGGGGCCGCGGCTCGGGGCGCGGGGTGACGACGGTCGGCACGTACGTGGAGGTGCCGCGGCCCAGGCCGATCCTGCGGCCCACCTCGCGGGCGTCGGGCGGCCGGTCCCCGGGGCTCTTGGCCAGCAGGTCCAGGATGATCCGCTCCAGGTAGGCGGGGAGTTCGGCGCGGAGCTCGCGGGGCGGGCGGGGCGGGGTGTCGCGGTGTCCGACCAGGACCGCCCAGGCGTCGTCGAGGTCGAACGGCGGGGCGCCGGTGGCGATCTCGTAGAGCACGCATCCCAGCGAGTACAGGTCGCTGCGCCGGTCGACCTCGGAGCCGCCGATCTGCTCCGGGGACATGTAGTGCGGGGTGCCCATGGCGACGCCGGTACCGGTCAGCCGGGAGGTGAAGCCGATGTCGGCGGCGAGCCGGGCGATGCCGAAGTCGCAGATCTTCACGGTGCCGTCGGTCAGCCGCACGATGTTCGCCGGTTTCAGGTCCCGGTGGACGATGCCCTGTTGGTGGGTGTAGGCCAGGGCGGCCGTGACCTGGTCGGCGATGTCGACGACGGCGGGCACGGGCAGCGGATGGTGCTTGTTGTCCTCCAGGAGCTGGCTGAGGTTGCGGCCCTCCAGCAGTTCCATGACGAGGAAGAGGACGCCGTCGGACTCGCCGAAGTCGTGCACGACGGTGACCCCGCGGTGCTGGAGCCCGGCGGCCACCCGCGCCTCGCGGCGGAACCGTTCCCTGAGCACCCGGCCGAAGGACTGGTCCTGGTACGGGCCGAGCGGCTTGAGGCACTTCACGGCGACCTGCCGGCCGAGCGACTCGTCCCGCGCCCGCCACACCTCGCCCATGCCGCCGCGCCCGATCCGGTCCAGCAGCCGGTACCGGCCCTGGACGAGCCCGCCGTCCCCCATCTCCCGCGCCCGCCCCCGTCACTGTGGTAGCCCGCGCTGACTCGTCCAGTATGGCGAGGTCTCGTCCAAGTTTGTACGGGGCTGCGTGGGCGGGCGGCCCTGCGGCGGCGGATCCGGGTGGGGTGCCCCTTCTCCGGGGCGGCTCAGTGCCCCGTCGGGCCCGGGCGTCCGAGCGCGAACCGGCTCGGTCCGGGCTTCCCGCGCACCAGCTCGGCCGCCAGTTCGCCGATGACCGACGCGAACTTGAAGCCGTGCCCGGAGAACCCTCCCAGCACGGTGACCGGGCCCTGCCGGTCGATGACGAAGTCCTCGTCGGGGGTGGTGGTGTACAGGCAGGTCACGGCCTCGGGCGCGGTGTGGTCCACGCCGGGGAGCCAGCGCTCGGCGTACGCGGCCAACTCCCGCAGGACCGCGGCGTCCGGGGTGCGGTCGCGCCGGTCGGGGTCGACGACCGCGCCGACGCCGTGGAAGCCCGCCTTGACGCCGTCGGTGCTGCCCAGTCCGTACACCCCGTCGACGGTGAGGCCGTCCACGGGCAGCGCGGCGCCCGGGTGGTGGATGTAGCTGGGCCAGCCGAGCGCGTCCGCCGCGGGGAAGTGCGCGGGTTGCTCCTGGGTGACACGCAGCACCGGCACGCCGCCGACCGGCGGAGCGCTGCCGCCGCCGAGCATGGTGGGCGCCCAGCCGCCGACCGCGACCACGACCGCGTCGGCGCGCAGTTCCTCCTCCGTGTCGGTGACCACCCGGACGTCGGCGTCGCCGCGCACCGACAGTCCGGTCACCCGGACGCCGTGCCGGATCTCCGCGCCGTGCGCCCGCGCCGCCTCCTGGAAGGCGGTGACCGCGTCGTCGGCGTGCAGGCGTCCGGCCTCCGGGTGGAAGACCGCAGCGGTGTCGGCGCGCAGCCCCGGCCAGCGCTCGGCGACCTCCTGCGGGGCCAGCCGCTCGGCAGGGCGTCCGGCGGCGGTCAGCGCCTCGTACACCGCCTCGGTCGTGGCGGCCGGTCCGTGGTCGACGGCTCCGGTGAGGGTGAGCACCCGCCGTCCGGTCTCCTGCTCCAGCCGCCGCCACAGCGGCAGCGACCGTACGGCGAGCGAGACGTAGAAGGGGTCCGTGTAGGCGAGCCGGAAGATCCGCGAGGTGCCGTGCGAGCTGCCCCGGTCGTGGCCGGGCTGGAAGCGCTCCAGCAGGGTGACGCGGTCGCCCTGGGCGGCGAGGTGCCACGCGGCGGACGAGCCCATGACCCCGCCACCGATGACGACGACTCGACGAGAAGACACGATGCTCGATCCTTGGGTGAACGATCCGGACCGGCCGGGCAACCGGACGTCCCGAGAATTTCGGTGGAACCTGCAACTTTCTATCAGTCGCCGACCGGGGCGAACCGGCCGGGTCGCCGCCGCCCGTCGTCGAGGCGGATCCCTCCCGGCGCGGGACCGGCCGGAAAGGACTCGGCCACCTCGGCCGTCACCGCTGATGCCGCCGTCCGTCCTGACGGCGGCCGTCCCGCCCTCGGACCGGCCGGAAGGCCGCTTCGCAGCGGGTCAGCGTCGTACGCGGGGCATGCCCAGGCCGATCCAGGAGATGATCTCCCGCTGGATCTCGTTGTTGCCGCCGCCGAAGGTGAAGATGACGGCGGAGCGGTAGCCGCGTTCGAGTTCGCCGTGCAGGACCGCGCCCGCGGAGCCCTCCTTCAGGGCGGCGGGGGCGGCGACGATCTCCATCAGCCAGGCGTAGGCGTCGCGGCGGGCCTCGGAGCCGTAGACCTTGACGGCGGAGGCGTCCTGCGGGGTGAGGGTGCCGTCCTGGACGGCCTGCACCATCTGCCAGTTGAGGAGTTTCAGGGCGTCCAGGCGGACATGGGTCTGCGCGAGGCGGCGGCGCACCCAGGGCAGGTCGATGACGCGGCGGCCGTCGGCGAGCTTGGTGTCGCCGGCCCAGCGCTGGACGTCGTGCAGGGCGCGGATCGCCATGGTGCCGTGCGCGGCGAGGGTGACGCGTTCGTGGTTGAGCTGGTTGGTGATCAGCCGCCAGCCCCGGTTCTCGGGGCCGACGCGGCGGGAGACGGGGACCCGGACGTTCTCGTAGTAGCTGGCCGTGGTGTCGTGGCCGGCGAGGGTGTTGATCAGGGTGCAGGAGTAGCCGGGGTCGTCGGTCGGGACGAGGAGCATGGTGATGCCCTGGTGGGCGGGGGCGGCCGGATCGGTGCGCACCGCGAGCCAGACCCAGTCGGCGGTGTCGCCGTTGGTCGTCCAGATCTTCTGCCCGTTGACCACGTACTCGTCGCCGTCGCGCACCGCGCGGGTGCGCAGGGCGGCGAGGTCGGTGCCGGCGTCGGGCTCGCTGTAGCCGATCGCGAAGTCGATCTCGCCGGAGAGGATCCGCGGCAGGAAGTACGCCTTCTGCTCGTCGGTGCCGAACTGCATGATGGTCGGGCCGACCGTGTTCAGGGCCATCAGCGGCAGCGGTACGCCGGCCTGGGCGGCCTCGTCGAAGAAGATGAACTGTTCCATCGCGGTCAGGCCCTGGCCGCCGTACTCCTTCGGCCAGCCCATGCCGAGCCGGCCGTCCGCGCCGAGCCGCCTGATCGTCTCGCGGTAGAAGCGCTTCTGCGCGGCCGGGTCGGCGTGCCGGGCGCGGGCCGTGTCCGGCACCAACTCGGCGAAGTACGCGCGCAGTTCGGTGCGCAGCCGCTGCTGCTCGGGGGTGTGGTCCAGATGCACGGCGCCTCCAGGTCTCCCTCGGCCGGTCCTGACGGCGCACACGGTAGAACCTGTTGCAGAAATTGGGAATGCCCGCGCGGGGGCCCCGGCTCAGTCCAGGGCGGCCAGGAGGTCCGTACAGGCCTGGGCGGCCTCCCGGCACGCCTTCGCGCCGTCCTCGGCGCCGAGCCGGCCGTCGAAGACCTCGGCGCACTCCAGGCACACCGTGCGGCACCACTCCAACTGGACGCGGATGCCGTCCTCGTCCGTCACCGACTGGTCGGACAGGGCGCGGCAGGTCGCCTCGCACACCTCCGCGCACATGATCCCCCTGCGTCTGAGGAGCGCCTCCCGGGTGGAGCCGTCGGGGGTCGCCCGGGCCGCGCGCACCGCGCAGACGCGCGCGCACTCGGTGCACGCCTGCGCGCAGGCGAAGCGGTCCTCCAGGTAGCGGAAGAGCTGCTGCTGAGAACTGGTCACGCGGTGCGAGTAGCCGGGGCCCGGGGCTTGAAACCCCGGACCGCCGGGCCCTGGCTCACCGGCCGGCGCCGCTGCCGTCGGAGTCGGTGAGGGTGGCCCGGCCCGCCTCCAGCCGGGCCGCGGGGACGCGGAAGGGCGAGCAGGAGACGTAGTCGAGGCCGGCGCGGTGGAAGAAGTGGATCGACGCCGGGTCGCCGCCGTGCTCGCCGCAGACCCCGGTCTCCAGCCCCGGCCGCACGGCCCGGCCGGCCTCGGCGGCCAGCTCCACCAGCCGGCCCACGCCCTCCTGGTCGATCGTCTCGAACGGGGACACCTCGAAGACGCCCTTGTCCAGGTAGAGCGGGAAGAAGGACGCCTCGGCGTCGTCGCGGGACAGGCCCCAGGTGGTCTGGGTGAGGTCGTTGGTGCCGAAGGAGAAGAAGTCGGCGGCCTCGGCGATCCGTCCGGCGGTGAGCGCGGCCCTCGGCAGCTCGATCATGGTGCCGATCGGGCAGTCGAGGTCCGTCCCGGTCTCCGCAGCGACCTCGGCGAGCACCCGCTCCGTCTCCGCGCGGGCCAGCCGCAGTTCCTCGACCGTGCCGACCAGCGGGATCATGATCTCGGCGCGGGGCGTGCCGCCGGCCCGCAGACGCGCGGTCGCCGCCTCCGCGACGGCGCGCACCTGCATCGCCATGAGACCGGGCACGGCCAGGCCCAGGCGCACTCCGCGCAGGCCGAGCATCGGGTTCTGCTCGGACATCCGCTCCACGGCCGCGAGCAGTTCCCGGTCGCGCGGATCGGGGTCCGCCGTGGCGGCGAGGCGGACGGCGAGGTCGGTACGGTCGGGCAGGAACTCGTGCAGCGGCGGGTCGAGCAGCCGGATCGTCACCGGAAGGCCGTCCATGGCCGCCAGGATGGCGGTGAAGTCGTCCCGTTGCGGCGGCAGCAGCGCGGCCAGCGCCTCCTCCCGCGCGCCGTCGTCGCGGGCGAGGATCATCGCCTCCACCAGCGCCCGGCGCTCGCCGAGGAACATGTGCTCGGTACGGCACAGTCCGATGCCCCGCGCGCCGAGCGCCCGCGCCCGGACGGCGTCCTCGGGGGTGTCGGCGTTGGCCCGGACCTCCAGGCGGCGTACCGAGTCGGCGTGCGCGAGCGCGTCGAGGACCGCGTCGGTGAGCGGGCCGGTGGACGTGCCCGTCTCCAGCGCGTGGCCCACGTCGGAGGCGGTGAGCGGGAGTTCGCCCAGGTGCACGGTGCCGGCGGTGCCGTCCACGGAGACGGTGTCGCCCTCCTCGACGACGGTGTCGTCCGGTGCGGTGAAGCGGCGGGCGGCGAGGTCGACGGAGAGCGCCTCGGCACCGCACACGCAGACCTTGCCCATGCCGCGCGCGACGACCGCGGCATGGCTGGTCTTGCCGCCCCGGCTGGTCAGCACGGCCTCGGCGGCGATCATGCCGGGCAGGTCGTCGGGGGTGGTCTCGCGGCGCACCAGGACCACCCGTTCACCGGCCTCGGCGCGGCGTACCGCCTCGGCGGAGTCGAAGACGACCGCGCCGACGGCCGCGCCGGGCGACGCGGGCACACCCCGGGCCAGGGGCACGTCGGTTCCGGTGGTGGCGAAGCGGGGGAACATCAGCCGGGTCAGTCCGGCGCCGTCGACGCGCTTGAGGGCCTCGTCGGCGTCGACGGCCCCTTCCGCGCGCAGGTCGTGGGCGATCCGGAAGGCGGCCTCGGCGGTGCGCTTGCCGACGCGGGTCTGCAGGATCCACAGCCGCCCGCGTTCCACGGTGAACTCGACGTCGCACAGGTCGCGGTAGTGCTCCTCCAACGTGCCCAGATGGCGGCCGAGTTCGGCGTACGCGCGGGGGTCGAGCCGCTCCAACTCGCTCAGCGGCAGCGCGTCGCGGACGCCGGCGACGACGTCCTCGCCCTGGGCGTCGGGCAGGTAGTCGCCGTAGACGCCGCGCGCTCCGGTGGCGGGGTCGCGGGTGAAGGCGACGCCGGTGCCGGAGTCGGAACCGAGGTTGCCGAAGACCATCGCCTGGACGTTGACGGCGGTACCGAGGTCCTCGGGGATGTGTTCGCGGTGCCGGTAGACGCGGGCGCGCTCGGTGTTCCAGGAGTCGAAGACGGCGCGGACGGCGCGGGCGAGCTGGTCGGCCGGGTCCTGCGGGAAGTACTCGCCGGTCTCCTTGCGCACGATGGCCTTGAACTCCTCGGTGAGCAGGACGAGTTCGCGGGTGTCCAGGTCGTGGTCGGTGGCGGCGGCACGCCGTTCGCGGTGCTCGACGATGGCCTGTTCGAACAGTTCGGCGTCGACGCCCATCACGGTGTGGCCGAACATCTGGATGAGCCTGCGGTAGGAGTCCCAGGCGAACCTCTCCTGCCCGGACGCCTTCGCCAGCCCGCCGACCGACTCGTCGTTCAGGCCGATGTCGAGGATGGTCTCCATCATGCCGGGCATGGAGAAGCGGGCGCCGGAGCGCACGGACACCAGCAGCGGGTCGTCGGGGGCGCCGAGGGTGCGGCCCATGGCCTCCTCCAGGCGGGCGAGGGCTCGGGCGGCCTCCACCCCCAGCTCGTCGGGTTCCTCCCCGGTCGCCAGGTAGACCTTGCAGGCCTCCGTGGTGACGGTGAAGCCGGGTGGGACGGGCAGCCCGATCCTCGTCATCTCGGCGAGTCCGGCTCCCTTGCCGCCGAGCAGTCCGGCCATGTCCCGGCCGCCCTCGGCGAATTCGTACACGTACCTGATCGGCGCGGTCATCGTCGGTCGGCCTCTCACTCGTGGGGTACGACGGCCACCGGGCAGCCGGCGTGGTGGACGGCCGCGTGGGTCACGGGGCCGGAGCGCGGGAGGGTGGGGCGGTGCTCGGTGGGGCCCCGCCCTGTTCCGGCGTGCCCGGTGCGGGCATGCCCGGTGGGGCCCTGCCCGATGCGGGCGTGCCCGGTGCGGCGGCCCACGACGAGCAGTCCCGCCCGGGAGGCGGCCCGCACCAGCACGGTCCGGGCGCGCCCCGCGGCGACCTGCTCGACGGCCTCCACGTCCGGGAACTTGTCGCGCCACACCTGGAGCACGGCCGTCATGAGCCCGAGCCACTCCTCGGCCTGCCGCGGACCGTCGGCGACATACGTCTCGCCGGGGCGGGAGCGGAGGAGGGAGGGCGGGTCCCAGGCGTGGACGACCTTGAGGCGGGCGCCGCGCACCCGGGCCTCCTCGAAGGCGAAGGCGATCACGTCGTCGCGGGGGTCGCCGAGGTCGAGGCCGAGGACGACGTCCCGGGTGTCCGAGGCGCCGCCGACGGCCTCCTGCTCCGCCGGGCCCGAAACACCGGGTGCGGCGCGGTAGTCGCCGTCGGACTCCTGCCCCGCCGTACCCGAGGTACCGGGCACGGCGCGGTGGTCGTCGTCCTCCTCCCCCGCCTTGCCCGAGGCGCCGTGCGGGGTGCGGTGGTCGTCGTCGGACGCCTGCTCCACGCTGCCCGAGGCGCCGAGCGCGGCACGGTGTCGTCGGCCTCCTCCCTCGCCCGGACGACGACGACCGGGCGGGGTGCGGCGGTCGTCGTCGGACGGCTCCCCCGCCCGGACCAGGACGACCGGCCGGACGGCTCCGGCGACCGCCCCGAGGACGACCGGACCGACCGGGAACCCGGTGAATCCGTGCGGGCCCCGGCAGCCGAGGACGAGCAGTTCGCCCCGCCCGGCGGCACGCACCAGCCGGTCGGCCACCGGACCGTCGACCACTTCGGACCCCAGGACGACCCCGGGCGCGGCGCGGGCCGCGCGTTCCTCGGCCTCGTGCAGGGCCCGCCGGACGGCGGACGGACGGCGGTCGGGGCGTCGGCCCCGGACGAGCACCAGACGCAGGGGCCGCTCGCGCCGTACCGCCTCGCGCGCGGCCCACGCGGCCGCGGCGAGACTCTCGGCGGAACCGTCGACTCCCACCACGACGGGCAAGAGCATGGCACGCACCTCCTGGGGCGGAACCGGTCGTCCCCTCCAGCTTCACCCCGGGACCCACCACCTCGCATGGGCCGCTGGGCGCATGCCCGGGTCCGTTCGGCCCCTGCCGGGCCGTCGGCCGCGAACGGAGGCCGGGGACGGAGGCCGCGAACGGAGGCCGGGGACGGCTCGGATCGCCGGGTGCCCGTACCGGAAGGCGGCAGACCGTGGAACAGGTGACCATCATCGGCGTGAACGGGTCGGCCCGAGGCCGTGCGGCGGTGGACCGGGCGGCACCCGAGGCGCTCTCACGGGGCCTGCCCCTGCGGGTGACGCCGTCTGATCCGGCCCGGCCCGCGAGTGGCGGACGACGCGGCGGCCGAACCCGCCCTCCAGCGAACCGGGTTGCTGGTGCGGGCGGCCGGTCCGGCCGGACCCCCGGCGTTCGCGCGGCGATCGGCCGAGTCGAGGCCGGAACCGGCCGCGACCGGCATCGAGGGGCCGCGCCCTCGCGTGCTCAGACCTTCGTCAGTTCCCGGGCCACCTCGGCCGCCCACGCCTCGATCCGGTCGAAGTCGCGGAAGTCGCCGCCCTTCCCGCCGCGCAGGATCATCTTCGCGATCCGGCCCTTCGCGCCCTCCTCCAGACAGCCCCCGAAGGTGACGTGCCCGCGGGCGTCGAGGCGGATCATGGCGCGCCGCAGTCCGGGGACGGGCGGGATGTCCCGCTCGCCGGCGGACGGGTCGAGCGGCCCACTGCTGAACAGCCACAGCGGGCGCTGGGCGAGGGCTGCGCGGTGCCGGCGCAGGAAGCGGCGGGCGTCCCTGTGCCAGCGTCCGCCGTACAGGGCGCCGCCGACGACCACGGCGTCGTACTCCGTCACCCCGTCGACCTCGGCGGCGGCGCGCGCCTGCGCGGCGCAGCCCTCCTCGCGCAGGGCCGCGGCCACGGCCTCGGCGATCCTGGCGGTCGATCCGTTCGTCGTCCCGTAGGCGACCAGTACCTTGTCGCTCATCACGGTCCGCCTCCTCTCACAGCCGGCGCGGCCGGTCGTCGGCGACGCCGTACAGGGCCTGTTCGTCGGGTGGGAGCCGGGAGTCGTCCAGCCGGTGGGTGAGGTGGTCGACGACGGCGACCACTCCGTCGATCCGCCGGGTCATGGCGACGGCCAGCTCCGTCTCGCTCCTGCGCTCCAGCTGCCCGGAGAGTGTGACCACGCCCTCGGTGACCGAGACGTCCACGGCGCGCGGACTCAGCCACAGCGCCCTGACCAGCACCTCGTCGACGACCGCGGCACGGATGCCGGCGTCGGGGCGCAGGAAGACGGAGAGCAGGTCGCGGCGGGAGACGATGCCGACGAGCCGGTCCTCCTCGTCCAGTACGGGCAGCCGTCGCACGCCGTGCCGGGTCATGGTCCGGGCCGCCTCGACGATGGTGTCGTCGGCGCGCACGGTGACCGCCGGGTGGGTCATCAGCCGCCCGGCGGTACGGGCCTCGGCCGGGACGGCCCGGGTACGGCCGCGCCCGAACCACGCGTGCTTCCCCCGGTCGGCGGTCCCGGCCTGGCGTGTCAACAGGTCCGCCTCGGAGACGACGCCGATGACGCGCCCGTCCTCGTCGACGACCGGCAGTCCGCTGACGCGGTGCTCGCCGAGGAGCCGGGCCACTTCCTTGAACGGGGTCCCGTACTCGGCCCGGACGACCCGCGTGGTCATCACGGAGGCGACCTTGTCGTGCCTCATGTGCGTTTCCCTCCTCGGCGGAGCCTGCGCAGATGGGGGTCCTGGGACCCGCGGGGCACCAGGCGGAGGCGGGCGTCGAGGACCGTGATGCCGCCCGGTGTGGCGAGGACGGGGTTGAAGTCCGCCTCGGCGAGCTGGGGCAGGTCGCTCGCCAGCCGGGAGAGCCGCAGCAGCAGGCCCTCCAGTCCGGCGAGGTCCACGGGTCCGCCGCCGTCCGCGCCGAAGAGCAGTGGGGCGCAGCGCGGGGCGGTGATCAGGTCGTGCACGTCGTGGTCGGTGAGCGGGGCGAGGCGGGCCGCCTGGTCGGCGAGCACCTCGCTGGCGGTGCCGCCGAGCCCGAACAGGACCAGGGGTCCGAAGACGTCGTCCTGGACGACCCCGGCGAACAGTTCGGTGCCGCGCGGGGCGAGGGGTTGCACGACGACCCCGGTCAGGAGGTCGCCGAAGCGGTTGTCGAGGTCGCGGAAGGCGGCGCGCACCTGCTGGTCGCCCCGGAGGTCGAGGTGGACGGCGTCCTGGGCGCTCCTGTGCAGCAGGCCCGGCCAGTGGCCCTTGAGGACGACGCGGCCGTCCGCACCGCGCAGCCGGTCGGCGGCGAGGACGGCGTCGTCCTCGGACTCGGCCCAGGCCCAAGGCAGTTGGGGGATGCCGTAGCAGTCGAGGAGTTCGGCGACGACGCGCGGCTCGGGCCGGCCTCCGTCGGGGTGGGCGTCGAGGTAGGCGTCCACGACGGCCCGGGCCCGCGCGGTCTCGATGCCGTCGAGGTCGGGGACGGTTCCGGCGGGCCGGGACAGCCAGGCCGCGCGGCGGGCGGCGTGGGCCAGGGCGCGGGCCGCCGCCCGGGGTTCGGCGTAGGCGGGGACGGTGCCGCCGCCCTCGGTGGGCAGGAGTTCCACGGGCAGTGCCTGTTCGAGCCGTACCGCGAGGACCGGTTTGGGGCGTGTCGCGGGGGCGCGGGTGAGAGCCCGGACGAGGTCGTCACCGGTGGCCGCGGCGAGGGCGGTCGGCACCAGCGCGACGAGGACGGCGTCGATGCCGCCGTACCGCATGATCCGGTCGACGCACGCGGTGAGTTGGTCCTCGGTGACGGTGGCGGTCGCGTCGACGGGGTTGCCGACGGCGGCCCCCTCGGGGAGCAGGGCGAGCAGGTCCTCGGTGAGTTCGGGGGTCGGCGCGGGCAGGACGAGCCCGGATTCGGCGCAGGCGTCGGCGGTGAGGACGCCTGCGCCGCCCGCGTTGGTGACGACGGCGACCCGGGTTCCGGCGGGCAGCGGCTGGGAGCGCAGGAGTGCGGCGGTTTCGAGGAGTTCGCCGCAGGAGTGGGTGGCGGTGACGCCGGCCTGGGTGAACAGCGCGGCGCGGGTCATGGTGGGGGTGGCGGCCGCCGCGGAGTGGGCGGCGGCGGCCCGCCGGCCGGCGTCGGTGCGTCCGGCGTCGACGGTGAGCACCGGCATGCGGCGGGTGACGCGGCGCGCGGTGCGGGAGAAGGCGCGCGGGTTGCCGAAGGACTCCAGGTGGAGCAGGGCGAGGTCGGTGCGGTTGTCGCTCTCCCACCACTGGAGCAGGTCGTTGCCGCTGACGTCGTACTTGTCGCCGAGGGAGGCGAAGGTGGACACGCCGATGCCGAGCCGGGACAGCCCGTCGAGCAGGGCGATGCCGATGCCGCCGGACTGGACGGCGACACCCGCGGTGCCGGGGCGGGGCCGGCCGGCGGCGAAGGTGGCGTCGAGGCGGAGTTCGGGCTCGGTGTGGGCGATGCCGAGGCTGCCCGGGCCGACCAGGCGCATGCCGTGGCCGCGGCAGGCGGTCAGCAGCGCCTCGGACTGGCTCGCGTCCAGCCCTTCGGTCACCACCAGCAGGGCCCGTACGCCGGCCTTGCCGCAGCTCTCGGCGGTGTCCGGGACCTCGGCGGGGGGCACCGCGAGGACGGCGAGGTCGGCGGTGGTGGGCACGGCGCCGACGGTCGGGTACGAGGGGACGCCCAGGACGGCCCGCGCGCCGGGGTGCACCGCGAACAGCCGTCCGGTGAAGCCGCCTGTGCCGAGCCGGCGCAGGATCGCGCGGCCGACGGAACCGGGGGTGCGTCCGGCGCCGATCACGACGACGGAGCGGGGCCGCAGCAGGGGTCGGAGGCTGGCGACGTCGGCGGCCCGGCCGCGTTCCTCCACGGCCGTGAGGTAGGTGTCGTCGGTGTCGAGGGCGATCTCGCAGCGGACCTCGGGGCCCTCGAAGCGGCGGGTGGTGCGCAGCCCCAGGTCGGCGAAGAGGCGGAGCACCTCGTGGTTCTCGCTGAGGGCGTCGGCGGTGAAGCGGGTGACGCCGTCGGCGCGGGCGGCCGAGACGAGGTGTTCCAGCAGGAGGGTGCCGACGCCCCGGTGGTGCAGCCCGTCGGCGACCGCGACGGCGAGGTCGGCGGAGTGCGCCGAACCGGCCGTGTCGTACTCGGCGAGCCCGATGACGCTCCCGGCGGTCTCGGCGAGCAGGGCCCGCCGGCCGGGGCGGTCCGCCCGGCAGACCCGGTCGGCGGCCGGACCGGCGGAGGCGGGGCTCGTGGTGAAGAACCGCATCCGCAGGTTCTCCGGGGCCATCTCCTCGTACAGGCCGCGCACCCGGTCGTGGTCGGACGGCCGTACCGGGCGGATACGGACCGTGGTGCCGTCCGCGAGCAGTGCGTGGACCTGGGGCCGGCGGAGCGCGTCGTCCGTCATCGGGGAACTCCTTGTCCTCTTCCCGGGGCACCCGTCGCTCCGAGTTCCCGGGCCACCCGTCACTTCGAGGATCCAGCGGTTCGCCGCGCACTCCCATGGGCTGTCCGGACGCGGCGGTGGGGCCGATCGGCCCTGTGCGGCCCGCGGGCCACCCCGGATCACCCACCCCGAACAGCGCCCCCGACCACCCGGACCCGCCCGGCACCGGAAGGCGGCCGGGCGGGTTCCTGGTCTCCCGCGGAGCGCTACGCGTTCCAGCTCCACTCCGCGATCTCCGGCAGGTCCGTGCCGTGCTCGCGGATCCAGGCGTGGTGGCGGGTGCGGGCGTCGGCCATGTCCTGGCGTACGGCGGCGGCGCGGACGGCGAGGCCGGGGACGCGGTCGATGACGTCCATGACCAGCCGGTAGCGGTCGAGGTCGTTGCGGACGACCATGTCGAACGGCGTGGTCGTGGTCCCGGACTCCTTGTAGCCGCGTACGTGCAGGTTGCGGTGGCCGTTGCGGCGGTAGGCGAGGCGGTGGATCAGCCACGGGTAGCCGTGGTAGGCGAAGATGACCGGTTTGTCCTGGGTGAACAGGCCGTCGTACTCGAAGTCGCTCATGCCGTGCGGGTGTTCGTCGCTCGGCATCAGGCGGGCGATGTCGACGACGTTGACCACGCGCACGGCCAGTTCGGGCAGGTGGCGGCGGAGCAACTGGGCGGCGGCCAGCACCTCCTGGGTGGGTACGTCGCCCGCGCAGCCGAGCACGACGTCCGGTTCGCCGCCGTTCTCGCTGCCCGCCCAGTCCCAGATGCCGGCGCCGCGGGCGCAGTGGGCACGGGCGGCGTCCATGGAGAGCCAGTCGAAGCAGGGTTGTTTGCCGGCGACGACGACGTTGACGTAGTCGCGGCTGCGCAGCGCGTGATCGGCCACGGAGAGCAGGGTGTTGGCGTCCGGCGGGAAGTAGACCCGCACCACCTCGGGGCTCTTGTTCAGGACGTGGTCGACGAAGCCGGGGTCCTGGTGCGAGAAGCCGTTGTGGTCCTGGCGCCAGACGTGCGAGGTGAGCAGGTAGTTGAGGGAGGCGACGGGCGCCCGCCACGGCAGCTCGCGGGAGGTCTTGAGCCACTTGATGTGCTGGTTGACCATCGAGTCGACGATGTGCACGAACGCCTCGTAGCAGGAGAACAGGCCGTGCCGGCCGGTCAGGAGGTAGCCCTCCAGCCAGCCCTGGCAGGTGTGTTCGGAGAGGATCTCCAGCACCCGGCCGTGCCGGTCGAGGTGTTCGTCGACCGGCAGGATTTCGGCCTGCCAGGCCTTGCCGCTGCCGTCGAAGACGGCCTGGAGCCGGTTGGAGGCGGTCTCGTCGGGGCCGACGACCCGGAAGTCCCGGCGGTCCTGGGTGTCCCGGACGACCTGGGCCAGGAGATCGCCGAGGATCCGGGTGGGTTCGTGCAGGGTCGTGCCGGGCTTGTCCACGGGCACCGCGAACCGGTCGAGGGAGTCGATCGGCAGCTCCCGCACCAGCAGTCCGCCGTTGGCGTGCGGGGTGGAGCCCAGGCGGCGGGCGCCCTCGGGCAGACAGGCGAGAACGTCCGGAACCGGACGCCCGTCGGCGTCGAAGAGTTCTTCGGGCCGGTACGACCGCAGCCACTGCTCCAGCTGGCGCAGGTGCTCGGGGTTCTCCCGGACCCCCGCGAGGGGGACCTGGTGGGCGCGCCAGGTGCCCTCCACGGGCACTCCGTCGACCTCGGCGGGGCCGGTCCAGCCCTTGGGGGTGCGCAGCACGATCACCGGCCAGCGCGGGCGTTCGGTGGCGCCCTCCTCGCGCGCGGCGCGCTGGAAGCGGGCGATGCGGTCCAGGGCGGTGTCGAGGGCGGCTGCCATGGCTCGGTGGACGGTCGCCGGGTCGTCGCCGGTGACGTGCAGCGGCTCGTGTCCGTAGCCGCGCAGCAGTTCGTCGAGTTCGGCCTCGGGCAGCCGGGCGAGCACGGTCGGGTTGGCGATCTTGTATCCGTTGAGGTGGAGGACGGGCAGGACGGCGCCGTCGTGCACCGGGTCGAGGAACTTGTTGGAGTGCCAGGAGGCCGCGAGCGGCCCGGTCTCCGCCTCGCCGTCGCCGATCACGCAGGCGACGACCAGGCCGGGGTTGTCGAAGGCGGCTCCGTAGGCGTGGGAGAGGGCGTAGCCCAGCTCGCCGCCCTCGTGGAGGGAGCCGGGCGTCTCGGGCGCCACATGGCTGGGCACCCCGCCTGGGAAGGAGAACTGCCGGAAGAGCCGCCGCATGCCCTCCGCGTCCCGGCCGATGTCCGGGTAGGTCTCGCTGTAGCTGCCCTCCAGCCAGGAGTTGGCGACCACGGAGGGCCCGCCGTGCCCCGGGCCCCACACGCACAGCGCGTCCAGGCCGCGCGCCCTGATGACGCGGTTGAGGTGGGTGTACACGAGGTTCAGGCCGGGCGAGGTGCCCCAGTGGCCGAGGAGCCTGGGCTTGATGTGCTCGGCCCGCAGGGGCTCGCGCAGCAGCGGGTTGGCGAGCAGGTAGATCTGCCCGGCGGCCAGGTAGTTGGCGGCGCGCCAGTGTGCGTCCAGGGTGCGCAGCTCGTCGTCGGTCAGTACGGTGCTGTTCTGATGTTCGACCTCGGGCATGGGTGACTCCTAGATCATCGATGGCGTCGTCGACCGGTTCGTCAACAGGGGTCTTCGGGCGGTGGGAGGCGGCATGGCCGGGAACAAGGCGCCGAAGGTGCCGCGCGGCGTCTACGAGAAGGAACTGCTGCGTCTTCAGACGGAGTTGGTCAAGCTTCAGGAGTGGGTGCGTGCCGAGGGCGCCCGGCTCGTCGTCATCTTCGAGGGGCGTGACGCGGCGGGCAAGGGCGGCACGATCAAACGAGTCACCGAGCATCTCAACCCGCGCGTGGCCCGGATCGCGGCCCTGCCCAAGCCCACCGAGCGGGAGCGCACCCAGTGGTACTTCCAGCGGTACGTGGAGCACCTGCCGGCCGCCGGGGAGATCGTGCTGTTCGACCGGAGCTGGTACAACCGGGCCGGTGTGGAGCATGTGATGGGCTTCTGCACCAAGGCCGAGTACCAGCTTTTCCTGCGCCAATGCCCGATCTTCGAGCGGATGCTCGTGGAGGACGGGATCCTGCTGCACAAGTACTGGTTCTCGGTCAGCGACGCCGAGCAGCAGGAGCGGTTCCGGCGCCGTCTGGAGGATCCGCTGCGGCGCTGGAAGCTGTCGCCGATGGACCTGGAGTCCATCACCCGCTGGGAGCGGTACTCCCGGGCCAAGGACGAGATGCTGGTGCACACCGACATCGGCGAGGCGCCCTGGTACGTCGTGGAGAGCGACGACAAACGCCGGGCGAGGCTGAACATGATCGCCCATCTGCTGGGCTCGGTGCCGTACCAGGACGTCCCGCCGCCGGTGCTGGAGCTGCCCGAGCGCCCGGCCTCGACCGGCTACGAGCGCCCGCCGCGCGATCTGCAGAACTACGTCCCGGACCACGCGGCGAGCCTCTGACCCGCTCACACCGGTCGCGGCGCCCGCGACGTCCCGCGGGGTCGGCGGTCCGGCCCGGCGGGCGCGGTGCGCCCCCACGCGCAGGGGCGCACCGGCCGCAGCGACACCCCGTCCGGTAACGCCACGTCGGCGGCCCGGTCCTCGGCGCGCAGGGCCGGTTCCGGGCCGTCGGCACCGACGGTCGGCAGGCGCTCGCCGCTGTTCACCGCGGCGCGCCGAGGTCGAAGACGATCCTGGCCGGAACCCTGCCGTGCAGGACGTCGTCGATGGAGTCGTTGACGGAGTCGAGCGGGCGGGTCTCGCGGATGACCCGGGTGCGGCCCGCCGCGTGCAGCCGGAACACCTCGGCGAGGTCCTGCCGGGTGCCGACGATGGAGCCGATCACCGAGGTGCCGTTGAGGACGGTGTCGAAGATCGGGACCCTGATCGTGCCGTGCGCCGGCATCGCGACCAGGACGAGCTTCCCGCCGCGCCGCAACCCGGCGTTGACGGCGGCGAAGGCGTCCTCGTTGACGGCCAGGGCGATGGCCGCGTGGGCGCCGCCGTGCGCCTTGAGGACCTGCGCGACATCCTCCTTGCGGGCGTCGACGACG
Source organism: Streptomyces sp. NPDC000983 (assembly GCF_040299205.1). Taxonomy (NCBI): domain Bacteria; kingdom Bacillati; phylum Actinomycetota; class Actinomycetes; order Kitasatosporales; family Streptomycetaceae; genus Streptomyces; species Streptomyces sp. NPDC000983. The sequence goes on along the minus strand of NZ_JBEPBM010000001.1, from coordinate 408,993 downwards.
AGGTCCGCGCCGAGTTCCGCGGCCAGTTCGAGCTTCTCGTCGGTGACGTCGATCGCCGCGACGGTCGCCCCGGCGATCTTCGCGTACTGGACGGCGAGGTGGCCGAGACCGCCGACCCCGGAGACCGCGACGAGCTGGGCGGGCCGGACGTCGGCGACCTTGAGGGCCTTGTACGTGGTGACGCCGGCGCAGGTCAGCGGTGCCGCGTCGACCGGGTCGACGCCCGGCGGCACGGGCTGCGCGAAGTCGGCCCAGGCGAGCATCTTCTCCGCGTAGCCGCCGTCGCAGCCGTAACCGGTGTTGACCTGCTGCTCGCACAGGGTCTCCCAGCCGGACAGGCAGTGCTCGCACCGCCCGCAGGCACGCCCGAGCCACGGCACGGCGACGCGCCGGCCCACGGTCAGGTGGGTGACCCCGTCGCCGAGCGCCTCGACGAGGCCGACGCCCTCGTGGCCGGGCACGAACGGCGGGTTCGGCTTGACCGGCCAGTCGCCGTGGGCGGCGTGGATGTCGGTGTGGCACAGCCCGGACGCCTCGACGCGGACCCGGACCTGTCCGGGGCCCGGCTCGGGGTCGGGGCGCTCCTCGATGACGAGGGGCTCACCGAAGGCTCGTACGACGGCTGCCTTCATGCTGCTGCTCCTGGGATGCGGATCAGTCGTGGGCGACGACTGCTACGGGTGCGGTGGAGTGGTGGAGGACGGCGTGGGCGACGGTCCCGAGGTGGGCGCCGAAGGGGTTGCGCCGGATACGGCGGCCGATGACCACCAGCGACGCCTCGCGGGCCGCGTCCACCAGCCGGACACCGGGGCTGCCCGCCGGAACCTCCTCGACGACCTCGACGTCCGGGTGCTTCTCCCGCCAGGGCCGCAGGATCTCGGTGAGTGCGGCGGCCTGCTGCTTGACGAGTTCGTCGTGCAGGGACAGGTCGGCGGTGAGGCCGTAAACGTAGTACGGGGGGAGGTTCCAGCCGTGCAGGACGCGCAGGGCGGTGCCCCTCCTGGCGGCCGCCTCGAAGGCGAAGCCGATGACGTCGGGGTGCGGCCGGGTGGCGTCCAGGCCGAGCAGGACGGGCAGGTAGGGCGTGGCGGCGGAGGGGATGCCGGCGAGGTCGGGCCGGTGTTCGTCGGCGGCCTGCTCACCGGCGCGCACCAGGACGACGGGGCGGGTGGCGCGGGCGACGGCGGACAGGCCCACGGAGCCGACCATGAAGCCGCGGATGCCGCTCAGGCCGCGCGAGCCGAGGACGAGCAGTTCGGCGTCCTCGGCCGCACGGACCAGGACGTCTGCGGGGGTGCCGGTGAGCTGTTCGGTGGTCACCTCGACGCCGGGGTGGCGCAGCCGCAGGCCCTCGGCGGCCTCGCGCGGGATCCGCTCACTCCAGTGCTGGTGGGTCTCGACGCCGAGCAGGGGCGCCTGGGCGAGGGGTTCCGGGACCGGCTCCCAGACGTGGACGATCTTCAGCGGCAGGTCGAGCAGCTCCGCCTCGCGGGCCGCCCATTCAGCGGCGGCCCGGCTCTCGGGCGAACCGTCGAGACCTGCGACGACAGTGCGGGCCATGATGGTGCCTCCTGATCGTTGGACCTGTTCTCAGGGTGTGCGGTGACGGGGGTGGGGCGGCAGGGGCCGCAGGTCCTCGGCGAGGACCGACCGGCCCATCCGGCGGACCCCTGGACGGGGCCCGCCGGGCGCCGCGCGGTCAGCGCAGCCAGGGATTGCGGGCGACGAACGGGAGCCGGGCCCACGCCTTCCCGAGCCCCCAGACCGCGCCGGCGCCGGTGGCCGCGAGGGCGATCAGCACGAGGGCGTAGACGAGGTGGTAGTCGGCGAAGGGATTCGTCGACATGCTGGCCGTGCCGTCGGAGAGGTGCTTGGCCGGCGGCCACTCGGCGATCCACATCAGCGCCATCAGGGCGCTGCCGGCGACGGCGGCGAGCCGCAGCGCGACACCCGCGACGAGCGCCGCGCCGACGCCGAGCAGGCCCAGCATGAACAGCCAGTCCGCCCAGGCGTCCCCGGCCCAGGCGTGGAACGTGGACTCCATCGGGCCGACGGCGACATGGCTGAGGAAGCCCTGGGTCGGTGATCCGCCGTCGATCCAGGCGTTGGCGGAGGGGGTGGCGTAGCCGAGGCCGAAGGTCTTGTCGAGGAAGGCCCACAGGAAGACGAACCCGGTCAGCAGGCGCAGTGACGCCAGCGCGTGGGCGGCCGTGCCGGTCAGGGTGGTGGCGTCGGCGGCGGACGCCGTACGGTTCCTGCGGAGCACGGGCAGATGGAACGCGCGGCTCCGGTGAGGGTGCTCGTGCACGGCCATGGTCTGGTCCCTTCACCTGGGTTCGTGGTGCTGACATGGACACTGTCGTGGCGGGGCCGGCTGCGCCGCCGGGTGCTGAAGGTCTGCCGCGGTGGGGCCGAACGGCCCCCTTCGCCGGCCCGGTCGGACCGGGCCCGCCGGAGGGCCCCCGGGACGGTGCCGCGCGTGCCGAAGGACTCCGCGGCAGGGCCGGGTGGCCCCTGGCCGCAGCGGCCAGGGGCGCGGAGGCTGGAGGCGGTAACCCCGGTACGCCCGAGTGGAGGCCCGCCATGAACGCTCCCGTCACCACGAACCTGCCGCGGGCGCTGCCCGCCGAGCACCGGCGGCGGCTGATGTCGGCCGCGCGCGAGGTGTCGTTCCCGGCCGGGACCCGGCTGTTCGAAGAGGGCGGTCACGCCGGGCACTTCTGGATCGTGCGGACCGGCACCGTCGAACTCGACATGCGGGTACCGGGCCGGCAGCCCGCCGTCATCGAGGCGCTGGGGCACAACGAACTCGTCGGCTGGTCCTGGCTGCTCGCCCCGCACGTCTGGCACCTGGGCGCCGAGGCCGCGACCCCGCTGCGCGCCTACGAGTTCGACGCCGGCACCGTCCGGGCCATGTGCCAGGCGGACCCCGAGTTCGGCCGGGCGGTCACCGCCTGGGTCGGCGAGGTCGTGTCCCACCGGCTCCAGGCGGCCCGGACCCGGCTGCTGGACCTGTACGCCCCCTACGGCAGCGGAACACGCCGCTGACCGGCCCCCGCACCATGATCGGCGGCCCTGAACCTCGGGCGGATGGGGCCGGTCGGCCCTGGTGGCTTCGCGCCCGGCGGGCGAAGATCGTGGTACGGGCGGCCGACGGTCCGTCCGCAAGCCCGGGGACGAAGGGGTCGACATGACCGAGCCACGCACGTTCACAGCCGAGGACCCGATCCGGGTCTTCCTGCTCGACGACCACGAGGTGGTCCGGCGCGGCCTGTCCGACCTGCTGGAGGCCGAGCCCGACATCTCCGTGGTCGGCGACGCCGAGAACGTCGAGCACGCCCTGGTCCGGGCCCCGGCCGTACGGCCGCACGTCGCCGTGCTGGACGTACGGCTGCCCGACGGCAACGGCATCACCGTCTGCCGTGAGCTGCGCGACCGGATGCCCGACCTGGCCGTGCTGATGCTGACCTCCTTCGACGACGAGGACGCCCTGCTGGACGCGATCATGGCCGGGGCGTCGGGCTACGTCCTGAAGCAGATCCGCGGCTCCGACCTGGTCTCCGCGGTGCGTACGGTCGCCACCGGCCAGTCGATGCTGGACCCCGCCACCACGGCCCGGCTGATGCGGTCGCTGCGCACCGAACCGGCGCCGGAACCGGCCGAGGCCCCCGAGCTGGCCGGACTGTCGCCGCGGGAACGGGAGATCCTCGCGCTCATCGGGGAGGGGCTGACCAACCGGGAGATCGGCAAGCGGCTGTATCTGTCGGAGAAGACCGTCAAGAACCACATCTCCCGGCTGCTGGCCAAGCTCGGTGTGCAGCGCCGGGTGCAGGCGGCGGTTCTCGCGACGCATCTGGAGCAGCCGCACGAGCCGGAGGGGCGCGGGCCGGGCGGACGCACCGGCCACTGAGCACCCGCGCTCGCCGGTAGGCGCCCGCGGGCCGCTACTCCTCCTCGTCGACGCGCACCACCGCGACCGGGCACCGCGCGTGGTGCAGCACGGCCTGGCTGACCGAGCCGAGCAGCAGCCCGCCGAAGCCGCCGTGGCCGCGCGCGCCGACCACGACGAGACCGGCCTCGGCGCTGGCCTCGATCAGGGTGTGCCGGATCCGGCCGCGCACCAGCCGGCTGACCACCTCGACGTCCGGGAACCGCTCGCCGAGGCCGCCCAGCGCCTCGGCGAGCACCCGCTCCTCCTCGTCGCGCAGCCGGCCCTCGTCGTACGTCACGAAGGGCGGATCGCCCGGCGACTCGTAGACCCGTTCGGTGCGGGTGTTCCAGGCGTGCAGGGCCAGCAGGCCGGTGCCGTGCAGCGAGGCGTGCGTGAAGGCGAACTCGACGGCCGCCGCGGACCGCGGTGAGCCGTCCACGGCGAGCAGGACCGGACCGGCCGGATCGGGCAGGCCGCCCACGACGAGGACGGGGCAGCGACTGTGCGCGGCCAGGTGCGAGGCGGTGGAACCGAGGAGCAGGCTGCCGAAGCGGCTCAGACCGCGGCTGCCGACGACCGCGAGGCAGGCGGTCCGCGACTCCAGTTCCAGGACCGTCACCGGTTCGCCCAGCACGACCTCGCGGGCGATCTCCGCACCGGGCGCGACGGTGCGCGCCAGCCGTTCGGCCTCGCCGAGCACGTCGTCGACCAGGTCGCGCACGCCCGCGCTCGCCGGGCTCCAGGGCGCCATGCGGGGCGGCACATGTGACGACGGCCACCCGAAGGCGTGCACCAGACGCAGGCCGACGCCGCGCAGCCCGGCCTCCCGGGCGGCGACCCGGACCGCGTCCAGGCTCTGCTCCGAGCCGTCCACTCCCACGACGACGGGACCGCTCATCGCCCCTCTCCCTTCTCCGGGCCCAGCTCCAGCCGCACGGTCTTCCCCGGTTCGACGAGGACGCTTCGGCCGGGCAGCCGTACGTCGATCGGGGAGACGTCGTGCGAGGGCACGGCGATCTCCAGCAGGCCGCGCTCCAGTCGCACCCGCACGCCCCAGTTGCCCTGGTAGCGCAGGGAGAACCCGTAGGAGGAGAGTTCCGGCAGGGGCACCGGGTCCAGCCAGAGCGCCCCCTCCCGGGTCTCCAGGCCCGTCAGTCCGCGCTGCACCAGGTCGAGGGTGCCGGCCATGGCGCCGAGGTGGATGCCCTCGCCGGTGGTGCCGCCCTGGACGTCGGCGATGTCGCCCTGGAGGGCCTCCTGGCAGAACTGCCACGCCTCGGCGCGCCGGGCGCGGGCCAGGACCCAGCCGTGGACCAGGCCGCTGAGGGTGGAGCCGTGGCTGGTGCGGTGCATGTAGTGGTCGACGGTGCGGTGCCAGATCTCGTCGTCGAGCGGCACGCCCAGCCGGTCGAACAGGCGCCGCAGTTCGGCCGGCCCGAACAGGTAGCCGAGCATCAGGACGTCGGCCTGCTTGGACGCCCGGTAGCGGTTGACGGTGTCGCCCTCCGCCTCCAGGATCCGGTCCAGCCGACGGATGTCGCCGTAGCGCCGCCGGTAGTCCTCCCAGGGGAGTTCGGCGAGGTCGCCGTAGCCGTCGAACTGGCTGATGACGCCCTGGTGGAAGGGGACGTGGAGGGTCCGGGAGATCTCCTCCCAGTGCTCCGGCTCAGCGGGGTCCAGGCCGGTGCGCTCGGCGAGCTCCCGGCGCCGGGGTTCCGGCAGGTCGTCGATCAGCTCCCGGGTGCGCATCAGGACCCAGGCGGCGGTGACGTTCGTGTAGGCGTTGTCGTCGAGGCCGGGCCGGTTCGCCTCGGGGTAGGCGTCGTGGTACTCGTCGGGGCCGACCACGCCCTTGATGCGGTGGCGGCGCAGTGAGCCGTCCCATTCGGCGGCGTCCGCCCAGAAGCGGGCGATCTGCAGGAGCATCTCGGCGCCCTTGGTGTGCAGGAACTCCGTGTCGCCGCCGGCCTCGCAGTACTGCCAGACGTTGTAGGCGATGGCCGAACCGACGTGGTACTGCAGGTGGGAGTGGTCCGGCAGCCAGCGCCCCGAGCGGGGGTTGAGGTGGAGCTGCTGGGTCTCCTCGCGGCCGTCGCTGCCGCTCTGCCACGGGTAGAGGGCGCCCTTGCGTCCCGCGTCGAGGGCGGCCGAGCAGGCCTGCTCCAGGCGGCGGTGGCGGTAGTGCAGCAGCGCCCGGGAGACCTCGGGGAAGTGCAGGTTGAGGAACGGCAGCACGAACAGCTCGTCCCAGAAGACATGGCCCCGGTAGGCCTCGCCGTGCAGGCCGCGGGCGGGTACGCCGGCGTCGAGGTCGGCGGTGTGCGGGGAGAGGGTCTGGAGGACGTGGAAGAGGTGCAGGCGCAGGATGCGGCCGGGCTCCCCGTCGACGTCGAGGGCGGCCCGGCGCCACAGCTGGGCCCAGGCGGTGCGGTGCGAGTCGAGCAGTTCGTCGAAGCCGGGCGCGCGGGCGACGCGGCTGACGGCCGCGTGCAGCGGGTCGCTGATCGCCGGGTCGTGGGAGGTGTGCAGGGCGACGGTCTTGTCGACGGTGAAGGTGCGGCCCTCGGTCAGCGGCAGGACGGTGTGCTGGGCGGTCCGCGGGTTCTTGTTGCGGGCGGTGACGGGCGCGTCGGAGGTGAGGCGGGCGGCCATGCCGACGCGGATGTCGGAGGTGCGGGTGCGGCAGCGCAGCCAGACGGTGTCCGGGGTGGCGACACCGGTGTGCGCGTGGACGAGGTGGTGGCAGTCGAGGTCGCGGTAGCGCGGCACTCCGGAGTTGGTGACACCGCCGTCGAGGGACGCCTCCACCTCCAGGTCGCCGGCGAAGCCCTCGGCGCCGAACTCGGTGCGCAGGGCGGCCAGATGGGGGTCGCCCATGTGCACGATGCGCTGCTGGCGGACGCTGAGGATCCTGCCTTCGCCCAGGTCGTAGCGGGTGTGCCGGTCCAGCACCCCGGTGTCGGGGAAGAGTTCCGTGCGGTGTTCCAGCACGGCCGCGGTGTCGGGGGTGAGCCAGGACCCGCCGCGCAGGCGGAAGCGCAGGGGCAGCCAGTTCGGCAGGTTGACCATGTCCTCGTTCTCCACCTGCCGCCCGGCCACCTCGGAGGTGAGCCGGTTGTAGCAGCCGGCGACGTACGTGCCGGGGTAGTGGATGTCGTCGGCCGTGCACTCCGGGAGCGCCCCCCGGGTGGCGAAGTAGCCGTTGCCCAGCGTGCACAGGGACTCGCGCAGCCGCTGGTCGGCGGGGTCGTAGCCCTCGTACTCCCAGCTCCGTGCCGTCACCGCGCCTCCTCGCCGAGCAGTTCCGCCAGATCCCGTACGACGAGGTCGGCGCCGTGCCGGTACAGCCGCTGGGCGAAGTCCTCGGCGGCGGCCCGGTCCACGCCCACCACCAGGGCGAACCCTCCGGCACGGCCGGCCTCCACGCCGGCGAGGGCGTCCTCGACGACGGCGGCGTTCCCGGCGGGGACGCCGAGCCGGCCGGCCGCGGTGAGGAACAGGTCGGGCGCCGGTTTTCCGGGCAGGCCCAGCCGGGCGGCCTCGCCGCCGTCGACGAGCACGTCGAACAGGTCCCGCACGCCGGCCCGGGTGAGCAGTTCGCCGGCGTGCCGGGAGGCCGAGGCCGCCGCGACGGGCAGGTGTGCGTCGCGCAGGGCGCGGACGAGTCGCACGGTGCCGGGGTAGGCGTCCACTCCCCGCTCCTCCAGCCGGCGGGTGAACAGCTCCTCCTTCGCGGCGGCGACCTCCCCCACCACGGCGTCCTCGGGGTCGACACCTCGGGAGGCGAGGAAGGCGGCCGCCCCGTCGAGGCGGGACTTTCCGTCGACGTACCGCAGGTAGTCGTCCCGGGCGTCGAAGGGCCTTCGCTGCTCGGGATCGCGGGGCGGTCGGTCGTGCAGGAAGGCGTCGAACGCCTCCTTCCAGGCCGCGGCGTGGACCCGGGCGGAGTCGGTGATCACACCGTCGGTGTCGAGGACGACGGCCGAGACCGCGCGCAACGCGGGGGCGAGGTGCTCCATGGTCACTCCGGCAGGGGTACGGCGACGGCGGGGCGGGCGGCTCGGTGCGGCGCGGGGCCGGGCCGGGGACCGGGCCGTGCCGGGTCGGCGCCGGGTGTGGGGGCCCACCCGTGACCGGGGGCAGTCGCATGGCTCCACCGCCTTCCGTCGGCCCGCGGCGTGGCGCGGGACTCCCTCCACCGTCGCACGGGCTGCCGGGGGGCCGCAGGGGGTGAGCCCGCCGCCGCCCGGGCGGCCTGGTGGTCCACCGGCCGGTGTGGTGTGCTGGAGGGGACGGAAAGGACCTCTGCACCGGCGCGGAGAAGCGGCCTCGGGCCGTGCACCGCGCAATCCGGATCCGCGAGAAGCGGGTGGGTCCTTTCCGCCCCCTTCCCCGGCCGCTTCCGCGGTTCACCCGCCGCACCCGCCGCCCTCGGCCCCGTGCAGGGCGAGGAGCCCGGTGCGGACGGCCCGGAGCCGGTGGACGGTGAGGTCGCCGACCCACCGCGCGATCGCGCGCCCCATGCCGGGGTCGTCGGCGCACATCCTGCGTACGGCGCCGGCGTCGAACTCGTGGGCCCGCACCGGTCCGGCCGTCTCGGCGCCGAACCGCCAGCGGTACGGCGCGAAGAGCCAGGACCGGCCGAGCAGTTCGCCGGGGCCGAGCGTCTCCACCACGGTCGGACGGCCGCCCGGCACCCGCAGGTCGAGGGTCACCGCACCGGACCGGATGATCCAGAACTGGTCGGCGCGGCCCCCCTCGTGGAACAGCCGGATGCCCGGCGGGATACGTGTCTCGTGGGCCACTGCCATGAGCCGGCCCCGGTACTCGGCGGCGAGCGTCCTGGTCATCCGGGGTGTCGTCGCAGTCGTCATGGTGCGCCTCCTGGTGCGCCGCCGGATCGGCGGTGGTGCCGGACGTACGCCCGCTGCCCTCAGAGTGGGCCACGCCCGCGTCGGCAGCATGGGCCGAGCGGCCCCTCCACCGGCCCCCGGGGGCGCGGGCGAGCGGTCGGAAGGGGCGCGCGTCGGGGGCGAACGAGCCCTGTGTCCGCCGGAGCGTGCGGGGGTACCTCGGCCCGCGTGGCCGGGCGCGGACGGCGTTCCGAGGAGTGGTCGGCCTTGCGCCGCCCCGTGGTTGGGGCGCCGGAGACCTCGCCGCACCCGGCGATCGGGACCTGCCCGGACCGGCGGTACGGGGCCACCGAGCCCGGCGGATTTCGCGCGCTGCGCTGGACCGACCGGGTGAGCGGCGGCCCCGAGGTGCCCTGGCACCGGCGGGGTCGCCACCTCGCCGGTAGGGGCCGCGGCTTCTTGCGAGCCCGAGCACCGGTGGGGGGCGCCACCTCACCTCTCGGGCCCGCGGCTTCTTGGGAGGCGAGCCCGAGCACCGGTGGGACCGCCACCTCACCAGTCCGGGACGCGGCTCCTCGGGAGGCGGACCCGGAGCGGTCCCGGGGGCCGGCCGGGCATGCGGTGGCCCGTCAGCCTCGGCGCCCGGTCACCGCCTTTCGGCACCCGCGCCGTGACGGGCCCGCGGGGTTCAGCCCCAGTTCGCGTCGCCCGGTACCGGGACCCGCCACACCAGGCGGGTGCCGCCCCCTTCCGGAGTGGTGAACTCCAGGTCTCCGCCGAGCTGTTCGGCCCGCTCGGCCATGTTGCGCAGTCCGCTGCGCCGTCCCCCCGGCTCGATGCCCACGCCGTCGTCGGTCACCGTCAGCCGGACCTCGCTGCCGTCGGTCTCCAGCGCCACCCCGGCGCGGCCCGCGCGGGCGTGCCGGGCGATGTTGGTCAGGGCCTCGGCCAGCACGGCCACCACATGGTCGGCGACGTCCCGGGGGACGTCCGTGTCGATCAGCCCCTCCATCCGCACGCTCGGTGCGAAGCCCAGCACCGGGGCCGCCTCCCCGGCCACCCTGACCACCCGGGCCCGCAGACCGGTTCCGGCGCCGTCCTCGCGGGCCCGCAGCCCGAAGATCGTCGACCTGATGATCTTGATGGTCTCGTCCAGGTCGTCCACCGCCCGCGCCACCCGCTCCCCGGCCTCGGGGTGCTCGATGAAGCGGCCCGCGCTCTGGAGGGTCATGCCGGTGGCGAACAGCCGCTGGATCGCGAGGTCGTGCAGGTCGCGGGCGATCCGGTCGCGGTCCTTGAGCACCGCGATCTCCGCCGCGTCGCGGCGCCGCTCGGCCAGCTCCATCGCGATCGCGGCCTGGGCGGCAATGCCCTTCAGAGGTCCGGTCTCCTTCGCGGAGAACACCGGGCTGCCCTCGTCGCGGACCAGCAGCACGACGCCGCGCACCCCGTCGCCGGTGCCGATGGGCACGGCCACGGCCGGGCCGAGACCGGCCGGACCCGCGTCGCGGGCCGCCGCGTCCGGCTCGGCGCGGGTGAGATCGGCACCGGTGAGATCCGCGCCGGTCACGGGCGCGGCGGTGGAGAAGGCCCGGCCGACGATGCTCTCGTCGACGGGCAGCACCAGCCCCCGGTGGGCCTCCGCTCCCTTGCCGATCGCCAGCTCCACGCGCAGCGCGTCGGTGTCCTCCACCGGCATCGCCACGACGGCGAGGACGGACCCGGTGATCTCCTGGGCCAGCCGGGCGAGCAGCCCCAGCGCCTCCCCCGGCTCGGCGCCCGACATCAGACCATGGGTGACCTCGGCGTTCGCCTGGAGCCAGCGCTCGCGCAGCCGCGACTCCTCGTACAGCCGGGCGTTGTCGATGGCGACGCCCGCGGCGACGGCGAGCGTCGACAGGACCGACTCGTCCTCCTCGTCGAACTGCGCCCCGCCCGCCTTCTCGGTCAGATAGAGGTTGCCGAACACCTGCTCGCGCACCCGGATCGGGACGCCGAGGAAGGTGTTCATCGGCGGATGGTGGGGCGGGAAGCCGTAGGAGGCGGAGTGCTCGGAGAGTTTCGCCAGGCGCAGCGGCTCGGGGTGGCGGATCAGCTCGCCCAGGATGCCGTGGCCCTGCGGGTAGGGGCCGATCCGGGCGATCTGCTCCTCGCTGACCCCCACGGTGTGGAAGGCCGAGAGCCGCTTGCCGTCGGCGCCGATCACGCCGAGCGCCGCGTACTGCGCGTCGACGAGCACCGCGGCGGCCTCGACGATGCTGTGCAGCGCCTGTTCGAGGTCGAGTTCCCGGCCGACGGAGAGCACCGCCTCCAGCAGGCTGTGCACCCGGTCCCGGGTGCCGCGGGCAGCGTCCAGCCGGGCCTGCAGTTCCTCCAGCAGTTCGTCCAGCTTCAGCTGCGGCAGCCGTACGCGGGCCTCGCCGGACCGCTCCTGGCTTCCCACGGTTCGCTCTCCTCCACGTCGCCCGACACGTCGCCGACCAGTGCGGTCAAGGGCCACGGTAGCGGTCCGCGGGGCGGCGCGGTCGGGGTCCCCGCACCTCCGTGCGGAGCGGGGCGGCGGCCGGGGAAACCGGGAGAACCGGGAGAACCAGGGAAAGGGGGAAAGGGGGACGGCCGGACGGCGGGCGAGGCCGAACGGCCCTAGCCGGTCCGGCCGCCGCCGCGTTCGAATGGTCAGATCGCACCCACCCGACGAGACTCCCCCGTCGCAACCCGGACGGATGCCGCCCATGCCCCTCGACAACGGCCACCGGCCGGCCACCGACCCCCGCCGGAGCATCGCGCTCGACCACGCCGAGGCACTCCGGCTGCTGGGCAGCGTGTCCTTCGGCCGGATCGTCTTCACCCGGCACGCACTGCCCACGGTCCGTCCGGTCAACCATGTGCTGGACGGCGGCGACATCGTCATCCGCACCCACGAGGGCGCGGCCCTGACCTCCCGGACCCGGCAGGCCGGCTCGCCCGGGGTCGTCGTGGCCTACGAGGCGGACGTCATCGATCCGGAGACCCATCTGGGGTGGAGCGTGGTCGTCACGGGGTACGCCCATCTGATCACCGACCCTGTCGAGCTGGCCCGCTACGCGGAGATCCTGCGCCCCTGGTCGGAGCAGACCATGGACCACGCCGTCCGGATCCGCCCGGACCTGGTCACCGGGATCCGGCTCGCGGCGGCCTGAGCGGGCTCGGGCCGCCGGTCAGGGCGACAGTTCCACGCCGTACAGGGTGCGGCCGCCGACCAGTTCGCGGCCGGTCACCAGCTCCGGCGCGATCCTGATGAACACCTCCTGCGGGGAGGGGGCCCACGAGCGGGGTCCGGTGCGGCGCAGGAGCGCGGTCTCGGCGGGGTCCCTGATCACCGAGGCCGGCCCGGTGACCACGACGCTCCACGCGGACCGCGCGCCGGCGTCGATCTCGTCGGCCTCGAAGGCGACCACCGCGCCGTCGACGGCGCGCACCAGCTCCGAGTCGGCGGCGGTCCGCAGCAGCACCGCCCCGCCGTCCTCCAGCGAGAAGTTCACCGGCAGTACGGCCGGCAGCGCGTGCCGGGTGTGGACGATCCGGCCGATGGGGGCCCGAGCCAGCAGCCGCAGGCACTCCGGTCTGCGCAGCTCACGGAATCCGTCGTTCAGGTACATGAGGCCGTCCGTCCCTCGTCCGGTCGCTGTCCGCTGTCGCTGTCGCTGTCCGCTGTCGGTTGGAGGATTCCGCGCTCATACGGCGATACGGCGTCCGCTGATCGCGTGCGGTTCGATCCGCACCCACAGGGTGCGCCGTCCGCCGGCCCAGGGGGCGCTGTGGGCGGTCTCGTCGAGGCGGCGGGCCTCGGCGAGGTCGGTGACCGCCAGGGCGCGTCCGCGGACCAGGACGCTCCAGCCGCTGGCGAAGGCGTCGTCGATACGGTCGACCTCGAAGGCGACCTGGAGGCCGGCCGCGAGCGCGGGTGTCGCGCCCGCCGCGGTCCGGAAGACGACCGCGCCGTCGACGACGGTGTAGTTGACGGGGACGACGGTGAGCCCGGTCGCGGTGGGCACGGCCAGCCTTCCCACTCCGTGGGTGGACAGCAGGGCGCGGCACTCGGCCGAGGTGAGCACGGTGAACTCCGGCCGCCGTGCGGCGCGGCCCGGCCCGGGCGGCTGTTCGACGTCGCCTCCGGTCAGCTCGGTGACCGTCGTCCGCAGGGCGCCCGCGAGCCGCAGGAGCGCACCCATGCCCGGTGCGGTGACGGGCTGTTCCTCCAGGTAGCGGAGGTATCCGGTGGCCATGCCCGCCCGGTCGGCGGTCTCCTCGCGGGAGAGGCCGAGGCGGGTGCGCCGCAGGGAGAGACGTCGTCCGAGGTCGCCCAGGGGCGGGAGTTCGGCCGTCCTCGGCGAGATGCGTTCGGTCATGACCCGTCGCCTCCTGATGTCGGCCCCCGGAGCGCTGTGCGCCCCCGCCCCTCAAGCCTGGGCGTCTCCCGGCGGCACCGCTTGGGCCGGTCGGCCCCGGTCGGCGAGCCGGTCGGGGCCATTCGCGACGGTCCGGACGAGGCACGCCCGGTGGGGCGGTGGTGCGGACCGGGTGGTTGGGGCACGCGCTTGCGTGCGGTGGTCCGGGCGCGCTCGGCGTACGGCGGCCCGGGCGGGGTGCGCTCGGCGTACGGCGGTCCGGGCGGGGTGCGCTCGGCGTACGGCGGTCCGGGCGGGGCGCGCTCGGCTTGCGGCGGTCCGGTCAGTCCCCCCGATAGAGCGCGGTGAGCAGTTCCACCGCCGCCTGGGTGGCGGGATGCGGGTCGTCCCGCCACCAGCCGAGCCGTACCGCGATGGGCTCGGCGTCCCGGACCGGCCGGTAGACCACTCCGGGGCGCGGGTACTGGTGCCCGGTGGCCTCGGCGGTCATGCCGACGCAGCGGCCGGTGGCGATGACGGTGAGCCAGTCGTCGACGTCCTGGGTCTCCTCGGTGGCCGGTCTGGCGTCCGGCGGCCACAGCTCGGAGGTGGTGGTGCCGGTACGGCGGTCGACGAGCAGGGTGCGTCCGGCGAGGTCGGCGAGGCGCACCGAGCGGCGCCGGGCCGAGGGGTCGTCGGCGGCCATGGCGCACAGCCGGCGTTCCAGCCCGACGATGACCGAGTCGAACCGGCGGTCGTCCAGCGGCCGGCGCACCACCGCCAGCTCGCAGGCGCCCTCGGCGAGGCCCGCGGTGGGCGAGTTGACGCGCACGAGGTGGAGGTCGGTGCCGGGGTGCGCGGCGGCCCAGCGCCGCTGGAAGGCCGGGGTGTGCCGGCCGAGGGCGGCCCAGGCGTAGCCCACGCGGAGCCGCTCGTGCCCGGCGGCGGCCTCGCGGGTCAGCTCCTCGACCGCGCCGAGAACCCGGCGGGCGTGGGCGAGGATGCGCTGACCGGTGGGTGTCGGCGCCACCTCGCGTGAGGTGCGGCGCAGCAGCCTGGTGCCCAGCGCGCGTTCCAGGGCGGCGAGGTTGCGCGAGACGGCGGCCTGGGAGACGCCGAGCACCAGGGCGGCGTCGGTGAACCCTCCCTCGTCCACGATCGCGACGAGACAGCGCAACTGGCGGAGCTCCACATCCATGGTCCCAGCATCCATGCCCGAAGCGTATGGATGGGGTCGTCGGTGCATTTTGCGTATGCGGGTGGCGGCCGCACGATGCCTGCATGCGCGCTTCCACCGCACCCTCGTCAGCGCTTCAAGTGCCGCTCCCGAAGCCGGAGTCGGCCCGGGTCGGCATCGCCCCGGTGGCCACGATGCTCGGCAGCGGCCTGGCCAACCAGACCGGCGCCGCGATCGGCTCGCTCGCCTTCCCCGTGGTGGGGCCGATCGGTGTCGTCGCGGTGCGCCAGTACGTGGCCGCCGTGGTCCTGTTCGCCATCGGCCGGCCCCGGCTGCGGGAGTTCACCTGGCGGCAGTGGTGGCCCGTACTGCTGCTCGCGCTGGTGTTCGGCACCATGAACCTGTCGCTGTACACCGCCGTCGACCGGATCGGTCTCGGCCTCGCGGTGACCCTGGAGTTCCTCGGCCCGCTCGCCATCGCGCTCGCCGGCTCGCGCCGACGCGTGGACACGCTCTACTCGCTGCTCGCCGCCGCCGGTGTCGTCGTCCTGATGCGACCGCGGCCCTCGGCCGACTACCTCGGCATGTCCCTGGGACTGCTGGCGGCCGCCTGCTGGGCCGCGTACATCCTGCTCAACCGGACCGTCGGGGAGCGGGTCCCGGGCGCCCAGGGTGCCGCGGCGGCGGCCGCGGTCTCGGCGGTGCTGTTCCTGCCCGTCGGCATCGTGCTGGCGGTGCGCGAGCCGGTGACGGCGGCGGCGCTGCTGTGCGCGGTGGCGGCCGGGGTGCTGTCCTCGGCCGTCCCCTACGCGGCGGACCTGTTCACCCTCAGACATGTCCCGGCCCGGGCCTTCGGTCTCTTCATGAGCGTCAACCCGGTCCTTGCCGCACTGGTGGGCCTCGTCGGTCTCGGCCAGGCGCTGGGCGCGGCGGAGTGGTGCGGCATCGCGGCGATCGTCGCGGCGAACGCCCTGGCGCTGAGCGTCGGGGGCGGTGGGCGGGGCGCGCCGAAGGGGTGAGGACCGGCGCGCCCGCGCCGCCCGGTCAGGTCCGTTCGTCGAAGCTCGCGAAGTAGGCGGCGGCCATGTCCTCGTCGCCGTAGCCCTGGGCGGCGGCCCGCTCCAGGCGGGCGGCGCCCGCGGCGGCGACGTCGAGGCGCACGCCGCCCCGCTCGCCCGCCTCGACGATCAGCCGGGCGTCCTTCGCGGCCGTGGACACCGCGAACTGGGCCGGGGTGAGCCGGTCCTCCAGGATCAGCGCGGACTTGGCGTGCAGGTACCCCATGTCGAGGGGGCCGCCCGCGATGACCCCGAAGAACAGGCCCGGGTTCACGTCGAGGGCCCGCGCCAGGGCGAGGACCTCGCCGGTGGCGGCGGTGGCCGCGATGACCCAGCTGTTGGCGACCAGTTTCAGCCGGGTGGCGGTGCCCGCGGCGCCGTCGCCCCCGGTCCACACGGTCCGCGCGCCGACGGCCTCGAAGACGGGCGTGACCTTCTCCCGGCCGTCCTCGGGCCCGGCGGCCAGCACGGTCAGCAGACCGGCCTCGGCGGGCTGGCGGGTGCCGAGCACGGGCGCGTCGTAGAAGGCGAGTCCGTGCTCGGCGGCGAGAGCGGCCAGCGCGGGGAGGGCGTCGAGGCCAGCGGTGGTCGACTGCACCCACGCGGTGCCGGGCCCGAGGCCGGGTGCGGCCTCGCGCATCACGTCCAGGGCGGCGGGGCCGTCGTACAGGACGGTGAGCACGACGTCGGCGCCGCGCACGGCCTCGGCGGGGTTCGGCGCGACGGACGCGCCGTCCTCGGTGAGCGGTTCGGCCTTCGCGGGGGTGCGGTTCCACACGCGGACGGCGTGTCCGGCGCGGGCGATGTTGCGGGCCATCGCGGCGCCCATGATCCCGGTGCCCAGCACCGCGACGGTGAGCTTCTCGCTCATGGTGTTCGCCTTCCTGATCTCGTCGTGCTCGGGTACGGCGTCGGCGGCGGGCGGCGCGGACCGCCCGGCCCCGCCGGTAGATCCTCCCCTGGCCGGCCGGTTCGGTGCCCCGGCCGCGCCACACCTCCGACGGGTCCGCCCCGGCGCGTGACCTTCCCGCCTGCCGGGGCGGATACTGCCGGAAGCGGTCCGGAAGCTGTCAGCAGGCTCACCAGGAGGTACCCATGAGGATGCTCATCAACGTCCCGGAGACCGTCGTCGCGGACGCGCTGCGCGGTATCGCGGCAGCCCACCCGGAACTCACCGTGGACGTGGAGAACCGGGTGATCGTCCGCCGGGACGCGCCCGTCGCCGGCAAGGTCGCCCTGGTCTCCGGGGGCGGTTCGGGTCACGAGCCGCTGCACGGCGGGTTCGTGGGCCCCGGGATGCTCTCGGCGGCCTGCCCGGGCGAGGTGTTCACCTCGCCGGTGCCCGATCAGATGGTGCGCGCCGCGGCGGCCGTGGACAGCGGCGCGGGCGTGCTGTTCGTGGTGAAGAACTACACGGGCGACGTACTGAACTTCGAGATGGCCGCCGAACTCGCCGAGGACGAGGGCATCCAGGTGGCGAAGGTCCTCGTCGACGACGACGTGGCGGTCACCGACAGCCTGTACACCGCGGGGCGGCGCGGTACCGGCGCGACCCTGTTCGTGGAGAAGATCGCGGGCGCCGCCGCCGAGGCGGGGATGCCGTTGGAGCGGGTGAAGGCCGTCGCCCGGCAGGTCAACGAGAACTCCCGCAGCTTCGGTGTCGCGCTGGGCGCCTGCACCACGCCCGCGAAGGGCAGCCCCACCTTCGAGCTGCCCGCCGGTGAGCTGGAGCTGGGCATCGGCATCCACGGCGAGCCCGGCCGGGAGCGGCGCCCGATGATGACCTCGGGCGAGATCGCCGAGTTCGCGGTGAACGCGATCCTGGAGGACATGCCCCCGCGCAACCCCGTGCTGGTGCTGGTCAACGGCATGGGAGCGACCCCGCTGCTGGAGCTGTACGGCTTCAACGCGGAGGTGCAGCGCGTGCTCGGCGAGCGCGGGGTCGCCGTGGCGCGCACCCTGGTGGGCAACTACGTCACGTCCCTCGACATGGCCGGCGCCTCGGTCACCGTGTGCCAGATCGACGAGGAGCTGCTGCGTCTGTGGGACGCGCCGGTCCGCACGGCCGGGCTGCGCTGGGGCATGTGAGCGGGCCCGGCCGGGTGTCAACGTTTCTACCAAGCAAGGAGATTGTGTGCTCGACGCCGACTTCTTCCGCCGCTGGATGGCCGCCACCGCCGCGTCCGTGGAACGCGAGGCGGAACGGCTCACCGCCCTGGACTCACCGATCGGCGACGCCGACCACGGCAGCAACCTGCTGCGCGGTTTCCGCGCCGTGACCGCGACCCTCGACAAGGAGTCCCCCGCGACGCCGGGTGCGGTCCTCACCCTCGCCGGACGGCAGCTGATCTCGACGGTCGGCGGCGCATCCGGACCGCTGTACGGGACTCTGCTGCGGCGCACCGGCAAGGCGCTCGGGGAGGCCGCCGAGATCGACGAGGCGCAGTTCGCGGTGGCGTTCCGCACCGGGGTCGAGGCGGTCATGACGCTCGGGGGCGCGTCGCCCGGGGACAAGACGATGATCGACGCGCTGCTGCCGGCCGGGGACGCGCTCGGCTCCGGTTTCGCCGCGGCGCGGGCCGCGGCCGAGGAGGGCGCGCTGGCCACCACTCCGCTCCGGGCGCGCAAGGGCCGGGCGAGCTATCTGGGCGAGCGCAGCATCGGCCACCAGGATCCGGGGGCGACCTCGTCCGCGCTGCTGGTGGCGGCTCTGGCGGA
The DNA here is from genome assembly GCF_040299205.1 of Streptomyces sp. NPDC000983. Classification (NCBI taxonomy): domain Bacteria; kingdom Bacillati; phylum Actinomycetota; class Actinomycetes; order Kitasatosporales; family Streptomycetaceae; genus Streptomyces; species Streptomyces sp. NPDC000983. Next base: position 390,889 of record NZ_JBEPBM010000001.1, on the reverse strand, counting down.
GGCGAACGGTGAGTGACGGCGAGCGGGTCGGGATCGTGCTGGTGTCGCACAGCGCGGCGGTCGCCGAATCGGTGGCCGAGCTGGCGAGGAGCCTCGCGGGCGGCGGGGACACGGTGCCCGTCGCGCCCGCGGGCGGTACGGAGGGCGGCGGACTCGGCACCAGTTCGGAACTGATCGCGGCCGCCGCGGCGGCGGTGGACCGGGGCGCCGGGGTCGCGGTCCTGACCGACCTCGGCAGCGCGGTGCTGACCGTGAAGGCGCTGCTCTCCGAGGGCGACGAACTGCCCGAGCGGACGCTGCTGATCGACGCGCCCTTCGTCGAGGGCGCGATCGCCGCGGTCGTCACGGCGGCCGCCGGCGCGGACCTCGCGGCCGTGCGGGCGGCCGCGGAGGAGGCGTACACGTATCGGAAGGTGTGACCGCGGCCCCGCGCCCGCCCCTTTGGGGGTGCGGGGCGCTGTTCGGTCCGGCGGTGGCTCAGCGGCCGCGCAGGAACCCCTGTACCAGCCGCTGGCCCGCCCTCTCGGCGGCCGCGGCGTCCTCGATCGGCTCGACCCGGGTGTCCTTGAAGACGATGTAGGTGACGCCCGAGGGCGTTCCGCCGCCGTGCGGGTCCGGGTGCACGCCGAGCGCCTCGGCGGCGGCGTAGGAGGCCTCGCCGATGATGTCGCTCGGCCCGACGTCCCCCACGACGGCGTAGCGCACCCGGTCGCGGTACACGAGCGCGACCACCGAACCGCCGCCGATCCCGTGGTCCCGGTAGTCCCAGCGGTGGCTCGGGGCGGGCACGACGACGTACGGCAGGTGCTCGGCGTCCAGGTAGCGGCCGTCGGACTGGGTGAAGGCCGTGGCGTCGCTGAAGTAGGGGTCGGTGCGGGCGTTGCAGCGGGCGCCGGGGCGGCCGTCGCAGTCGATGTCGAGGTCGCCCTTCCAGAAGACGGCCTCCCGGGTGCCGCAGACCGGGACGGTCGGGGCGTCCCCGTCGTCGCTGCCGTAGCGCTCACGGGAGATCTCGGCGCAGCCGCGCACCTTGGCCAGCAGGTCGGCGGCGCGGACCTCGTCCGGGGGACGCGTCACCGGCACCTCCCCGGCCGCGGGCACGGGATCGGGGAACGTGGTCGGGGCGAGCAGGACGGCGCTCACCGCGGCCAGGGTCAGCGACTTGGCACGCACGATAAGGGACCCTCTCCGGCGGAACACTGACGGACACTCAGCCCACCCTGGTGCCAGGCCGTCGGTGGGGCCACCATTCGGGGGCCAGACGGTGCACACGCCCGCCCGGCGGCGGTCCCGCGCGGAACTTCCGGCGGCGGCCGGGAGTCTGAGTCTGTGTCCGCTCGGACTCCCGGCCGCGCACGGCCGGCGCGGGATCAGCGACGACAGCGGTCCGCGCCACCGGCGTGAACTCCCCGGCCGGCACGGGAAGTTCAGCCGTGAGAGGCCAGCATACGCAGCCGCCCGCCGGGCACTCCCACACCCCGCCCTCTTGATGTGGCCGCGTCAGACGCGTCATATTGGTCCGGACCATTTCCGTGCCGGAGTGGAGGCGCTCCGCCGCGGACCCGCCCGCCGGGGAGGAACAGCCGTGCGACGCGTTCGAGTACCCGCCCGTCCGCGCGGGCTCGCCCTGCTCTGCGCCGCGCTCGCCCTGGTCGCCGTCGCCTGCGGAGGGCCGGGCGGCGCCGACGAGGGCCCGGTGCCCGGCGCGCCGGGAGGCGTCACCGCCGAGGCGGGCAGCGCGACCAGCGTGCATGTGATGTGGAACGCGGTGACGGCGAGCCAGGGCATCGACGGCTACGAGGTGTATCGCGGCACCACCAAGGTCAGGGAGGTGCCGGGTGACGAACACATGGTGGACGTGATCCGGCTCCGCCCGTCCACGTCCTACGTCTTCACCGTGCGCGCCCGGGACAGCGAGGGCCGGCTCGGGCCGCCCAGCGAGGAGGTCCGTGCCACGACCCCCGCGGCGGGCCCGGCGGACCGTGCCGCCCCGGCGGCGCCGGGTGCCGTCGAGGGGCGCGCGGTGGGCGGCAGGGCGGTCCAGCTGTCCTGGTCGGCGGCGAAGGACGACCGGGGTGTGGCCTCGTACGACATCCACCAGGGCGGTTCGAAGATCCACAGTGTGGGCGGGAACCAGACGGCCGCCGTGGTCACGGGGCTGCGGCCGGGGACCCGCTACACCTTCACGGTCCGCGCCCGGGACGCCGCCGACAACGTCTCCGCGCCCGGCGGCCCGGTCCGCCTCACCACGCCCGGAACCGACGACGGCGGCGGAACGGCCCCGGCCGCATTCCGGGCGACGAGCCACCGCGACAAGGGGGACGGCGCCTATTACATCGACCTCAGCTGGGTGCCGCCGAGCACCGACGGCGTGGTCACGGAGTACCAGGTGCACCTGGACGGGCACGCGGCCACCTCGGTGGTGTTCGGCGGCGACGCGCCGCGCGAGCGCGCCGTGTACAGCTTCTACGCGGGCACGGAGGCAGGCGTCAGCCATCGCGTACGACTGCGGGCACGGCTGCCGGACGGCACCTGGGGCGGCTTCTCACCGGAGCAGACGGTGACGACGGGCGGGGAGAGGCGGTGAGAGCGCGGGGCGCGCACGCGGTCGGACGGTGAGCGGGCCCTCCCAGGCGCCGGACGTGAGCAGGGGCCCTCCCAGACGCCGGACGGGGAGCGGGCCACTTCAACAAGCACCGGAAGCGGTGCGGGGGGCCCGACATCGGCCGGACGGCGAGCGGGCCCCGAGCCGGAAGCGGGAGCGCGGACCCTGCACCGGCCGAACCCCGCGCCCCGCCCCTCCACCCGCCGGCCCCCGCAACACCGCCCCTCCACCCGCCGGGCCCCGCTCCCCAGCCCCTCCACCGACCGAACCCGGTCAACCGCCCCTCCACCCGCCGGACCCCGCGACCCGCCCCTCCCTGGGCCGGACGTGGGAATCCGTCACCTGGCCGGGGGCCGTCCGCATGCGGTGCGGGCCGCGCGGACGTTGGCTGCCCCTGAGGCGCACGGGCGATCCCCGACCCTCGGCGGCGCAAGGGATGTACCGCCGACCGTGCCGCCGGAGGGCAGTCCACATGCGCAACTCATCGCCACTTCTCCGCACGGGGCTGACCGTGGCGGCCGCCGCCGCGCTTCCCCTCGCCCTGACCGCCTCGACGGCCGCCGCGCAGTCCGGGATCTCGGTGAGCACCAGCGGCTCCACCGTCTCGGTCACCACCAGCGCGTGCAGCCGCACCGATTCCGCCGGCAGCTGGGGCACCGCCGCCCTGCTCACCAGCAGCCAGGCGAGCTTCGCCCAGGGCCGCCAGGTGGCGCTGTCGGGCACCACGAGCCTGCAGTCGGCCGCCTGGTCGAGCGTCAGCCCGGGCACGTACACCGTCATCGTGCAGTGCGCGTTCAACAGCCAGACCGCGGGCACCCAGGCCGTCGTCGTCTCGGCGGCCGCCTCGCCCACCGTCACCGCGACGGCGTCCCCCTCACGGGGCGTCATGGGCGGTCTGGGCGGCGCCTCCAAGGACTTCGGCACGCTGACGCTGGCGGCAGGCGGCGGACTGCTGGTGCTCGGCGCGGGCGCCACGGTGTGGTTCCTGCGCCGCCGGTCGCGGCCCTACCGCCTCTGACCGGACCGGACACGCCGGCCGGGCGCCCCAGCGACGCCCGGCCGGCCTCAGCCTTCCCCGTCCCCCGCGGCGCCGCCGGGCAGCTCGGCGAACTCCGTCAGCGCGTGCTCCAGCCAGCGCGCCCAGAACGTCTCCAGGTCGATGCCCGCCCGCAGCACCAGGTGCCGCAGCCGGTCCTCCTGTCCGTCCTTGCCGGGCGGGAAGTCACGCCTCTCGATGGCCTCGTACTCGGCGAGCTGGCGCCGGTGCAGCTCCAGATGGCGGCGCAGGTCTGCCTCGATGCCCTCGGTGCCGACCACGGCCGCCGCCCGCAGCCGCAGCAGCAGGGTGTCCCTGAGCGGCTTGGGGTCCTGGGAGGCGGCGCTCCAGCGGGCGAGTTCGGCACGGCCCGCGGGCAGGACCTCGTAGCTCTTCTTCTGCCCACGGGCCGGCTGCTCGGCCGGGAGGGTGCGGATGAACCCGTCGCCCTCCAGTTTTCCCAGCTCGCGATAGATCTGCTGATGCGTCGCCGACCAGAAGTAGCCGATCGACTTGTCGAAGCGACGGGTCAGCTCCAGCCCCGAGGACGGCCTTTCGAGCAGGGCTGTGAGGATCGCGTGCGGGAGTGACATGACGTCATCCTAAGTACGGCGAGGACGGCGAGGACGGCACCGACGGCGGCTGCCGGGCACGGGCCCTAGAAGGCCGCCGCCACCTCGGTGCCCTGCTTGATGGCCCGCTTGGCGTCGAGTTCCGCGGCCACGTCGGCGCCGCCGATCAGGTGCACGGTCCGGCCGGCCGCCACCAGTTCCTCGTACAGGTCGCGGCGCGGCTCCTGGCCGGTGCACAGGACGATGGTGTCGACGGGCAGGACCGTGCTCTCCTCGCCGACGGTGACGTGGAGGCCGGCGTCGTCGATCCGGTCGTAGCGCACCCCGGGGACCATGGTGACGCCGCGGTGCTTGAGCTCGGTGCGGTGGATCCAGCCGGTGGTCTTGCCGAGGCCGGCGCCGACCTTGGTGGCCTTGCGCTGGAGCAGGTGGACGGTGCGCGGCGGGGCGGGGCGCTCCGGGGCCGCCAGTCCGCCCGGGCCCTCGTAGGAGGTGTCGACGCCCCAGAGCCGGAAGTACGTCTCGGGGTCCTCGTGCGCCTTGTCGCCGCCGTCGGTGAGGAACTCGGCGACGTCGAAGCCGATGCCGCCGGCGCCGAGGACCGCGACCCGCTCGCCGACCGGCACCCGGTCGCGCAGCACGTCGAGGTAGCCGACCACGCTCGGGTGGTCGACGCCCGGGATGTCCGGGGTGCGCGGGGTGACGCCGGTGGCGACCACGACCTCGTCGTAACCGACGAGGTCCTCGGCCGTCACCCAGGCGCCGAGCCGGACGTCCACGCCCTGCTCGTCGAGGCGGTGGCGGAAGTAGCGCAGGGTCTCGTCGAACTCCTGCTTGCCGGGAACCTGGCGGGCCACGTTGAGCTGGCCGCCGACCTCGCTCGCCGCGTCGAAGAGGGTGACGTCGTGGCCGCGCTCGGCGGCGGTCACCGCGCAGGCGAGGCCGGCCGGTCCGGCGCCCACGACGGCGACGCGCTTGCGCAGCCGGGTCGGGGAGAGCACCAGCTCGGTCTCGTGGCAGGCCCGCGGGTTGACCAGGCAGGAGGTGATCTTCAGGCTGAACGTGTGGTCCAGGCAGGCCTGGTTGCAGCCGATGCAGGTGTTGATGGCCTCGGGCCGGCCCTCGGCGGCCTTGTTCACGAAGTCGGGGTCGGCGAGCATCGGGCGGGCCATCGACACCATGTCAGCGGCGCCGTCCGCGAGCAACTGCTCAGCCAGTTCGGGGGTGTTGATGCGGTTGGTGGTGACCAGCGGGACACTCACCTCGCCCATCAGGCGCTTGGTGACCCAGGTGTAGGCACCGCGCGGCACGGAGGTGGCGATGGTGGGGATACGGGCCTCGTGCCAGCCGATACCGGTGTTGATGATGGTCGCCCCGGCCGCCTCGACGGCCTTGGCGAGGGTGATCACCTCGTCCAGGGTGGAGCCGCCCGGGACCAGGTCCAGCATGGACAGCCGGTAGATGATGATGAAGTCCTCGCCGACGGCCTCGCGCACCCGGCGCACGATCTCCACCGGGAAGCGCATCCGGTTCTCGTACGAGCCGCCCCAGCGGTCGGTGCGGTGGTTGGTCTGCGCGGCGATGAACTCGTTGATCAGATAGCCCTCGGAGCCCATGATCTCCACGCCGTCGTATCCGGCGTGCCGGGCGAGGCGGGCGGCGCGGGCGTAGTCGTCGATGGTCCGCTCGACCTCGGCGTCCGACAGCTCGCGCGGCGGGAAGGGGCTGATGGGCGCCTGGATCGGGCTCGGAGCGACCAGCTCGGGGTGGTAGGCGTACCGGCCGAAGTGCAGGATCTGCATCGCGATGCGGCCGCCCTCGCGGTGCACCGCGTCGGTGACCTCCCGGTGCTGCTCCGCCTCCGCCTCGTCGGTCATCCTGGCGCCGCCGGGGTACGGGCGGCCCTCGTCGTTGGGGGCGATGCCGCCGGTGACGATGAGGCCGACGCCGCCGCGCGCCCGCTCGGCGTAGAAGGCTGCCATGCGCTCGAAGCCGCGCTCGGCCTCCTCCAGGCCCACGTGCATGGAGCCCATGAGCACGCGGTTGGGCAGCGTGGTGAAGCCCAGGTCGAGCGGGTTCAGCAGATGCGGGTATCGGCTCATCGGGCGCCTCCGTACGCGGTGTCGTCCTCACTGTTGTAGAGGACCGCGCACGGATTATGCAACTAGTTGCAGAACAAGAGAGATCCAGGTCACCGGCTTTCCAGGCGTACGTGCAGCTCGCGCTCCTGGTCGCCGGAGGCGGTGCTGAGGTCGTGCACCGTGAACAGGTCGTGCAGGGTGGTGCGGAACCGGTCGATGGCCCAGTAGCCGCCCTGCACGTCCGCCTCGACGGACCGGGAGAGCCGGCCGCCGGGGCTGGCGCCCGGGTGCGGTTCGGAGACGTCGAAGGTGCCCAGCCACACCGTCGGCCGGGTCTCGTGCCACTCCTGGGGTATGTCGTCGGAGCGCCGGTCGGAGTCGTAGTACGCGCACAGGGCTTCGAACACGATCCGGGCGTCCTCCTTGCTGCACCCGCTGATCTCCACGGAGACGGATTCCGGGTGCAGTCGCTCGCTGTCCATCCTGATCGCTCCTCTCGGGGCCGCTCCGGCACGGCGCCGGGTCCGCCGGCGGCATGTGCCGCACTCCCAGAGAACCACTACATTCCGGGAAGCGCGGCCCCAGGAGGAGCGCCCCGGTCAGCTCCGGGTGAAGCGGTAGGTCTTGCTGTCGGTCAGGACGCAGAATCCGGGCGACAGGACGATCACACGCAGAGTGCCGGTACGGCGGTCGAAGTCGACGCCCTCCGTCTCGAAGGTGCCCGAGCAGCCGCTGCGCAGCGGGAGCCGGCGCAGGGCGGTGACGTTCCCGGTGACGTCCGTGGCGCCCGGCTCGGCGGACAGGTCGATCCGCAGCAGCGGCTTGGTCATGCCGAAGAGGGTCCCGGCCGGATCGTCCGAGGAGCACAGCAGCGTGGTCGGACCCGAGAAGTCGCAGCCCTGGACGTCGCGGACGGGGCGGTCGAGGCGGACGGTGGAGGCCAGCGGGAGGTTCACCGAGGGGGATGTGTCCGGGTTGACGCCCGGGGTCGGGAAGACGAGCAGCCGGTTCATGGTGCCCCACTCCCCCGCCAGCATCCACCGGCCGCCCGGGGCGACGGCGACCCAGGAGTTGTTCAGCGCCTCACCGCCGGCGAGCGTGTGCACGTACTCCGCCCAGGCGCCGCCCGGCGCCTGGACCCGGAACATCTTCGCGGTGCCGGAGTCGGCCTGGTAGGGCTCGATGTAGTGGCCGTCGTAGGAGGCGTCCGGGTCGCCGACGTGGTTCCAGCCCCGGCTCGACAGGCCGATCGGGATGGTGCCGATGCCGGTGTAGCGGTTGGGGCTGCCCGCCGGGACCTCCACCGAGGCCAGGCCCTGGCTCTCGGTCAGCGGGTCGGCCCGGTCGGAGCCGACCTCGGTCCAGGTGTCGGCGGCGACGGCGGGCGGGGCACCGGACAGGACGGCGGCACTGGCGAGGGCGACGAGGCCGGTGAGAAGCGCATGACAACGTTGCCGGGCACGCGAGGGCATGGGTCGGCTCCTGGGTCGGGGGGTGGGCGTGCGTGTTCGGCGGACAGTCTGGCGGGCCGAGGTGGTCATGTACAGACCAATATCGGAACGGCGGTGGTCGGCAGGGTGGCGCCGGCGCGCACTCGGGCAGACGCGCTCCGGTTCCGGACGATCTTCGTCGTGTTGAGAGATGGTGGAGGTGAGCTACGCGAGAGGTCGCGAGAACGGTTGAACGCGATAGAACAAGGGGAGTCGGCACGGGGGACGGCGTGCCGTGCGATCAGGCGAAGGCGGTGCGTGGGATGACTGCAGCCCGACCTCCCGTGGCCCGGGACGACGAGCCGGTGCGCTGGAGCCCGCACCCGGGCGGACTGCTCGACGTCCTCGGCATGGCCTCCGTGGTGCTGGACGCACAGGGCAGGATCGTGCTGTGGAGCCCCCAGGCCGAACAGCTCTTCGGCTACGCGGCGCACGAGGCGCTGGGCCGGTCCGCCGTCCGGCTGATGATCCACGAGCGCCACCTGGACGTCGTGCTGAAGCTGTTCGCCGACGTCATGGAGACCGGCGAGAGCTGGTCCGGCGCCTTCCCCATCCGCCACAAGGACGGCAGCACCCGGATGGTGGAGTTCCGCAACCAGCGGCTCCAGGACGACCGGGGCTATTTCTACGCACTCGGCCTGGCCGCCGACCAGTCGACGGTGCGCCGCCTGGAGCGGGAACTGGCGCTCTCCGCCCGTATGGTCCAGCAGTCACCGCTGGGGCTCGCCGTCCTCGACCGCGATCTGCGGTACGTCTCCGTCAACCCGGCGCTGGAGCGGATCAACGGCATGCCGACCGATCAGCACCTGGGCCGCACCCTCCACGACGTCCTGCCGGGCCTGGACGCGGCCGCCCTGGAGGCCGCGGCCCGCCAGGTGCTGGAGACCGGCGCACCGCTGGTCGACCGGGCCACCGTGGGCCGCACCCCGGCCGACCCGGACGAGGACCACGCATGGTCGGTCTCGATGTACCGGCTGGAGGACGCCCCGGGCGCCGCGACCGGCGTGGCCTGCATGATCGTGGACATCACCGAGCAGCGCCACGCCCAGATCCAGGCCGACTCGGCACGTCGGCGCCTCGCCGTCATCGCCGACGCCTCCGCCCGTATCGGCACCACCCTCGAACTGGGCCGCACGGCGCGCGAACTCGCCGACGTCGCCGTCCCGGAGCTCGCCGACATCGCGGCCGTGGACCTGCTGGACGCGGTCGTGGAGGGCAGACGCAGCATCCTCGGCCCCGCCGAACCCGCCGTGATCCGTGCCCTGGCCGTCCAGGCGGTGGGCCCCTCCGAGGCGCTCGACGCCGCCGACCTGCCCGGCCGGATCGCCCGGTACGAGCCCGACCGGCTGGTCACCCAGTGCGTACGCACCGGCAGTCCGGTCCTGGTGGCCGAGGTCCAACCCGCGGACCTGCCCAGGATCGCCCGGTCCCCCGAGTCCGCCGTACGGCTGGCCCGTGCCGGCGTCCACTCGTACCTGGCGGTTCCGCTGATCGCGCGCGGCGAGGTGCTGGGCGCGCTCGACCTGAAGCGCAGCTCCAACCCGCTGCCGTTCGGGGAGGACGACCTGCTGCTGGCGCGGGAGCTCGCGGCCCGGGCCGCGGTGCAGATCGACAACGCCCGCTGGTACCAGAACGCCCGCGACACCGCCCTCACCCTCCAGCGCAGTCTGCTGCCCAGCCACCCGCCGGTGACGGGCGGCCTGGAGGTCGCCTCCCGCTACCAGCCCGCGGGCGCCACCGCCGAGGTGGGCGGCGACTGGTTCGACGTGATCCCGCTGGACTCCGGGCGGACGGCGCTGGCCGTCGGCGATGTGATGGGCAGCGGGGTGAGCGCCGCCGCGACGATGGGACGGCTGCGGACCGCGACCAACGCACTCGCCGCCCTCGGTCTCGACCCCGCCCGTCTGCTGGAGCACCTGGACAAGACCACCGAGGGCCTGGACCACTCCATCGCCACCTGCGTCTACGCCGTCCACGACCCGCACCGCCACGAGTGCCGGATCGCCAACGCCGGGCATCTGCCGCCGGTCCGGCTCCGCGCGGGGCACGCCCCCGAGCTGCTCGAACTGCCCACCGGGGCACCCCTGGGCGTGGGCGGAGTGGAGTTCTCGACCACCACGGTGACGCTGGACCCCGGTGACCGGCTGGTCTTCTACACCGACGGCCTGGTCGAGACCCGCCAACACCCGCTGGACGAACGGCTGGACGCGCTGCTGAACCTGCTCACCGGGCCCGACCGCCCGCTGGAGGAGGTGTGCGACCTGCTGCTGCGCACCCTGCGCCAGCCGGACAACTCCGACGACGTCGCCCTGCTCATCGCACGGGCCGTGGCACCGGTCCAGCCGGGCTGAGCCGGCCGTCGGGCATTCACAGGCAACCGTTACCGGCTTCTTACCGCCCTCGCACCACAATCACAGCAAGGTGTGGCCCAGGACGGCCGGGCCGCCGTGGCCGAGGGAGCGAGCCATGACACACGATCCGGACCGGGAACCCGGCGTCGACGGGGCGGACGTACTCACGGGCGGTCCCGACCCGGACCTGCCGCGCGGCCACCGGTGGCGGGGGCGCTCCGCACGCGCGCGGACCGTCACCGCGGCGACGGCGGTCGCCGTACTCGCCCTCGGCGGCACCGTCGCCTACGCCGCGACGTCGGCCGGCACCGACCCGTCCGCCTCCGCGTCGGCGCCTTCCGGCACCCCGGACCGGCCCGGCGAACGGCACCACCCCGGACCGTGGTTCGGCCCCGGCGGCGGTGCCGTCCACGGCGAGACCACGGTGCGGGACGGGGACGAGTGGATCGTCCGCGTCTGGCAGCGCGGCACCGTGCGGGACGTGGACGGCGACCGGGTCACCGTCCGCAGCGAGGACGGCACCGAGTGGGCCTGGACGGTCGCCGACGGCACAGAGGTCCACCGGGACGGCGACTCCGACGGTCTGAAGGACGGGGACGAGGTCGTGGTGATCGGCACCCGTTCCGACAGCGGTGAGCGGACCGCCGACCATGTCCTGTCGGGCACCTGGCACAAGGAGAAGCGGGACCCCCACGAGCGGCCCGACCGGTTCCCCCGCCACGACCAGGAGAACGGACCGGGGCACGCACCGCCCTGGAACAACAACACGGAGACCTCACAGGCGAGTTAGGGCACCGTGCCCACCACCACCTGTGCGTGCCGCTCCTCGCAGCGTGCCGGACGCGCCGTCAGGCCGCCCCGGCGGAAGGCGTCGAGGGCGGCCGGGGTCTGGCGTTCGCTCGTCTCGACCAGCAGGCAGCCGTCGGGCGCCAGCCAGCGTGCCGCCTCGGAGGCCACCCGGCGCAGCAGGTCCAGGCCGTCCGCGCCGCCGTCGAGGGCGGCCGGCGGCTCGTGGTCGCGGGCCTCGGCGGGCAGCAGCGCGATGTCGGCCGTGGGCACGTAGGGGACGTTCGCGGCGAGGATGCCGATCCGGCCGCGCAGGGCGCCCGGCAGCGCCCCGAACAGGTCACCGGTGTGGGCCTGTCCGCCGTACGGGGCGATGTTGCGGCGGGCGCAGCGCACGGCGGCCGGGTCGATGTCGGCGGCGTGCAGTTCGACCGGGCCCAGCGCGGCGGCCAGGGCGGCACCGACGGCACCCGAGCCGCAGCACAGGTCCACCACCACGCGGGCGTGGGGAGCGTGCGCGAGGGCCTGCTCGACCAGGAACTCGGTACGGCGGCGCGGGACGAAGACACCGGGTTGCACGTCGATGCGCAGGCCCCGGAACTCGGCCCAGCCGAGGACGAGTTCGAGCGGGTGGCCGGCGGCGCGCCGCTCCACCAGCGCGGCGAGGTCGGCCGGGGCGGTGGCGGCGGAGATCAGCAGCCGCGCTTCGTCCTCGGCGAAGACACAGCCCGCGGCGCGGAGCCGGGCCGTGACGGCGTCATGGGAGGAGCCGTGGGAGAAGGACAGGGAGGACAAGGGGAGCCTTTCGGGATCCGAAGGGCGCTCCCGCGGTCACCGACGACCGGCGACCGCACCGACGCACGGGGAGAGCACCCGACCTGACAGAGCGGTAATGGGTCTCACCCCCTCGGCTCGACACGTCCGGGACGGTCCTCGGACGGAGGGCAAGAGTACACCGGCGATCACCGCGTGCGGGGGTGCCCCGGGGAGCGGAGTTGTACTCTGCAACCATGAGCACGAGGGACGTTCCGGACACGGCCGTGGAGACCATCCAGCGCGAGATGACGGCCTTCGCCCGCCGGGCCCGCGCCTCGGCCGGACGGATGCACCCGGAGCTGTCGCTGGTGTCGTACACCCTGCTCGGGCATCTGGAGGAGAGCGGCGGCTGCCGGGCCACCGACCTGGCCGCGCACTACGCGCTGGACAAGTCGACGGTGAGCCGTCAGGTGGCCGTGCTGGAGCGGGACGGGCTGATCGGGCGGAGCATCGACCCGGACGACCAGCGGGGCCAACTGCTGCACCTGACGGACGCCGGGCGGCGACTCCTCGGCCAGGTCACCGAGCGCCGACGGGAGGTCGTCCGGGAACGACTCACGGACTGGCCACAGACGGACCTGGAACGCTTCGCCGCGTACCTCGTGCGCTACAACGCCGCGCCCGGTCCTACAGCCGACCGAAGCGCCGGGTAGACCCCGCGGGGCCCGGATCAGGCGGCGAACTCCAGCAGGGCACCCGGCGACTCGGATCACACCACGGCCCCGGGCACGCCGCCCGGGACCCGAGTCGGCCCGCAGGGTCCGACAGGCCCTTGGGGACTCGGGGCGACCAGCAGCCTCGTGCAAGGCGTCCGCGCCCCAGATCGGACTGCTGACTCCATCACGCCGTCCGCGCCCGCGTCGGCCCGTCGACTCCAGCGCATCGCCCGGGACCCGCGGCAGGCCGCAGGGCCCGGCAATCCGTCCACAAGTCGGGGCGGACGGCAGAGTCCACCAGGCCCTCCGGGAGCCGGGTCATGCGGTAGCCGCGGGCACGGCCTCCGCGATGCGGAACAGACCGCCGACGCCATCACACCACCCGCGTCCCGAGTCAGCCCACCGGCCCAGCACGCCGCCCGGAACCCGGGGCAGACCACAGAGCCCACCAGGCCATCCGGAACTCAGGCCATGCGGCAACCTCGGGCGGGGCACCCGCGACGCAGAACAAGCCGCCCGCGCCCCACGTCAGCCCACCAGCCCCGACACACCACCCGGAACCCGGGGCAGACCACTGGCTGCGCCCCGCCGCCCGCGCCCCGGGGTGGCCGCGGCTCCGGCGAGCCGTCCGTGGCCCGGGTCAGGGCATCGGCTCCGCCGAGCCGCCCGCGCTCCCGGTCAAGCCGTCGGCTCCAGGACGCCGTCCGGGACCCGCGTGCCGTAGAAGACCGTGTCGCGGCGGTGGTGGAAGCCGAGGGACTCGTACAGGCGGATCGCGCCCGCGTTGTCGGCGCCGGTGTGCAGGAAGGGGATTTCGCCGCGCTCCCGGATGCCGTGGGCGACGGCCCGCACCAGGCGTCCGGCCAGGCCCTGGCCGCGCACGGCGGGGTCGGTGCAGACCGCGCTGATCTCCGTCCAGCCCGGCGGGCGCAGCCGCTCCCCCGCCATGGCGACGAGGGTGCCGCGGCGGCGGATGCCCAGGTAGGTGCCCAGTTCCCGGGTGCGGTGCAGGAAGGGGCCGGGGCGGGTCCGGGCGACCAGGTCGAGCATCTCGGGCACGTCGGCCGGGCCGAGGAGGACCGCCTCCGGGTCCGGTTCCCCGGCCACGTCCTCGCCGACGAGCTGCACTCCCTCGGCGCGGAAGACGGTCCGCCAGCCCGCGGGAGCGCTCCCGGGGAAGCCGAGCAGCAGGGCCTCGCCGCCGGGGCCGGTGAGGGCTGCGACGTCGGCCCAGTCGGCGTCGCTCGGGTCGTCGGGCACCGCCACCCAGGGCGCGACGTCGGCGTGGTAGCGCAGCACCCGGCCGCGCGCCTCGGCGAACCGGGCGTGGGGGCCGGTCAGCGCGGCCCTGGCCGGGTGGTCGAGGACCCCGTCGTACGCCTCGGACATCTGTTCCCTCTCTCCGCTCCACCGACACAGAGGCCAAGCGGGATCGGCCCGCGGCTATTCCCGCCCGGACGGACCAGTACGGTTGAAGGCGCAACGAAGGCACACCCATGAGCACGGCCGCCCGGCGCGGCGGCCAGGAGGCACCACCCGCCATGAACGTCACCCGAGGATTCACCGGGCGTGACCGCGTCCACCGGCCCGGCCTGCCGCCGGGCCAGTACGACGCCGGCGACGACTGGCCCGTCCTGTCCGCCGAGGTCACCCCGGACCTCACGGCCGAGGCGTGGACGTTCCGCGTCGACGGCCTGGTCGAGCGGCCGCGCACCTGGACCTGGGACGAGGCGCACACGCTGCCGGGGTCGGCGTACGAGGGCGACATCCACTGCGTGACGAGCTGGTCGAAGTTCGGGGTGCGGTTCGGGGGCGTCTCGATGGACGCGTTCCTGGATAGGGTCCGCCCCCATGATTCGGCCACTCACGCCGTGGCCTACTCCCACACCGGTTACACCGCGAACCTCCCGCTCGCGGATCTGCGGGACGGGCGGGCGTGGATCGCCTGGGAGTACGACGGGCGGCCGCTGACGCCGGAGCACGGCGGTCCGGCGCGGCTGCTGGTGCCCCATCTGTACTTCTGGAAGAGCGCGAAGTGGATCGCGGGACTGCGGATCCTCGACCACGACGAGCCGGGATTCTGGGAGCGGAACGGCTACCACGACCGCGGCAACCCCTGGGCGGAGGAGCGGTACTCCGGTGACTGACACGACCGTGACCACGGCCACCGCGGCCTTCGCACCCCCGACCCGGTTCGCCGTGCCCGGCCGGATCGCGGTGAACCAGCAGGCGGCGACGGCGTGGCAGACCGCCACGATCACCGCGATCCGCCGCGAGACGCCGCGCGCCGTGAGCGTGCGGCTCGCGGTGCCCGACTGGGCGGGGCATCTGCCCGGCCAGCATCTGACGGTGCGGCTGACCGCCGAGGACGGCTACAGCGCCCAGCGGCACTACTCCATCGCGTCCGCGCCCGACGACCGCGGGCACATCGAGCTGACCCTGGACCACGTCGAGGGCGGCGAGGTCTCCGGCTGGTTCCACACCGAGGCCCGGCCCGGCGACCTGGTGGCGGTGCGCGGCCCGCTGAGCGGGTTCTTCGCCTGGCCCGGGGACCGGCCGGCGCTGCTGATCGGCGCCGGCTCGGGCGTCGTTCCGCTGATGTCGATGGTCCGGCACCACCGGGCGCGCGGACTGGACGTGCCGCTGCGGCTGCTGGTGTCGGCGCGCGGCCCCGAGGAGCTGATCTACGCCCGGGAGTACGGCGCGGAGACGACCCCGGTGTTCACGCGCAGCGCCCCCGAGGGCGTCCCGGTGGGACGTCTGTCGGCCGCCCATGTGGCGCCGCTGCTGGCCGAGGCGCCCGAGGGCGGTTGGGAGGCGTACGTGTGCGGCTCCAACGCGTTCGCCGAGCACGCCTCGCGGCTGCTCGTGGCGGCCGGCCAGCCGGTGGAGCACATCCGGATCGAACGCTTCGGCTGACCGCGGCGGGGCGGGCCCGGGTCCGCCCCGCACCTGAAAAAGAAAGCGCTTTACCCTCTTCGACCTGGCGAAAGACTCGACCCCCCACGTACGGTGTGACCGCTCGCACCTCCTCATCCCAAAGGCGGTCACTCATGCCCTGGTTCGACCTTCCGCTCGACGAACTGCGCGAATACCGCAGCGAGTCCGCCGCGCCCGAGGACTTCGACGCCTTCTGGTCCAAGACGCTCCAGGAGGCGCGCGAACACGACCTGGACGCCCGCTTCGAGCCGGTCGACACGGGCCTGTCCACGGTGACGGTGCTCGACGTGACGTTCGCCGGGTTCGGCGGCCACCCGGTGAAGGGCTGGCTGATCCTGCCCGCGGCGGCCGAGGAACCCCTCCCGCTGGTGGTGGAGTTCGTCGGCTACGGCGGCGGACGCGGGCTCCCGCACGAGCGGCTGCTGTGGGCGTCCTCGGGCCGGGCGCACTTCGTGATGGACACCCGCGGACAGGGCAGCGCCTGGGGCGGCGGCGGCGCGACCGCCGATCCGGTGGGCGGCGCGCCCGCGTTCCCGGGGTTCATGACGCGCGGGATCGACGCGCCGGAGAACTACTACTACCGGCGGGTGTTCACGGACGCCGTACGGGCCGTGGAGGCCGCCCGTTCGCATCCGCTGACCGACTCCTCGCGCACCGTGGCGATGGGCTCCAGCCAGGGCGGCGGGATATCCATCGCCGTCGGCGGCCTGGTACCGGACCTGGCGGCCGTGGCGCCGGACGTGCCGTTCCTGTGCGACTTCCCGCGCTCGACGACCCTGACGGACCGTCACCCGTACCGCGAGATCGCGCTCTACCTCAAGACGCACCGCGGCCGCGCCGCGGAGGTGCAGCGGACGCTGTCCTACTTCGACGGTGTGCATTTCGCCGCGCGCGGCACGGCGCCGGCGCTGTTCTCGGCCGCCCTGGAGGACCAGACCTGCCCGCCCTCGACGGTGTTCGCGGCCTTCAACGCCTGGGCGCACGAGGACAAGACGATCGAGGTCTACGACTTCAACGACCACGAGGGCGGCGGCCCTTACCACGACCTCGCCAAGCTGAACTGGCTGCGTTCGTACGCCTGACAGAGCCGTGGCGCGCGGGCCGGTTTCGGCCGAACCGGCCCGACACCCTTCCCTGGTGGTTTAGACCAATGCTAGATCTGGTGGCGCAATGAGTCGCCACGGCTACGGCACGTCACCAACAGGAGGGCGCGGCATGGCCCGCACCACCCCGCAAGACCATCAGGCCACCGAGGGACAGCCCCTCTACTGGCACGTCGCCACGCAGTTGCTCGGGGAGTTGCGCGACGGCACGATCCCGCCCGGGGAGCGCCTGCCGGGCGAGCGGCATCTGGCGCGGCACTACGGCGTCAGCAGGGAAACCGTACGGCAGGCGCTGGAGGTGCTGCGGCACGACGGCGTGGTCGCCACCGACCGGCGCGGCAGCCACGCCGCACTCCCCGGAGCGCCGGTGGAGACCCCCGCCGCGCTGACCTTCCCAATAGGCGCCCGCACCGCCGATCCGGGCACCGTGGACCGCGCGACGGTGACCTGGGAGAAGCCCCCGCCCGGGCACGCCAGGGCCCTGGGCCTCGCCCCGCACCGCCCGACCCTGATGCACCGCTACGAGTCCGCGGACGCCGACGGAGCCGGACGCCGGACGGCCGTGACGTCGTTCTCGGCCGTGGCGCTGGCGGAGGTGCGGGAGCTGGGCCGCTACCGGGACCGCGCGGGCGGCTCCTCCTGCGCCCAGCTGCGCCGCACCTACGACTGGATGCGCCAGGCGGGCCTGACCCTGCATCACCGGGACTCCATCACCCCCCTCGCGGGCGCGTCCTCGGTGCGGGTCACCCGGCGCGTGCACGACCAGTACGCCCGCCCGCTGGAGATCACCGAACTGCTGGTGGACGCCCGCCAGGACGCCCTGGTCTACGAGTTCACGCTCCCGGCGGCCGGCTGACCCGCCGGTCTGCGGGCGACGACCATCCGCACCCTGGGGCTCCCGTCGCGGCGCTGCCCGAACTCGGGCAGCGCCGTCAGCTCCACCGTCAGCCCGGCGCGTTCCAGCTCCCGGCGCACCTCGCCGAGCCGGAAGGCGCGGTAGTACATGACGAACGGCGGGCGCCACACGGCGTTGCGCACCCGCATCACCGCGTCGAAGCCCAGCAGCATCCAGTACGCCCACGACAGGGGCCGCGGCGGGGCCACCACGGGGAAGACGAAGGCGCCGCCGGGCCGCAGCACGGAGCGCACCCGGGCGAACAGGTCCGGCAGTTCGCGCGGCAGGAAGTGCCCGAAGGCCCCGAAGCTCACCACCAGGTCGAAGGCCGGGGCGAAGGGCAGGGCGCGGACGTCGGCACGGACGTAGGAGACCTGTGGGCCGAACGTGCGGGCGCGGGCGACCCGGAGCATGCCGGCGCTGAAGTCCACGCCGGTGACCCGGCCGCGGCACACCCGGGTGAGCACGTCCACGCCGGCGCCCGTGCCGCAGCACAGGTCGAGCCCGGTGCCGAAGGGGCCCATGCCCTCCAGTGCGGCGCCGACCGCGTCGAGCACGGAGTCGGGGGTGCGGAAGGGGGTGTGGTCGAACTTGGGCGCGAGCAGGTCGTAGCCGCGTTCGACGGACGACAGCGCCTGGACGGCGAGTTCGCGCAGGGAGGGGCCTTCGGGGCTGAACATCGGCGCCAGCTTAAGGGACGCCCCCGGCCCGTGGGGGCGCCTCGGCCCGGGGAGGCGCCTCAGCCCAGCGGCGCGCGCCGCTCGACGACCGCGAGGACGCGCTCGCACCAGCGCAGGACCTCCCGCTCGTAGGCGATGCCGCCGTGCAGGGTGAGGTACGGGCCGACGCGGTCGGTCTCCCGCAGGTACTCGTCCTCGGTCCGCCCGTCCAGCATCCGGTCCTTGACGCGCTGGTAGCGGGCGAGTTTGCCCTGCGCCCAGGACATCCGCTCCTCGATCAGGGCGCGGGTGGCGGCCGGGTCGGACTCGTCCATGGCCTGGATCTTGATGAGCAGTTCGTCGCGCATCGCGGCGGGCCTGCGGACCGGTTCGACGGCGAACGCGCGCAGCTCCTCGCGGCCGGTCTCGGTCAGCGTGAACATCCGCTTGTTGGGCCGGCGTTCCTGCTGCACGACGCGGGCGCTGACCAGGCCGTCCCGGGCCAGCCGCTCCAGCTCCCGGTAGAGCTGCTGCGGGGTCGCGGCCCAGAAGTTCGCGAGCGAGACGTCGAACACCTTGGACAGCTCGTAGCCCGACGCCTCCCCCTCCAGGAGGGCGGCGAGGACGGCGTACTTCAGCGACATGTGGACACGCTAGCAGCAGGTGACTAATGTCATCCGCACCTACTCAACAAATTGACTATGGAGGAGCGATGCAGGCGTTCCGCGAGGCGATCGAGAAATGGGACCTCGACGCCGCCGAGGCTCTGCTGGCCGAGGACGTCGTCTTCACCAGCCCCGCGGTGTTCAAGCCGTACCCCGGCAAGGCGATGACGGCGGCGATCCTGCGCGGGGTCTCGCGGGTCTTCGAGGACTTCCGCTACGTCCGGGAGATCAACGACGCGAACGGCCGCGACCACGCGCTGATCTTCACGGCCCGGGTCGGCGACCGCGAGATCCAGGGCTGCGACTTCCTCCACGTCGACGAGAACGGTCTGATCGACGAGTTCACGGTGATGGTCCGTCCGCTGTCGGCCGCGCAGGCGCTGGCGGCCGCGATGGGCGCGCAGTTCGAGCAGATCGCGGCGGACGCGCAGGCGCGTTCCGTCTGACCCCGGGGCGCACCGCGCGCCCACTGTGTCCAAGGCATGACCCCGAACCCCCGGCGCGGGCATCGAACCGCCCTGCCCCGGGGGCCGGTTGACCCTTTCGGGTCCCCCGCCGTGGCGCGCGCCGGAATAGACCCGGCCGTCGCCGCGTTGACGACTCCGGGACCTGACGTCCGCCGGCCGCGCGAGAGCGAAGAGCCGCCCGCGCCGCCGCAGGGAACCCTCGCCACGCACCGAGACGGCGTGGTACGGTCCCGTCAGCACTTGTGTACGCCCTGTCCTGGGCGCCGGTGCCAGTTCTCCTTCAGCGAGCCGGTCGACGTACCGGCTTCCCCACCACCTCGCGACGCGCGGTTCCGCCGTACCCGGGGTGCTGTTCCCCGCCGCCCGAAGGCGCTCAGTCCGCCTCGTTCCCGCGGCTCTCCCCCTTCGCATGCCCCATGCCGTACGTCCGTGAAAGGACCCCCTCTCATGACCACCACACTCGAACCCCCCGTACAGAAGTCCGCGGCCCAGACCGTCACCGGTGTCCTCGACATCGACGCGAGCGGGAAGGGCCACCTGCGTGCGGCCGACCTCGTGCCCACGGCCTCCGACCTCCAGGTGCCCGCCACGCTGATCCGCCGCCACGGCCTGCGCAGGGGCGACCTCGTCGAAGGCGTCCGCGACGGCCGAAGGGCCCTCGCCGAGGTCGCCCGGGTGGGCGGCCGCGCACCCGACCGCGACCGCCGCCGCTTCGCCGACCTGACCCCGCTGCACCCCAGCGAGCGGCTCCGCCTGGAACACCCGGCGGCCGGGCTCGCCGGGCGCGTCACCGACCTCGTCGCACCGGTCGGCAAGGGCCAGCGCGGCCTGATCGTGGCCCCGCCCAAGACCGGCAAGACGGTGCTGCTCCAGCAGATCGCCGCGGCCGTAACCGGCAACCACCCCGAGTGCCGCCTGATGGTGGTGCTGCTCGACGAACGCCCCGAGGAAGTCACCGAGATGCGGCGCTCGGTGCGCGGCGAGGTGTACGCCTCGACCTTCGACCGCACGCCCCGGCAGCACATCGCGCTGGCCGAACTCGTCGTCGAGCGGGCCAAGCGGCTCGTCGAGGCGGGAGACGACGTCGTGATCCTGCTCGACTCGCTGACCCGGCTGTGCCGGGCCCACAACAACGCCGCCGCCGCGGGCGGCCGCACCCTCAGCGGGGGCGTCGACGCCTCCGCGCTCATCGGGCCGAAGCGGTTCTTCGGCGCCGCGCGGGCCGCCGAGGAGGGTGGCTCCCTGACGGTCCTCGCCACCGCGCTGGTGGAGACCGGCTCCCGAGCCGACGAGTTCTTCTTCGAGGAGCTCAAGAGCACCGGCAACATGGAGCTGCGCCTCAGCCGCGAGGCGGCCTCGCGCCGGGTCTTCCCGGCCATCGACATCGCCGCCTCCGGCACCCGCCGCGAGGAACTGCTGCTACCCCCGGCCGAGTTGAGCGCGGCCCAGGGCCTGCGCCGGGTCCTGACGGCCAAGGACGGGCTGGAGACACTGCTGGAGCGGATGCGGCAGACGCCGGACAACGCGACCTTCCTGCACCGGGTCCGGCCGACCCTGCCCCAGCCGAAGTGACCGCGGACGATCCCACAAACGCGTGCGGCATCCGGGTGCTCGCGGGCGACGCTCCGTCAGGGCAGCACGCCGTCCCGCCCCACCCTTTCTAGTTTGATCATATGAAGATCGGATTCTCATCCCGGGTGACCGTCTCGGCCGGCGCGCTCTGTGTGGCGGGCCTGCTCGGGCTCGCGCCCGCCACGGCCGCCGACCGGGGCCCGGCCGACCCCGGCGGCGCCGAGCGGGCGCGCGTCGCCACGCTTCCGCAGCCCTCACTGCTGCGCCGCTCCGGTACGCAGGTACGCCCGCACTCCGGGGCACCCCGCACCCCGCGGGTCTCCGCGCTCTCGTGGCTGGTCGCCGACGCCGGCACCGGCGAGGTGCTCGCCGCGCACGACGCGCACCGCAGACTGCCGCCCGCCAGCACCCTCAAGACCCTGTTCGCCGTCACCGTGCTGCCCTCCCTGCCCGGCGGCATCCGGCACACGGTCAGCGAGGAGGAACTCGCCGGCATCGGCCCCGGCAGCAGCCTGGTCGGGGTCGCCGAGGGCCACACGTACCGGGTCTCCGATCTGTGGAACGGGGTGTTCCTCAACTCCGGCAACGACGCCGTGCACGTCCTCGCCCGCCTCAACGGCGGCTGGCGTGCCACGGCCAGGCAGATGCAGGCCAAGGCGCGGGCGCTCGGCGCCCTCGACACCCGCGTCGTCTCGCCGGACGGGTACGACGCGCCGGGCCAGGTCTCCTCGGCGTACGACCTGGCGGTGTTCGGCCGGGCGGGGCTGCGCAACAAGGACTTCGCCCGGTACTGCGCCACCGCGGAGGCCAGGTTCCCAGGGCGCGGGGGCTGGTCGTACGGCATCCGCAACACCAACCGGCTGCTGACCGGCGCCGACGGCGTCGGCCGCTATCCCGGCCTGATCGGCGTGAAGAACGGCTACACCAGCAAGGCGGGGCACACCCTGGTCAGCGCCGCCCGCAGGGACGGCCGCACCCTGGTCGTCACGGTGATGAACCCCCAGGCCGGCGGCGGCCTCACCGTCTACGAGGAGGCCCGGGAACTGCTCGACTGGGGTTTCTCGGCCGCCGGGCGGGTCGATCCGGTGGGTTCGCTGGACGCGCTGAAGGCCGCCCCGCAGCCGGGTCCCGAGGCCGCGTCCGCCGACCCCGTCGCCCCGGCGGCGGCTCCGGGGGGCGCGGACCCGGGGCCGGGCTGGAGTGCCGCCTGGATGGTCGCCGGCGCCGCCGGACTGGGCGCGGCCGCCGTGGCGGTGACGCTCCGTCCGGGAAGGTGCCGTCCGGAGGAGGGCTGACCGACCGGCAGCCACAGCAGCAGACCCAGCGTGATCCAGACGTAGAGGTTGGAGCCGAGGAACCCGTCGACGCCGGAGGAGTCGTCGAACCACAGCCACACCACGCTCGTGCACATCACCGCGTACAGGGCGCCCGCGACCCGCGGGTGCCCGGCGCGCACCAGCACCGCGAAGGCGGGCAGCAGCCACACCAGATGGTGGACCCATGTGATGGGGCTGACCAGACAGGCCACGAGGCCGGTCAGGGCGAAGGCCGCGGTCCACTCCCCCGCGGCGACCGCCCGGCTCGCGCGCCGGGCCCAGACACCCAGCACCAGCAGCACGGCCACCGCCCACAGGGCCCGATCCGGTTCACCGAGCCGGGCCAGGACGCCCTGGAGCGACTGGTTGGAGACGTAGTCCGGGCGGCCCACCCGGGTGGTGTCCCACAGGGCCTTCGTCCAGTAGTGGCGGGACGCGTCCGGGGCCACCCAGGCCGCCAGCAGCGTCGCCCCGGCCGCCACCGCCGTCGCTACACCGGCGGCCCGCCGGCGGCGGGAGAGCAGCAGCAGACCGATGAAGACCGCCGGCGTCAGCTTGATCGCGGCGGCGAGACCGATCCCCACGCCCGCCGGCCGCGCCCGCCCCGTGGCCAGCAGCCAGGCGTCCGTCAGCACCAGGGCGAGCAGGACGACGTTCACCTGGCCGAAGCTGAAGGTGTCGCGCAGCGGTTCGAACAGGGCGAGCGCGCAGACGGCGAGGGCGCAGCCGTACCAGCCGTGGCGCCGCAGGTCCCGTCCGGCCAGGATGCGCAGGACCACGCCCAGCGCCACCGCGTTGAGCAGCAGCGATACGGCGACCGCGGCGGGCAGGTCCAGCAGGGCCATGGGCAGCATGACGACGGCGGCGAACGGCGGATAGGTGAAGCCGTACCCGGTGCCGGGGACGAGGTAGTCGTAGATCCGGCCGCCGTGGTGCACCCAGCTGTCCACCGTGCCGTGGTAGACGCGCAGGTCGAACCAGTCGCGCAGCAGCGGCACGGTCGCGGTGAACGCGGTCACGGCGGCGGCCAGGACGAACAGCAGGGCCAGCCGCCCCAGGTCGGTGCGGGGCGGCCTCATGCGGTACGCCCCCAGGCCGGCGCCAGCTCCGCCTGGTGGGCCTGCCACAGCACGACCACCGCGAGCACCCCGCCGGAGACGGCGAGCACCAGCTGTCCGGCGTCGGCCTGGCCCCCGCTCGGCAGGGTGGCCGGCGCCAGCACGCCCGCGACGGCCGCCACCCGGTGCCGGACCGAGGCGCTCGGGGCCGCGGCGGCGATCAGGAACAGGCCCCACAGGGCGTACCAGGGGCGGATCGCGGGGCCGAGGGCGGCCACGGCGGCGAGGCTGAGGCCGAGCGCGTACACCGGGCGCGCTCTGAGCCGCAGCCAGATGACGGCGACGGCGACCGCGGCGGCGGCGATGCCCAGGGCGTGCCAGACGGGTACGGCCAGCGGCGCCAGGTCGCTGCCGAGCCCCTCCAGCAGGGCGCGGGTCGCGCGGCCGAGGAGGCTGGTGAGCGCCCAGTTGTGGGGCGAGACCGGGGTGTCGAGGGCACCGATCCAGCCGTATCCGGTGCCGGCGACGGCGGTCGCGGCGACCGTCGTGGCCGCGACCGCGGCCGTGGTGCCCAGCACGGCGGGAATCGGGCGGTGACCGGCCCGCAGCCGCAGCACGACCACCGCGGCGATTCCGAGGGCCGCGGGTGCCTTGACCAGGGCGGCGAGCGTGACGAGTACGGCGCCGAGCAGCGGCCACCGGCCGAGGGCCGCGACCAGGCCGAGGCCGAGCAGGCCGAGCATCACGGCGTCGTTGTGGGCGCCGGCGACCAGGTGCAGCAGCACCAGCGGGTTGAGGGCGCCGAGCCAGAGCGCGGCGGCCGGGTCGGCGCCGCTGTGCCGGGCCAGCCGGGGCAGCGCGGCCGCCATCAGGGCGACCCCGAGCAGGGCGACCAGCCGCATGCCGACCAGGCCCGCGGGGAGTTCACCGCTGGTCAGCGCCGACAGTCCGGAGGCCAGGGCGAGGAAGACCGGTCCGTAGGGCGCTCCGGTGTGCTGCCAGAGCGGGGCGACCTCCTCGGCGAGGGGGCCGCCGAGCCGGGCCGGGCCGTGCGCGTACACGTCGAGGTGGGCGTCCACCATGGCGCCCTGCGCGAGGTAGCTGTAGACGTCCCGGCTGAACAGCGGCGGCGCGAGGAGCAGCGGAACCGCCCACAGGGCGAGGGTGGCCAGCAGGGCGCGCGGGGTCGGCGGCGCCGAGGTGAGCAGCAGGCGGCCCATCAGCGCCCAGGCCGCGATCAGCAGGACGACGCCGAAGTACACGCCGATCAGGCCGAGGGCGGCCTCGGCGGAGGAGGGCGCGAGAAGGTCCCGGACGGGAAGCGCTCCCGCTGTTCCACCGCCTGCCGCGAGGAAGGCGGTGCCGGCCAGTCCGAGCACCTGGCAACGGCGGAGATCGACGGGAGGAGCCATGGCCAACACGCGGCCAGAGTGCCCGTGCCGGGTGGCCGGAACCCGACGCGGGAACCTCCGGGGGAAAGCCGACGTGTGTCCGGTGCGTGGCGCGTCCCGCACGGGGGCCGGTCGCGCCCGCCCGGGAGTCGGGCGGGTGTCCTAACCTGGCGGCGGGCGGGACTGGGGGGACCTGACATGGCCGAGGTCGTCGATCTCATCTGCTACCCCGTCAAGGGGTGCGCGGGTCTGTCGCTGAGCGACGCGCCGCTCACCGCGGCGGGGCTCGCGCACGACCGCACCTTCATGGTCACCGACGGGAACGGCGTCTACCGCACCCAGCGCCGTCATCCCCGCCTCGCCCTGATCCGGCCCGTGGTGAGCGCCGACGGCGCAGGGCTCCGGCTCGACGCGGACGGCACGGCGGTGCACATCGAGGTCACCACCAGCGCCCCGCGCCGCCGCGTCGACCTCTTCGGCGCCTCCTTCGAGGGGATCGACCAGGGCGACGAGGCCGCCGGCTGGCTCACGGAGGTCCTCGGCACGCCCAGCCGGCTGGTCCGGGTACCGCCCGAGCACGACCGGATCGCCGACGGCTGGACCCCGGGGCCCTCCGGGTACGCCGACAGCAGCGCCGTGCATCTGCTGTCCCGCGCCTCCCTCGCCCTGCTGGACCGGCGGATGGCCGAGCAGGGCGGCCAGCCGCTGCCGATGAGCCGGTTCCGGCCGAACGTCGTCGTGGACGGCACCGACTGGGCGGCCGAGCCGCACGCCGAGGACCGGGTGCGCCGGGTGCGGATCGGCGGGGCGGAACTGGGCTGGGCCAAGCTCGCCGTGCGCTGCGCGGTCACCCTGGTCGATCAGGAGACCGGGGAGCGGCGGGGCAAGGAGCCGCTGCGGACGCTCGCCCGCTACCGGCGCGCCCTGGGCGGGGGCGTGGTGTTCGGTACGAAGTTCTCCGTGCTGCGGCCGGGCGAGCTGTCCGTCGGCGACGAGGTCGTCGTGGACGGGTGGGACGCCGCCGAGCGGTAGCCGAGCGGTCGGCGGCCCTTCAGCCGGCGGCCCTTCAGAGGAAGCGTGAGCTCGGCACCGGTCCGGCGGACGCCACCCGGTCGCGGTCGCCCCGGAGCCAGGTGTCGCGGACCGCGCTGACGAACTCCGTGAGCCGCTCGTCGGGGTCGGCCGGTGTGGAGCCGTCGCCCTCGTCCTCGGTGGGGTCGGCGGCCACGATCTCCGCGGCGATCTCGGACTCGGGGCGCTCGTCGGGGGCCGAGCGCTCGACGCCGCCGTCCTGCGACTGGCGCAGTACGCCGGCCCAGGGGGCGGTCGCCGACTGGTGGAGCAGGGTGACGCTGTCGGGGGTGACGGCCGGGGTGTCGGTCCAGCAACCGGCGTGCTCGTGCAGCACCTGGCCCGCCGTGCGGACGTGGAGCCGCTCCAGGATCGCGGGCTCGACCTCGTTGAGGTCGTAGGCGACGACCACGGTGTCCGGGCGCTCGGGGGCGAACGGCAGCGCGGGCAGACCGAGCACCTCGGCGGCGGCCAGGCCGAGGATGCGGCTGTCGCGGTCGGGCAGCAGCGAGACCGACTTCGGCTCGACCCCGGCGGCCGCCAGCACCGTCCGCAGCCGCGTCAGACCGCGCAGGCACTGTTCGTTGCTGTCCTGGAGCCAGGCGTACCGGCCGGTCATGCCCGCGTCGAAGCCGTACGGGGAGAGCGTGCCGAGGACGGTGCCGCCCAGGGCGAACTGCCAGCCCCGCAGGTCCGTGCCGTCCAGCGGGCTTGCCGCCGCCACGCTCGCCGCCCGCTCCAGCACGCGGTTCTGGCGGGCCCGGGCGGGCCGCCACCGCTCGTCCTGCGGGTCGGGCAGGAGGGCGTGCTCGCGGCGGGCCAGCGGGAGGTCGCCGGCCATGAGGGCGTTGTGGACGAGGAGGTAGCGGTCGGGCCAGTCGGCGAGGTCGCCCTGGTACGCGGTGAGCACCTGGACGGCCTCGGCGTGGCGCTCCTCGCGTTCGCAGGCGGAGACGAGTTCGCGCAGTACGGCCGGGGAGCCAGGCAGCTGCCGCAGGGCCTCGCGCAGGGCGGGGATCGCCAGGTGGGCGATGCCGCGCTCGACGCACGCGTACCCGAAGTCGTACAGCTCCTGCGGCCGGTCGGGGCGGGCGGCGAGGGCGTCGGCGGCTTCCTTGAGGTCGTCGAACCCGGCGGAGCCGGCCGCGCGGGCGACCACCAGGGCCAGCTCGCCGAGCGGGAGTTCGTCGGTGCCGGACCGCAACTGGCGCAGGGCGCCGGGGATGTCGCCCGCGTCGAGGGTCTCCCACGCCTTCAGCAGGGCGGGGTTCTTGGGGCGGCGAAGCTTGCGCGAGAACATGTGAGCGATCTTCGCCGGTGCGCGTCGGCGGGCTCAACCGGTTTGTTCGGCGGTCCCGGCCCGGAGTGGGACTTCGGCCCGGCGGTCAGAACACCGACAGCCCGGTCAGCGTGGTGAAGCGGTCCAGGGCGGCCACGCCCGCCACCGAGTTGCCGCGCTCGTCCAGGCCCGGGCTCCACACGCACAGCGCGCACCGGCCGGGCACCACGGCGATGATGCCGCCGCCCACCCCGCTCTTGCCGGGCAGGCCCACCCGGTAGGCGAAGTCGCCCGCCGCGTCGTAGGTGCCGCAGGTGAGCATGACGGCGTTGACCTGCTTGGCCTGGCTGCGGGTCAGCAGCCGGGAGCCGTCGGCCCGGACCCCGTGGCGGGCCAGGAAGGTGGTGGCCAGGGCCAGGTCGGCGCAGGAGGCGCGGATCGAGCACTGGCGGAAGTACTGGTCCAGCAGGCCGGGCACCGGGTTGTCGATGTTGCCGTAGGAGGCCATGAAATGGGCCAGGGCGGCGTTGCGGTCGCCGTGCGCGGTCTCGGAGGCGGCGACGTCCAGGTCGAAGTCCAGGTCGGGGTTGCCGCTCTCGGTGCGCAGGAAGGCGAGGAGCGCGCCGGCCGCGTCGCCGGTGCGGGTCTGGAGGCGGTCGGTGACCACGAGGGCCCCGGCGTTGATGAACGGATTGCGTGGGATGCCGTTCTCGTACTCCAGCTGCACCAGGGAGTTGAACGGGTTGCCGGAGGGCTCGCGGCCCACGTGCTCCCAGAGTTCGTCGGCCTCGCGGGCCAGGTCGAGGGCGAGGGTGAAGACCTTGGTGATCGACTGGGTGGAGAACGGCTCCCGCCAGTCCCCCACCCCGTACGCGGAGCCGTCCAGTTCGGCGACGGCCATGCCGAAACTGCGCGGGTCGCAGGCGGCGAGCGCCGGGATGTAGTCGGCGGCGCGGCCCCGGCCCGGGGTGCGGCCGATCTCGTCGGCGATGCGCTCCAGGACCGGCTGGAAGGTCCGGGACGACGACGGAACACTCATGATCACCATTGTGCCTCCGGGACGGAGGACCGCGGCGGCGGGGCGTGAAGGCGCCGGCCCGGGGCCCACACGGCGGCCCGTCGGGCGCCGCTGAGCGCGGGGCCGCGGCCCCGCATCCGGCGCCTCCGATCAGACGGGCGTGTACGCGGTCGGGGTGACGGAGTCCAGCGCGCGCACCGGCCGGATCTCGCCGACCGGACGGCCGCCGCCGAGCAGCGCCTCCCCGGCGAACCCGGTGAGCAGCGCGGGGTCGACTCCGGCCCGGGCGAGCGCGGCCGCGGTCACGGGGATCCGCGCCCGCACGGCACCGTCGGCTATCTTCACGGCGACGGCGCGCCCGTCGGGGAGCGCGGCCACCTGGACGCCCTCGAAGCCGTCCTTGGTGAGCAGTCCCGGCACGGCCCGCATCAGCGCGGCCACGTCCCGGCCGGTGCCGGAGGCCATCTCGGCGTGCGTGCGCATCGCGTCGGCCACCCGGGCCTCGGGAGTGCCCGGCGCGGCGGTGGTGAGGCGGGCGGTGGCCCGGGCCATGCCGTGCAGGGAGACCGCGAAGAGCGGGGCGCCACAGCCGTCGACGGTCACCCGGGCGATCCGCTGCCCGGTGAGGTCCTCGACGATCTCGGCGACGGCCTGCTGGAGCGGGTGCCCGGGGTCGAGGTAACCGTCCAGGGGCCAGTCGTTGAGCCGGCAGGTGTACAGCATCGCCGCGTGCTTGCCGGAGCAGTTCTGGGCGAGCCGGGAGGGCGCCCGGCCCTCGCGCACCCAGGTGTCCCGCACGACCGGGTCGAACGGCAGGTCGGTCACGTTGCCCAGGTCGTCCTCGTCGAGTCCGGCCAGCTCCAGGATGCGCCGGGCGCCGGCCAGGTGCCGCTCCTCGCCGGAGTGGCTGGCCGCGGCGAGGGAGAGGAGTTCGCCGTCGAGCGGCAGCCCGGCCCGGACCATGGCGACGGCCTGGACGGGCTTGAGGGCCGAGCGCGGGTAGAAGGCGGCCTCGATGTCGCCGAGCTGGAACCGGAGCTGGCCCTCGGCGCCGAGGACGACGACCGAGCCGTGGTGGACGCCTTCGACGACCCCGCCGCGTACGAGGTGGGCGACGGGGGCGTGGAGGGGTTCGCGGACGAGGGGGGCGTCCGCCAGGGAACTGCTGTACATCGCTGCCTGATTCATGGGTGGTGGGTTGCCGCCGGTGCGCGGGTCGCGCCTCGGCCTGATGGATGCGGGGTCCGGGGCCGGCGTCCCGGGGTCGACGCCGCAGGTCTCGGGTCCGGCGTCACCAGTCCCGGGGGCGCCGCCGCAGGTCTCGGGCGGAACGTTTCTGCACACCGCTGTGGGCGGCCTCGCGTTCACCGCCCCGCTCCGCCTTCCATGGTGGAGCCCGGGCGTCCGGCGCGCACGATGTCGGTGAGGGTGGTCTCGACCCGGTCGAGGTGGTGGGCCATGGCCTCGGTCGCGTCCCGTTCGCTGCCGTCGGCCAGCGCCTCGACGATGGCCCGGTGCTCGCCATTGGACTGCTCGCGACGGCCGCCGAGTTCGGTGAGGAAGGCCGACTGGCGGGCCAGCGCGTCCCGGATCTCCTCGATGACCTTGCGGAAGACCGGGTTCTGGGCGGCCTCGGCCACGGCGAGATGGAACAGGGTGTCCATCGCGACCCACGCCGTGGTGTCCGTCTCCCGTTCCATGCGGTCCAGGAGATGCGCCAGGTGGTCGAGGTTCTCCGGGGTCCGGCGCAGGGCCGCGTACCCGGCGACCGGGATCTCGACGTGCCGGCGGACCTCCAGCAGATCGCTGGCCGCGTAGTCGCCGAAGGTGGGGTCCTCCACGGTGTGGGCGACGACGAAGGTGCCCCTGCCGGTCCGGGAGACGGTGAGCCCCATGGTCTGCAGGGCCCGCAGCGCCTCGCGCAGCACGGGGCGGCTGACCTCCAGCGCGCGGCACAGCTCGGCCTCGGAGGGCAGCTTGTCCCCCACGGCGTACTCGCCGCGCTCGATGGCGGTGCGCAAGTGGGCGAGGACCGCCTCCATCGCGCTGATCCGCCTCGGCGGCTGTCCGGCTGTCCGGCTGTCTGACAGGTTCACGAGTCGGATGATCCGACCATCGGAGGCCCGCTGTCAAGGACGGGCGGAACGGCTGCCCCGGGCCGGCTCCCGAGAGGCCGCCCCCTACCCCCACATCATCTGGCCCGCCCACACCCCCGCGAACGCCGCCGCGAGGCCCGCCGTCAGGCTCGCGGTGACGTTGAGCACGGCCGTGCGTCCGGCGCCGGACTCCGTCAGGCGCAGGGTCTCGTGGGAGAAGGTCGAGTACGTGGTGAGCGCCCCGCACAGGCCCGTGCCGAGCAGCAGCCGGAGCTGGGGGTCGGCGGCGGCGCCGGTGAGCAGACCGAGGACCAGGCTGCCGGTGACGTTGACAGCGAGGGTGCCCCACGGGAACACCCCGTCGTACCGGGTCCGCACCGCGCGGTCGGTGAGGTGGCGCAGCGGGGCGCCGACCATGGCGCCCGCGACGACCAGCAGCCAGTTCACGAGGGGTTCCCGCCCTTCAGCAGGGCGCGGGTGCCCGCGGTGGCGAGGGCGACCGCGGCGAGGGCGGCCACGAGGGTCGCGGCGAGGTAGGCCAGGGCCGTCTGCGGGTGGCCGGAGCCGAACAGGGTGCGGATGTCGACGGCGTAGGTGGAGAAGGTGGTGAAGCCGCCGAGGACGCCCGTGCCGAAGAAGGGGCGGAGCAGGGGGTGGGTCGTCCGCACCTCGGTGACGACCACCATGAACGCGCCGATCACGGCGCACCCGACGGCATTGGTCCAGAAGGTCGCCCAGGGGAATCCGCCCGGCTGGACCGGCCACCACAGGGTCAGCGCGTAGCGGACCGCGGCTCCGAGCGCCCCGCCGGCGGCGACCACGGCGAGCGCGGGTCCCTGGCCGCGCAGGAGCGGCTCCCGCCCGGGCGGGGTCCTCGTCCGGGGGCCGGTCATGTCCGTACGTCTCCTACTCGCCGGGCCCGGTGCCCCGGGCGCACGCCATCGCAAGCAGGGACCGTTGGCGGCGGCCGCGCGGCGGTTCGGATACGGCGGGCCCCACCGCCGCGCCGCGCGGGTCGGCGCGGCCGGGACTCAGACTAACGCCGGGCGATCAGGCCGGACACTTCGGGCCGGACACTTCGGGGAGGTCACTTCAGGGAGGGCAGCTCGCACAGTGCCACGCCGGGCTCCCGGATGCTGCCGAGGACGAGGTGGCCGGCGGCCTCGCAGACGCTGGTGACCATCCGGAAGCGGGAGTGCCGGGCGGTGAGGTGGTGGAGCCGCGCGCCGGTGTCGTCGAAGGCGAGGGCGCCGATGGTGCCGGTGGGGCGGAACGGCACCCGGACGGCGAGCCGGGCGGCGGCCCGGCGGACGGCGGGGGCGCCTTTGTGCAGCAGTTCCAGGGGCGGGACGCGGGGGCCCGCGAGGGCGACCCAGAGGGGGCCGTCGGGGGCACCGCGCCAGAGGTTGTCGGGCATGCCGGGGAGGTTCTCGGCGAAGGGTTCGCTCCGGCCGGCCCGGGGGCCGGTGAGCCAGAACCGGGTGAGCCGGCAGGCGCCGGTCTCGGCGACGACGAGGAAGGACTCGTCGCCGCTCGCCACCAGCCCGTTGGCGAACTGGAGCCCCTCCAGGAGGACTTCGGGGCGCTCGCTGCCGGGAGCGAGGCGCAGCAGGCGGCCCGTTCCGGTGTGTTCGGCGATGTCTCCGATCCAGTGCCGCAGGGGGTAGCGCCGGCTGGAGACGGTGAAGCAGACGCTGCCGTCGGACAGGGCGACGGCGTTGCTGCAGAATCGCAGGCGCTCTCCCGCCACCGAGTCGGCGAGGATGCGCACGGTGCCGTCCGTGAGGTCGACGCGGAGCAGTCCCCGCTCGGCGTCGCACACCAACAGGCTGTCCTCGGTGAGGAGTTCGAGGCCGAGGGGGCGGCCACCGGTCTCGGCGAGGACCTCCACGCGGACGCCCGCGGGGTCGGTGAGGCGGTCCAGCCGCAGGATCCGGCCGTCCTCGACGCCGGTGAGCACCCGGCCGCGCGCGTCCGCCACCACGTCCTCGGGGCCCCGGCCGCCGATCGCGACGTACCGGTGCGCGACGAGCGTCCGGGGGGTCTCCGTGAGCACCTCTACCAGCCCTTCTCGAACATGCGGGCGACCTCGGCGATGCGGATCTCGTCCCGCCGGTAGTAGGTGCGCCGTCTGATGCGGCGGGTGCGCAGCAGGCCGATGCCGGAGAGCAGGCCCAGATGGGTGTCGGCGACCTGCCGGGGCACCCCGAGTTTCGCGGCGACCGCGGTGGAGGTGACACCGTCCTCGACGAGGTCGCCGTGACTCTGGGGCGGGAAATGCGCGGACGGATCCTTCAGCCACTCCAGGATGTCCAGACGCCGTTCACTCACCGGAGTCCTCAACATCACGTCCCCTCCGTCCGGTCCTGTTCCGAGCGCGTGTTCCCACTGTCCCGCAGCGGGTGCCGACATGTCCGGCAGTCGCGAGGTCTTGGCCGGTACCGAACTGCCGTACGAGGGTCAGCTGTTCGCCGTCGGGGCGCACGGCGGGGCCCGGCCGCGGGGTCGCGCGGCCGGGCCCCGGTCGGTCAGGGCGGGGTCAGCGGTGGCTGAACCACGCCATGGCAGGGAGGGCCCTGTCGTCGTAGCCGAACAGGGCCTGGTTCTCCCAGCCGTTGCCGGAGGAGGGATCGGTGGGGTCCCAGCCGTTGCCGGTGACCGCGGTCCAGGTCGACTCCCAGTAGAAGATGCCCAGTCCACGGCCGTTGGGCACGGCCTCCACGATGCTGGCGATGTCGTTCATCCACCGGGTCTGCCCGGCCGTCGTGGCCGGGTAGCCGGAGACCAGCTCGCTGGAGAGGTCGATGATGTTCTCGTGCGAGTCGTCGCTGTCGAGGCGGAAGGGGTAGGCCGTCTCGGCGACGTAGACCGGCTTGCCGTAGCGGGTGGCGGCGTCGTCCAGCGTGGTCTGGAAGTCGTAGAGCGTGCCGTGCCAGTAGCCGTAGTACGACAGGCCGATGACGTCGAACTTCACCCCGTTCGCCACCGCGCTGTCGAACCACCAGCGGGTGCCGCCCAGGTCACCGCCCTTGGCGAGGTGCAGTGCGACGGTGGTGCCGGAGTTGACCGCCTTGACCGCGTTGTACCCGGAGTTCAGTAGTCCGGCCAGCTGCGTCCAGTTGGAGGTGGAGCCCTCGGACCACAGCATGCCGCCGTTGATCTCGTTGCCGACCTGGACCATGTCGGCGGTGGTGCCCTGCGCCTTCAGCGCGTTGAGGACGTCGTACGTGTGGTTGTAGACGTCCGTCTTGAGCTGGCTGTAGGAGTGGCCCGCCCAGGCGGCCGGCTTGGCCTGGGCGCCGGGGTCGGCCCAGGTGTCGGAGTAGTGGAAGTCGACCAGCAGCTTCATGCCCTGGGCCTTGACGCGCTTGGCCATGGCCAGGACCCGGGCCTTGTTGTTGTAGCCGTCGGCCGGGTCCACCCAGACCTTCAGCCGGGCGTAGTTCTGTCCGGCGGACTTGAGGATGGCGAGGGCGTCGCCGCTCGTGCCGGAAGCGGTCTTGTAACCGCCGCCGAGGGCCTCGCTCTTGGCGAGCGAGGAGACGTCGGAGCCCTTGATGGTGGTGCCCGACGTGCCGGAGGCGAAGGTCAGGTCGTCGACGTTGATCCAGTTGCCGGCGTTGGCGTCGCTGTAAATGCTGATCGTGCACTGGTTGTTGGTGACGCGGACCGGTACGACTATGCGGATCCAGCCGCTGCTGGAGACCGGCAGGTCGGTGCGCTGCTCGGTGGAGCCGCAGTTCTTCAGGGCGAGGTAGGCGGAGTTCTGGCCGCCGCCGGAGCGGACCCAGGCGGTGAGCTTGTAGGTGCCGTTGGTCAGGCCCGAGAGGTACTGGTACGTCTCCACCTTGTAGGCGGTGGAGGCGTAGTGGCTGAGCCGGTAGCTGCCGCCGTGGCCGCCGGCCTCGACGTAACTGGCCCCGGTGGAGCCGTACTCGGACCAGCCGGACGGGGTGGCGGCGCCCGTGCCGTCGGTCTCGAAGCCGCCGTTGGTCAGCGTGCTGGCGGCCTGGGCGGTCTGCGCGGGGAGCGCGGTGAGGGCGAGCCCGGCCGCGAGCGGGAGCAGCAGGGCCCTGAGGGTGCGTCTGGGATGGAACATCTTCGTCCGTCGTCCCTTCGACATGAATGGGGATGGGGGTACCCCCGGCCGAGCGGCCGGCCGGGGGCGCCCCTCCGCCCGCGGCTCTCGTGGCACGCGCGGGCGGAGGGGAGTTCGGTTCAGCCGTCGAGCCGGACGACCCGGACGGCTCCGGCGGGCACTTCGAGGCGGCCCGCGGCCCGTTCGCCCGTGAGGAGTTCGGTGCCGTGCGCCTCCAGCGGCACCTTGGCGTCCGACGGGCTGTGGTTGATGGCGAAGAGGTAGCTGCCCGACTCGCCGTCCCGGCGGACCACCTCGACGTCGTGCGGCAGACCCTCGCGCGGGGCGATACGGGCGTCCTCGGCGGCCCGGCCGAGGAGTTCGTCCAGGCCGTGCGCGTCGAGGCGGGTCGACACGTACCAGGCGGTGCCCGCGCCGAGCCGGTGCCGGGTGACGGCGGGGCGGCCCGCGGTGAGTCCGTCGGCGTACGTCCACACCGTCTCGGCGCCGCGCGGCACGACGAACTCGGTCCACACGTCGCCGGTCAGCCCGGCGCCCCCGGGGCCGTCCAGGCGCACCGAGTCGCCCTGGAGCAGGGGTGAGAACTCCTCGACGGTCAGCCCGAGGACGTCGCGCAGCGGGCCGGGGTAGGCGCCCTCGTGGACGGCGTCGTGCTCGTCCACGATGCCGGAGAAGTACGACACCACGACCGTGCCGCCGTTCTCGACGTACCGCCCGAGGTTGTCCCCGGCCGCCTCGGTCATCAGGTACAGGGCCGGGACGACGACCAGGGGGTAGGCCGAGAGGTCGGCCTCGGGGTGGGCGAAGTCGACGGTGAGGTGGCGGTCCCAGAGCGCCTCGTAGAAGGCGTCGGCGCGCTCGCGCGGGTCGTGGTCCTCGCTGGGCCGCCAGTCGAGGTTCTGCGCCCACCAGGACTGCCAGTCCCACAGGACGGCCACGTCGGCCCGGGTGCGGGTGCCGCGGATCGTGCTCAACGAGTCGAGGTGCGCGCCGAGTTCGACGACCTCGCGCCAGACGCGGGTCTCGGTGCCGCCGTGCGGGAGCATCGCCGAGTGGAACTTCTCGGCACCGCGCCGGGACTGCCGCCACTGGAAGAACATGGCGCCCTCGGAGCCGCGCGCCACATGGGACAGGGAGTTGCGGGCCATCTGGCCGGGGGCCTTGGCGGGGTTGCGGGGCTGCCAGTTGACACCCGAGGTGGAGTGCTCCAGCAGGATCCAGGGCGCTCCGCCGGCGACCGAGCGGGTGAGGTCGGCGGCCATCGCGAGGTTGACGTGGGTCCGGCGGCCGTCGGTGATCAGGTAGTGGTCGTTGGTGACGATGTCGACCTCGCGGCCCCAGGCCCAGTAGTCGATGGAGTCGCACTGGCTGAGGGCGGTCATGAAGTTGGTCGTCACCGGGATGCCCGGGGTGAGCCGGTGCAGGATGTCCCGCTCCATGACGAAGTTCTCGCGCAGGGTGGCGTCGGCGAAGCGCCGGTAGTCGAGCGCCTGGGCGGGGTTGCCGACGGTCGGGGTGGTGCGCGGCGGGTTGATCTGCGCGAGGTCGGTGTAGTGCTGTCCCCAGAAGGCGGTGCCCCAGGCCTCGTTGACGGCCTCGACGGTGCCGTAGGTGGTCGCCAGCCAGCGGCGGAAGTGCGCGGCGCAGGACTCGCAGTAGCAGGCGGAGACGGGGACGCCGTACTCGTTGTGGACGTGCCACATGGCCAGGGCCGGGTGGTCGGCGTAGCGCTCGGCGAGCTTGGTGGTGATGTTCGCGGCGGCCGCGCGGTAGTCGGCGTTGCTGTGGCAGATGGCGCCGCGGGAGCCGAACTCGTAGCGGGTGCCGTCGGCGGCCAGCGGCAGGGCCTCGGGGTGCTCCCGGTAGAACCAGACCGGCGGGACCACGGTGGGGGTGCCGAGGTCGACGCGGATGCCGTTCTCGTGCAGCAGGTCGAGCAGGCGGTCCAGCCAGCCGAACTCGTAACCGCCGCGCTCGGGCTCCAGCAGGGCCCAGGAGAAGATCCCGGCGCTCACCATCGTCACGCCGGCCTCGCGCATCAGCCGGACGTCCTCGTGCCAGACGCTCTCCGGCCACTGCTCGGGGTTGTAGTCCCCACCGAAGGCGAGCCCGGTGAGGCCCTTGGGGGTGGTCTCCGGCATGGAATCTCTCCCGATTAATCGATCATTTGGGAACGTGCACAGACAGCGGCGGCGGTGCGAGCCCAACATAACCGCACAGCAACAACCATTGACAAGTGTCCGGGATGTTTCTCTACTGTGAACGCTCACAGAAGCATGGCAGGTCCTCGCACCAGGCGAGGACCCCAGGTCAGGGGAGAGATCCATGCCCAACACCCAGCGCCGGCGACTCTTCAAGGTCGCAGCGTCCGCCGTCGCCGTCGCACTCGGCGCCACCGCCCTCGCCGCTTGCGGTTCCTCCGAGGACGACACCGAGGCCGAATCCGGACCGGTCTCGCTGACGTACTGGACCTGGACGCCCGGCATGGACAAGGTCGTCGAGCTGTGGAACGACGGGCCGGGCAAGAAGGACAAGATCACCGTCACGGTGAAGAAGCAGGCGTCCGGCGACACGCTGGTCACCAAGATCCTCACCGCGCACAAGGCCGGCAAGGCCCCGGACCTGGTGCAGGCCGAGTACCAGGCGCTGCCGACGCTGGTCAGCAACGACGCCCTCGCCGACATCGCCGAGGACACCGGCGAGGCCAAGACCAAGTTCGCCGACGGGGTGTGGCAGCAGACGACGCTGGGCACGGACGCCGTCTACGCGGTCCCGCAGGACATCGGCCCGATGATGTTCTACTACCGCGAGGACCTCTTCAAGAAGTACGGCCTCGACGTCCCCAAGACCTGGGAGGAGTTCGCCGAGACCGCCCGGCAGCTGAAGAAGAAGTCCCCGGAGACCGACCTCACCACCTTCTCCGCCAACGACTCCGGCCTCTTCGCGGGTCTGGCCCAGCAGGCCGGCGCCGCCTGGTGGACCACCGAGGGCCAGTCCTGGAAGGTCGGCATCAACGACGCGGCGACCCAGAAGGTCGCCAAGTTCTGGGGCGACCTCGTCAAGGAGGGCGCCATCGACAACCAGCCGATGTACACCCCGGCCTGGAACAAGGCGCTGAACACCGGCAAGCAGATCGCCTGGGTCTCCGCCGTGTGGGCGCCGGGCACCCTGACCACGGCCGCGCCCGACACCAAGGGCAAGTGGGCCATGGCCCCGCTCCCCCAGTGGTCCGAGGGCGAGAACCTCACCGGCAGCTGGGGCGGCTCCTCCACCGCCGTCACCACGGACTCCGACCACCGGGCCGCCGCCGCCAAGTTCGCCGCCTGGCTGAACACCGACGACGACGCCCTTCAGGCGCTGGCCAAGGAGAGCGGCATCTACCCCGCCGCCACCAACGCCCAGACGTCCGGCGCGTTCGCCACCCCGCCGGAGTACTTCTCGAACCAGGCGGACTTCTACACCCAGGCCGCCGAGATAGCCAAGAGCACCGCTCCGTCCGCCTGGGGCCCGAACGTGAACGTCGCCTACACGACCTTCAAGGACGCCTTCGGCGCCGCCGCCAAGAACAAGTCGGACTTCGGGGCCGCCCTGAAGGCCATGCAGGACGACACCGTCGCCGACATGAAGAAGCAGGGCTTCGAGGTCGCGGAGTGACGACCGCACGCCGGAGGCCGTACGGGGTCAAGGGGGCCCCGTACGCCCTCCCGTCTCCCGCCACCACCCTCAAACGAGCGCGAAGCGCGCCCTACCTCTTCCTCCTCCCCGCAACAGTCCTGTTCCTGCTCTTCTTCGCGCTGCCCATCGGCTACGCGGTCTACCTCAGCTTCCGCAAGGTGCAGGTCTCCGGGCTCGGCCTCGGCGCCGGCGCCCGCACGGAGGTCTGGGCCGGCCTGCAGAACTACACCGACGCCCTCGGCGACAGCGAGTTGGTGGCAGGCGCCCTGCGCGTGCTCGGCTACGGCTGCATCGTGGTGCCGGTGATGCTGGGCCTCGCCCTGGTCTTCGCGCTGATGCTCGACTCCGACAAGGTGCGCCTGACCCCCTTCACCCGGCTCGCGATCTTCCTGCCGTACGCCATCCCCGGAGTGGTGGCGGCGCTGCTGTGGGGCTTCCTGTACCTGCCGGACGTCAGCCCCTTCTACTTCGTGCTCGACCGGCTGGGCATGCCGCAGCCGGACCTGCTGGACGGCGGCCCGCTCTACCTGGCGCTGTCGAACATCGCGGTCTGGGGCGGCACCGGCTTCAACATGATCGTCATCTACACCGCGCTCCGGGCCATCCCCGCCGAGGTGTACGAGGCGGCCAAGCTGGACGGCGCCACCCCGCTGCAAGTCGCCCTGAAGATCAAGATCCCGATGGTGGCGCCCTCACTGGTGCTCACCTTCTTCTTCTCGATCATCGCCACGCTCCAGGTGTTCAACGAGCCGACCACCCTCAAGCCGCTCACCAACTCCGTCTCCACCACCTGGAGTCCGCTGATGAAGGTGTACCAGGACGCCTTCGGCAAGGGTGACATCCATGCCGCCGCCGCCCAGGCCGTGATCATCGCCCTGGCCACGCTGGTGCTCTCCTTCGGCTTCCTGCGAGCCGCGAACCGCCGTCAGAAGCAGGAGACCGCACGATGAGCTCCCTCGCCGTCCGCAAGGCCCGGCACGCGGCCGGCACCACGCCCGGCACCGCCCAGCGCCCGCCGCTGCGCGGCCGGATCGCGCTGCTGCCCACCCTCACGCTGCTGATCGGCGCGGCCTACTGTCTGCTGCCCGTGGCCTGGGTGGTGATCGCGGCCACCAAGTCCGGCAGCGAACTCTTCTCCACCTTCACCTTCCTGCCGGGCAGCGGTTTCACCCAGAACGTCTCCGACCTGAACGCCTACCGCGACGGCCTGTACTGGCAGTGGATGGGCAACTCCGCCCTGTACGCCGGTCTCGGCGCGCTGCTGTCCACCGTCGTCTCGGCGTTCAGCGGCTACGCGCTGGCGATCTACCGCTTCCGCGGCCGGGAGACGATCTTCAACGTGCTGCTGGCGGGCGTGCTGATGCCGCCGGTGATCCTGGCCGTTCCGCAGTACCTGCTGCTGGCCGAGGCCGACCTCACCGACTCCTATCTGTCGGTGCTGCTGCCGCTGGTCCTCTCCCCCTACGGCGTGTACCTGTCCCGCATCTACGCCGCCGCGGCCGTGCCCTCCGACGTGGTCGAGGCCGGGCGGATGGACGGCGCGAGCGAGTGGCGGATCTTCACCCGGGTCGCCCTGCCGATGATGGTGCCCGGCCTGGTGACGGTGTTCCTGTTCCAGTTCGTGGCCGTGTGGAACAACTTCCTGCTGCCCTACATCATGCTCAGCGACGACGAGAAGTTCCCGATCACGCTCGGTCTGTACACACTCCTCGAACAGGGCGCCAACACCCCGGCGCTGTACACGCTGGTGATCACCGGAGCACTGATCGCGGTGGTCCCGCTCATCGCGCTCTTCCTGGTCATCCAGCGGTTCTGGAGTCTTGATCTGCTGTCCGGGGCCGTAAAGTCATGACCATGAGCAACACGGGGGGCCGGCGCAGGCCGCCGACGATCCACGATGTGGCACGCGAGGCGGGAGTCTCCAGGGGCACGGTCTCACGGGTCCTCAACGGCGGTCACTACGTCAGCCCGGCGGCGCAGGACGCGGTCAACGCCGCCATCCGCAAGACCGGTTACGTCGTGAACCGGCACGCCCGCTCCCTGATCACCGGACGTTCGGACTCGGTCGGCTTCCTGCTGACCGAGCCCCAGGAGCGGTTCTTCGAGGACCCCAACTTCAATGTGCTGCTGCGGGGTTGCACCCAGGCGCTGGCCGCCCACGACATCCCGCTGCTGCTGATGATCGCCGGTACCGAGGACGAACGGCGGCGCATCACGCGGTACATCACCGCGGGCCATGTCGACGGCGTGCTGCTGGTCTCCAGCCACTCCGGCGACCCGGTCGCCGAGCGGCTGCGGGAGGCGGGGGTGCCGCTGGTCGCCTGCGGCAAGCCGATCGGGATGGGGTCCAAGGTCAGCTATGTGGCGGCGGACGACCGGGACGGCGCCCGCGACATGGTGCGCCATCTGCTCTCGCTGGGCCGTCGCCGGATCGGCGTGGTCACCGGCCCGTTGGACACCCCGGGCGGTGTCGAGCGGCTCGCCGGGTACCGGGAGGTGCTGGCCGAGGCGGGGATCGAAGCCGACGAGCGGCTGATCGTCTCCGGTGACTACAGCCGGGCCAGCGGTGAGGCGGGCGCCGACCGGCTGCTCGCGCAGGCCCCGGACCTGGACGCGGTGTTCGTGGCCTCGGACCTGATGGCGCAGGGTGTGCTGACCTCGCTGGAGCGGGCCGGCCGCCGGGTGCCGGAGGACGTCTCGGTCGGCGGTTTCGACGACTCGCCCGCCGCCGTCGCCGCCCGTCCCGCACTCACCACGATCCGCCAGCCCTGGGACCGGATCAGCACCGAGATGGTCCGGGTGCTGCTGGCGCAGATAGGGGGCGAGGACCCGGCCGCGGTGATCCTCCCGACGGAGCTGGTCCGGCGCGCGTCGGCCTGACGGGCTCCCTCCCGTATCCCCGCGAGCGCGCCGCTCGGCCTGCCGGCCGTGCGGCGCGCTCCGGCGCTTCGGGGCTCGCCCGGGGCAGGCGGTCAGTTTTCGAGAAGCGGGACGTGCGGGGCCCGGCCTAGCGTGAGGACACCGGCGAAACGCGTCGGACCGTTCCTTCGAGGAGTGCCCCATGACCGCCGGCGTGCAGACGATCATCTACCCCGTCAAGGACCTCGCCCGGGCCAAGGCCGTCTTCGGCGCCCTGCTCGGCACCGAGCCCTACGCGGACGAGCCGTACTACGTCGGCTACAAGGACGCCGGACAGGACGTCGGACTGGATCCCAACGGCCACGCCAAGGGCATGACGGGCCCGGTCGCCTACTGGCACGTCGACGACATCCACGCGACCCAGCAGGCGCTGGTGGCGGCGGGCGCCGAGGTGCTCCAGGACGTGGCCGACGTCGGCGGCGGCCGGCTCATCGCCTCCCTCAAGGACGCCGAGGGCAACCCGATCGGACTTCTCCAGGACCCCGGGAAGTGACCGCGGCCCGGTAGATTGCACATGCACTAGTTGCACACTCAACAATTGGCCGGATCGGTGCTACGGTGCGGGTATGGCAGTCAGGACGGCCGGGGCCGGGCTAGAGGAACAGTGGCGGGACATCCTGTCGGTGCACGCGCGCACCATGTGCGAGATCGACCGCGTGCTGCATCCGCACGGGCTCGGCGCGAGCGACTTCGAGGTCCTCGACATCCTCGCCACCACCACCCCCGAGGAGGGCGGCCACTGCCGGGTGCAGAACCTCGTCGGCCGGGTGCATCTGAGCCAGAGCGCCCTGTCCCGGCTGATCGGACGCCTGGAGAAGGACGGCCTGGTGGAGCGCTCGATCTGCGCGGAGGACCGGCGCGGAGTCTGGGTCACCCTCACCGACCGGGGCCGTGAGCTGCACGCCGAGGTCCGCCCGCTCCAGCGGGACGCGCTCGCCCGGACGCTGCCGGCCTGACCGCGGGCCCGGCGGGCTGTTCCGATCCGCGGACCCCGGGCATCATCACTCCCACAACCCTGTGAGGGGACGGGGAGACATCACCTTGACCGTGCACGAGGACGGTACCGGCGCGTACTTCGCGT
Source organism: Streptomyces sp. NPDC000983 (assembly GCF_040299205.1). Lineage (NCBI taxonomy): Bacteria > Bacillati > Actinomycetota > Actinomycetes > Kitasatosporales > Streptomycetaceae > Streptomyces > Streptomyces sp. NPDC000983. Next base: position 349,192 of record NZ_JBEPBM010000001.1, on the reverse strand, counting down.
ACACGACGCGGTCGGTGGAGGAGAGCCACGAGGCGATCGCCGCCCACTACTACGACCTGCGGCTCGAAGTCACCGGCCCCGCCGCCCGGTTCCGCACCAGGCTGAGCGTCGTCGACCTCGCCCCGCTGGTCGTCGGCGACATCAGTTTCGGCACCGGGGTCCGGATGAGCTGCGGGGAACCCGGCGTCTACCACGTGACCGTGCCCCTGACGGGCACCTTCGGCATCCGGCAGGGCCGCGGCCGGGAACTGGGCGCCACCTCCCGGCGGGCCGTCATCGTCGACCCCGAGTACGGCGTCCGCGTCGACGACTGGTCGCCGGACTGCCACTCCCTCACCGTGAAGATCGACAAGGTGGCCCTGCTCAGCGGCCTGGAGGCCATGCTCGGCCGGCCGGTGCGCCGCCCGCCGCGCTTCGAGCCGTACATCGACGTCGCGTGCGGGCCCGGCCTCAGCTGGGCGCGACTGGTGCGCTGGATGCTCCAGGACCACGAGATCCCGGACGGTCTGCTGCGCCGCCCCATCATCCGGGCCCGGCTCGAACAGACCCTCCTCGAAGGGCTGCTGCTGGCCGCCGACCACTCCTGCCGGGCCGAACTGGAGGGGCCGCCGCCACCGATGCGGCCCGCCGCGGTGAAACGGGTCATGGACGTCGTGCAGGAACTGCCCGCCGAGCCCTACGACGCCGCTCGGCTCGCGGAGATCGCCCAGGTGAGTGTGCGCACCCTTCAGGAGGCGTTCAGCAAGCATGTGGGGGTGGCTCCGATGGCGTACGTCGGCGAGGTGCGCCTGGACCGCGTCCACCAGCAGCTCAAGGCGGCCGCTCCCGGCTCGACCACTGTGGCGGAGGTCGCCTACCGGTGGGGCTTCGCGCATCTGGGCCGGTTCGCGCGCCGCTACCGGGAGCGCTTCGGGGAGTCCCCGTCGCGGACGCTGCGCTCCTCGGGCTGAATCCGGCCGTTTCCGGTCCGCCGCGTATTGCGGACAGGCACCGCGCAAGAGGGAGCGACGGCGCCCGGCGGCGGTCCTATCTTCGGGACACGGCGACCGTGAGCGCGCTGCCCGAGCGGAGTCGGTGCCACTCGGCCCCGCGCGAGGCGCCGCCCGGAAGGCCCGGCCGCTCCCCCCTCCGTCACGTCGGTGGCCGGGCTGGTCCGGCCCCGGCTCAGGGCCGGACCAGCAGGGTGCGCACCCCTTCGGAGGTGAGAGTGAGCGGATGCGGTGACCCGGCGTCGATGGCGAGGTTCAGCTCGTCGGTCGGCCACTGCGCGGCGAGCGCGCCCAGCGGGACCAGGCGGTAGCGGCCGACGAACGGCAGCAGCTCGGCCATCGCGGGCTCGGAGGTGAACACGGGCACCACGGGCCCGCCGTCCGGCTGCTCCAGGACGGGCAGGGCGACGGCCTCCGGATCGGTGGCGTCCTCGTCGGTGACGTCGTCCGGCACCGGCACCAGCACCTCGCTCCCGGCGAGGGTGTCCAGCGCCGCGGAGTCGTCCTGGTTGTCGGCCAGCGCCTCCAGCGCCTGCCGTGCCGGTGTGGCGGTGAGGTGGTTCGCGGGTGTCTCCATCACAGATCCCCTGGTAGCGGCGAAGGTCGTCCGGGACGCGTACCCGATCCGGAGCGCGCCATTCATGCACGGACGGGGCTGGTGATCCTTCCGTCGGCACCGCAACCATTCGGCCATTCCGGTTGTCTCACCCGATATCAGATCCACGCACTTGTCGGGGGACGACATGCGAAGAATCAGAACCACCTCGATCACCCTGGCCGCCGTCGCGGCCCTGGCCCTTCCGGCCCTGCCCGCCGCCACCGCGTCGGCGGCCACCACACAGGCGACCGCCTGTCCGACCGGCTGGGGCAGCCTGCCGGAGGTCAGGCCGACCGCCACCACCGAACCGCTCACGAACGTCAGGACCGGACGGCACGCCTGCTACGACCGGATGGTCATCGACGTGCCGGGCGCCGGCCGCTCCGGTCTCGGCTACTCGGTCCGCTACGTGGAGCGGCTGTACCAGGACGGCTCCGGCCGTCCGATACCGGTCGGCGGCGGCGCCGTCCTGGAGGTCCGGGTGGCCGCGCCCGCCTACGACCACGAGACCGGCGAGCCCACCTATCCGGGCCGGGTGAGCAGGCCCCTGCCGGGAGTCGACCTCACCGGGTACCGCACCTTCCGGGACACCCGGTTCGGCGGCAGCTTCGAAGGGGAGACGCTGGTCGGACTCGGCCTGCGGGCCCGGCTGCCGTTCCGGGTGCAGGTGCTGACCGACCGGATCGTCCTGGACGTCGCCCACAACTGGACGGGCGCCCGCTGAGGACGGGCCGGTACGGCAGGCCCGGGACCGGGCGGGTTCGTGGGGACCCGCCCGGCCACGGGAACCGCCGGCTCACGGCCGCGCGGACCGCGCCGGTTCAGGCGGCGCGGCCCGCCTTGAGCGCGGCCGCGATCTCGACGGACCGGCGGGCCTGGTGGCGGGCCGCCTGCAACTGGACGTCACCGGGCGCACCGGTGCCGGCCACATGAGAGGTGCCGTAGGGGTTGCCCGACTGGAACTGGATCGGGTCGGTGTAGCCGGGCGGGACGATGATGCCGCCCCAGTGGTAGAAGGTGTTGCCGAGCGCCAGCAACGTGGACTCCTGGCCGCCGTGGGCGGTGTTGGAGGCGGTGAAGGCCGAGTACACCTTGCCCGCGAGCTTGCCCTGGAACCACAGCGGGCCGGTGCTCTCCATGAACACCCGCAGCTGGCTGGCCGGGTTGCCGAAGCGGGTGGGGGTGCCGAACAGCACCACGTCCGCCCACTCCAGGTCGTCGTGGCCCGCGTTCTCGACGTCGGCGGTGTCCTCCAGGTGCTGGACCCACTCCTGGCGGAGGTTGATCACCTCCTGCGGGGTCGTCTCGGGGACCTTGCGCAGCCGTACCTGAGCACCGGCCTTCTCCGCACCCTCGACCGCCGCCTGCGCCAAGGCGTGCACGGTGCCCGTGGCGCTGTAGTAGATGATCGAGACATTCACGGATTCCGACATCGGTTCCCTTCCTTCGTGACCTGGCTAATGTTCCGTTCACCAGTTACGACGACGCAGCCCCGCACAATGTGAGGCGAGCCGCCGGCCTCACAGTTCGACCCGATGTCTCGTCGGACCTGACGGGGACCGAGCGACCGAGGGAGTCGGCGACACCATGAGCGAAGCATCCGGGTCCGGGCAGGAACGGACCGATCCGAGCCTGGCCGCGATCATGAGCGAGCGGCAGCAGCTGATCAACCTCACCTACCGGCTGCTCGGCTCGCTCACCGAGGCCGAGGACGTGGTGCAGGAGACGTACACCCGCTGGTACGCCATGTCCGCGGGGCAGCGCGAGGCCATCGAGTCGCCGGGCGGCTGGCTGACCACGGTCGCCAGCCGTATCTGTCTCGATCTGCTGGGTTCGGCGCGGGCCCGGCGCGAGCGGTACGTCGGCGAGTGGGTCCCGGAGCCGCTGCCGGCGGGCCGGGAGTGGGTGAGCGGACGGTGGGGCGGCGGAGGTGCGGCGGACCCGGCCGACCGGATCACCCTCGACGAGTCGATCAACATGGCGTTCCTCGTCGTGCTGGAGGTGATGACCCCGGCCGAGCGGGTGGCGTTCATCCTGCACGACGTCTTCCGCTACACCTTCGCCGAGGTGGCCTCGATCGTCGGCCGTACGGAGCCGGCCTGCCGTCAGCTGGCCTCCTCCGCGCGCCGCCGGATCCGCGCCGCCCAGCCCGCCGTCGCCCCGTCGGCCCCCGCGGCCGGGCGCGCCGACACCGTCAGGGCGTTCAAACGGGCCTGGGCGGCCAAGGACATCGACGCACTGATCGGCCTGCTGGCGCCGGACGCCACCGCGACCGGCGACGGCGGCGGGCTGGTACGGGCGGTGCTGCGGCCGATCGAGGGCGCCGAGGAGGTGGCGCGCTTCTTCGCCGGGCGGATCGAGGTGGTGCCGGAGCTGACCCTGCGGGAGTCCACGGTGAACGGTCAGCCCGGTCTGGTGGCGGAGGTGGACGGGGTGCCCGTGTCGGTGCTCGCCTTCGATGTGGCGGGCGGCCGGATCCGGCAGATCTGGTCGGTGCTCAACCCGGACAAACTGCGGCTGTGGCGGGACGCCTGACGGGCGCCCGGCGGGCGCCCGCCGGGCAGGCCCCGGGCGGCCGGGTGGTTCACTTCCGGGCCATCAGCAGGTATTCGTGCGAGCGGTTGGTGCGCAGGGGGTCGCCCTCGTCCTTGACCGGCCAGTCGTAGAGGTGGACGCGTTCGTCACCCAGCGTCAGATGGCGGCCCAGCACCCGGGCGGCGTCCCAGGCCAGCGGGACGAACCGGTCGGCGATCCGCCGGTTCTGGACGGCGATCACGGCGTGCGCGCCGGGCCGCATCACCCGGGCCACGGCCGCGAACGCCTCGTCCAGCGCGGCCAGATAGGTGTCGTAGTCGCGCAGCGCGTACAGCTGGCCCGGGTCGGGTTCGTCGAGGTCCAGGTTGGTGCCGAAGTAGGGCAGGTCGCACAGGACCAGGTCCACGGTGCCGGGGTCGAGCGGGGGCCTGCGGGCGTCGCCGCACAGCATGCGCTGACCGGGGTGGCGGGCGACGCGCTCGCCGGCCTGCCGGGCGCGGACCGGGTTGATCTCGGTGCCGACGCCGAGCCGTCCCTCGGCGGCGCAGGCCACCAGGGTGGTGCCCCAGCCCGCGAAGGGGTCGAAGACCAGGTCGCCGGGCTCGGTCAACTCCACGATCAGCGGGCGCAGTTGGCTGACGAGGCCGCTCTGCCCGGGGACGTCCTCCTGGGCGAACTCCGGGTCCTCCTCGCCGAGCACACGCCAACTCGATATCCCCATGGGGGTCATGCCACCTTTCCGGTCGGGCTGGGTTCGGACGCGGCCGGTTCGGCCTCGGGCGGTGCCGGGTGCACGGCGGCCGGCGGCAGCCGGTGTTCCAGCCGCAGCACGCCGAGCGCGGAGCCCGCCACCCCGGCCGCCAGGAGGAGCCACATCCCGGTGGCGGACAGGGAGAGCAGTGCGGTGAGGACGGTCGGCGCGAGGGCGATGGGCACCGCCCAGGACAGCTGGTAGACGGCGAGGTGCCGGCCGCGGGTCGCCTCGGGGGCGGCCTCGGCGACGAGCGCGGAGGCCGTGGCGCCGTGCAGCAGCTCGCCCACGGTGAACAGGGCGGTCGCGGCGAACACCCCGGCGATGAGCGCCGCCCCGGTCGACAGGCCGCCCAGCACCGCGAACAGGACGAAGGACAGCCCGAAGACTCCCGCGCCGAGCGCCACGGCGCGCGTCCTGCGGTACCTCACCAGGAGGCGGGTGACCGGGATCTGGAGCACGGCGATACCGACGGTGTTGACCGCGTAGAGGACGCCCACCAGGGAGACGGGCGCGTCGAGTTCACGGGTGAGGTACACCGGCAGGGCGACCGAGAGCACCATGTAGGCGAAGGCCGTCGGAATGTTGAGCAGGGTCAGTCCGAGGAAGGGCCGGTTGCGGGCCACCATGCGGTAGCCGCCCCTGCGGGAGACGCGGGCGCCGGGCGGGCGGGCGCCGGAGCCGGTGCGGATGGTGCCGAGCAGGGCCGCGGCGAACAGGTACCCGGCGGCCGCGCCGAGGACGACGGCGTAGAACCCGGAGTCGTCGAGGGCGAGGGCGGCGCCCGCGAGGAGGCCGCCGGCGCCCATGCCGGCGTTGCGCAGGCTGCGTTGCAGGGCGAGGAGCTTGTCCCGCTCGGTGCCCCGGACGATCTCCGCGACGAAGGACTGGATGGCCGGCGGGTAGGAGGTGTCGCCGAGGGCCACGGGCAGCAGCACCGCGAACATGGCGACGGGGTTGTCGACAAAGGGATAGAGACAGAAGGCGGAGGCGCGCAGCACGTATCCGCCGACCAGGACGGCGCGGGCGCCGAAGCGGTCGATGAGGACGCCGGCGACCGGGTTGCTGATCAGGCCGATCACGGAGGCGGCCGTCACGATCGCGCCGACCTCGGTCAGCGAGAGGCCGGTGACGTGGTGGAAGTAGAGCAGCGACAGCGGGAGGTACATGCCGCTGCCGGTGGCGTCGACGACCATGCCCGCCATGTACTTGAAGCGGACGGACGACAGGCGCCGCCTCATGAGGCGTCCGCCGGCCGGTCCTCGGGCACCGGCACGATCTTCGTCGCGGCGTGCACGCGGGCGCCGAGGTCGCGCAGCCGGCGTTCGCACTCCGCGCGGGTCGGGGCCGAGCCGACCGTCGCGGTGAGGAAGTCGGCGGAGCCCGAGGCGGGGGCGATCACCTGGCCCTCCTCGGCGAACAGCCAGAACCCCCTCACCCACTCCTCGTCGGGGACGGCGGGCAGCGACCGCACCAGCCCGGGCCGCTTCATGGTGAGCACCTGCCCGGACATCCCGCGCGGCCGCAGCAGGCCCCGCTCGTCCACGGCGCCGTGGACCTCGGGCAGGCCGAGCCCGGCCTCGGCGCGGGTGACGTGGACGGCGAGGCGGATACCGAAGAGGACCTCGAAGACCTCCCGGATCTTGGCGCCGCCGGACCGGCAGGCGATCTCGCAGAGCACCAGACGGTCGTCGGGGGTGTGGAAGACCTCCGCGTGGAAGGCGTGCGTGCGCAGCCGGGAGCCGGCCGGTTTCAGGGCGGCGAGGGTCCGCTCGACCAGCGCGAGCAGCCGGGGGGTGAGGGGGTCGTCGACGTCCAGGGTCAGGTCGACGCGCGGGCCGGGGTCGACGCCGAAGGAGGCCAGGTCGTACTGGTACTGGGAGGGCCAGGCGGCGACGGTGCGGCCGTCGACGACCAGCCCGTCGACGTGGCACATCCGCCCCGGCACGTACGCCTCGATCAGCAGGTCCCGGCGCGGGCCGTCCCGGTAGGCGCGGGCGGTCTGCGACTCCAGGGTGTCCTGGTCGGTGACGACGGTCAGCCCGATGGAGTTGTAGCCCTCCCGGTTCTTGAGCACCACGGGCAGTCCGTGCCGGGCGGCGAAGTCGCGGGCCTCCGCCGCGTGTGGGGGCACGGCGTGCGCGGCGACCTCGATGCCGGCGCGCCGGGCGAGGCTCTTCATCAGGGCCTTGTCGCGGAACGGCGCGATGTCGGCGCTCCACGCGCCGTCCAGGCCGAGGCGCTCGCGCAGCCGGGCGGCGAGGGCGATGTCCGCCTCGTGGTGGGCGATGACGTGGGTGACGCGGTGGCGCTCGGCGAGGGCGAGCGCGCGGGAGGGCACCGCCGGGTCGTCGAGGGTGTCGAAGAGTTCGAGGTGGGTGAGGTCGTGGTCGGCGGCCGACGGGAGCGGCTCCCCCGCCGAGAGGATCTTGTCGCGGGCGGCGAGTACGACGACGTCGCCGGGGTAGGGGGTGCGCTCGCCGAGGCCGGGGGCGTCGCCGTCCAGCCACCGGCGGTAGGGGAAGGCGGCGAAGGGGTTGCGGTGCAGGACCAGGACGCTCATGCCGGTATCACCGTCCGGTCGCTGACCGGGGCGGCCTCGGCGAGGCCGGGCCGTCCGTCGGGGTCCTCGACCCGGACCTTCAGCACCGTGCCGACGATCTCGGCGCCGCGCCGGACCGCGTCGGTGGTGTCCGCGCCCGAGACGGCGACCAGGCCGAGGCGGTCCCAGTTGTCCCGCAGCGGCCGTACCGTCTCGCCCGGCGCGGCGCTGATCCGTACCGCCAGCACCTCGGGGAGCGCCCGCGCCTCGGACTCGCCGTCCACCGAGGCGACGACGTCGCCGGGCCGGCCCACCACCGAGCGTACGGCGGCTCCGCCGCGGGGCGTGGGCCGGTCGGGCAGCCGCTCGGCGAGGCCGAAGGGGGCGCCGAGGGCGAGCTTGACCGTGTCGATGCCGTAGACGTGGTGGACCAGGTCGGTGATGGCGTCCCCGGCGATCCGGTTGTGGCTCTCGATGACGCGGGGGCCGTCGGCGCCGATCCGGATCTCGGTGTGGCAGACGCCGTCCCGGAAGCCGAGGCGGTCCAGCAGGGCGACGACCGACGCGCGCACCCGTTCCTCGGTCTCCGTGCCGAGACGCGCGGGTACCGCGTGCCCGAGTTCGGCGAAGTGCGCGGGGTCGGTGAACTTCTCGGTGACGGCGATGACGACGTGCCGTCCGGCCCGGCTGAAGGACTCCACGCTGTACTCGGGGCCGTCGACGAACTCCTCCATCAGGAAGTCCTGGAGCAGCATCAGGGTGGACACCCGGTCGGTGCGGGTGCCGGACAGGCGTTGCACGGCCGCCCAGACCCGGTCGGCGTCGGCGGGTCCGTCGAGGCGGTGCACGCCGATGCTCGCGGTGGCGTCGGTCGGTTTGACGACGAACGGGTATCCGCACCGCTCCCCGAAGGCGTCCAGGTCGGGCCGCCTGCGCAGGGGGCGGGCGCGGACGGCGTCGGGGCCGTCGGCCAGATGGGCGCGCATGACCGCCTTGTCGCGGAAGCGCCGGGTCACCTCGTGGCCGGTGCCGCCGAGCGCGAACAGGTCGTTGACGCGGGCCGCGTTCTCCAGACCGGGCTCGGTGAGGGAGGTGGCGGCGGCGAAGCCGGGGGCACGGTGGAGGCGTTCGGCGATCGGCCGGACCATGTCCCAGCGGGTGTAGTCGACGACCTCGACATGGTCGGCGAGGCGCTCCTGCTCGGCGTTGACCTTGGTGGGGTGCTGCAACAGCAGGACGTGCAGGCCCAACTGCCGTGCCTTGGCCACGGTTTCGTCGGTGGCGCCGACGAGGAGCAGACAACGCTCGCGATTCATGGGTCGGTTGTGCTCCGTTTCCTGGGTGCGGTCCGGGGGTGTCCGTGCGCCTGAACCTCCGACGAGACAGCGGGGCCGAATGTGAGGTGCGCGGCTGAAGGGCAGGTCTGGAGGGCCGGGGTCACCGGTGTGTCGCGGCGGGCCGGGCCTCGGCGGCGGCCGGTCAGCGGGGTGTGCCGTCGGGGGGGGCGGGGAGGTCCTGGGCCTCGGGCCACCAGCTGAGGTAGCGCTCCCCGGTGTCCGGGAAGACGGTGGCGACGGTGGCGCCGGACAGGTCGTGGCGGCGGGCGAGTTCCACGCAGGCGTGGGCGGCGGCGCCCGAGGAGACACCGACGAGCAGTCCGGTGGCGGCGGCGACGGCGCGGGTGGCGGCCGCGGCGTCGGCGTCCTCGACGGCGATGACCTCGTCGATGAGGGTGACGTCCGTGACCGGGCTGGTGAATCCGCCGTTCAGACCGGGGATGCGGTGCGGTCCCGGCGCGCCGCCGGAGAGCAGCGGCGAGCCGGCCGGCTCCACGGCGACGACTCGCAGCCGCGGGTTGTGCTCGCGCAGCCGACGGGCGACCCCGGTCAGGGTGCCGCCGGTGCCGACCGCGCAGACCAGGTGGTCGACGCGGCCGGCGGTGTCCCGCCAGATCTCCGGTCCGGTGGTCTCGTAGTGGGCGCGGACGTTGGCGGGGTTGATGTGCTGGGCCGCGTACCAGGAGCCGGGGGTCGCGGCGTGCAGTTCCTCGGCGCGCTCCACGCAGCCGGCGAACCCGAGGGTGTGGTCGGTGAGTTCGATCGCGGCGCCGAGCATGCGCAGGGTGAGCAGGCGCTCGCGGGAGGCGTTGTCGGGGAGCACGATCCGGCAGCCGTAGCCGCGGGCGGCGGCCAGCGCGGCGAAGGCGATCCCGGTGTTCCCGGAGGTCGACTCGATGATCGTCCCGCCGGGTCGCAGGGCGCCGCTCTCCTCGGCGGCGCGCAGCATGAACAGCGCGGCGCGGTCCTTGATGCTGGAGAGCGGGTTGGCCGCCTCCAGCTTGGCCAGCACATGGGCGTCCTCGGGCAGTCCGGGCAGTCTCAGCCTCAACATCGGTGTGTTGCCCACGAGTTCGTCCAGTGAGCCGATGACGCTGCCGGTCGATAGCTCGCTCATGTGACCCCCGCTTCGGTTCCGTCGCTGTCGGTTCCCTCGACGCGCGCCCGAGGTCCGGTCCGTCGCCGGGAGCGCATGCTCGGCCCCGAATCTGCCGCCGCGGACCGGGGTTGACCACGCGAACCATGGTTCGGGTTGCCGCACTTCATGGATTGCGGGGGTGGCCCGCGGCGCCGGTGCGAATTCCTGTCCGTACGTTCGAGCGGAGGTCGAAGCGCGATCCGAGCACGGGGGGACGTCGATGAAGAGTCAGGATGCCGCCGGGCCCTGTCTGCCCGATCTGCTGCGCGCCCGGGCCCGGGAGCGGCCCGGCGATCTCGCCGTGGTCCACGACGGGGAGGCACTCACCTTCCGCGAACTGGCCGACCGGGCCGACGACGTGGCGCGTTTCCTGCACCGGCTGGGTGTCTCGGCGGACGACGGTGTGGGCCTGTTCGTCGAGCCCTCCCTGGACCTGGTGGTCGGTGCGTGGGGCGTGCTGCGCTCGGGCGGCGCCTACCTTCCGCTCCCGCCCGACTATCCCGAGGAGCGCATCCGCCTGGTCGCCCGGGACGCCCGGACGGGGGTGGTGCTCACCCAGGACTCGCTGCGCGGCCGGCTCGCGGAGCTTCTCGGGCCGGGCATCACCGTGGTCACGCTCGAGGACGTCGTGGAGTTCGTCAAGGGCCGCTCCGACACCGATCCGGCGGTGCTGCCCGAAGGACCGCGCCCGACGGATCTGGCGTACGTCATCCACACCTCGGGGAGCACCGGGCGGCCCAAGGGCGTGGCGGTCGAGCACCGGGCCCTGGCGCACCAGATGCGCTGGCTCGCCGGCACCTTCGGGCTGGGCCCGGGGGCGACCGTGCTGCACAAGACTCCGGTCGGTTTCGACGCCGCCCAGTGGGAGATCCTCGCCCCGGCCTGCGGGAGCCGGGTGGTGATCGGGTCCGGTGGCATCCACCGGGATCCGGTGCGGATCGTCGAGGCCGTGAACAGGCACGCGGTGACGGCGCTGCAGTGCGTGCCGACGCTCCTCCAGGCCCTCGTCGACACCGGCGAACTCGGCAGGTGCACCTCGCTCACCCATCTGTTCAGCGGCGGCGAGGCGCTGACCCGCCCGCTGGCCCGCAGGCTGACCCGGGCGCTGCCCCGGACCGCGCTGGTCAACCTGTACGGGCCGACCGAGTGCACCATCAACACCTCGGCCCACACGGTCGATCCGGCCGCCCTGGACGAGGGCCCCGAGACCGTGCCGATCGGCAGACCCGTGCCGGGCCTGCGCTACCACATCCTGGACCCCGGGGGCCGTCCGGTGACGGACGGCGAAACAGGTGAACTGCACATCAGCGGAGTGCAGTTGGCACGCGGCTACCTGCACCGCCCCGACCTCACCGCGGAGCGCTTCCGGCCGAACCCCTTTGTCCGGCCGGGTGAGCCCGGCCATGAACGGCTCTACCGCACCGGGGATCTGGCCCGGTGGAATCCCGACGGCACCGCCCAGTTCGCCGGCCGGGCCGACAACCAGGTGAAACTGCGCGGCTTCAGGATCGAGCTGGACGAGGTGCGGCTGGCCGTCGAGGCCCACGACTGGGTGCGGAACGCGGCCGTCCTGCTGAGCACGGATCCGGTCACCGGGGCGGGCGGTCTGGTCGCCTGCGTCGAACTCAGCCCGCGTGAGGCCGCGTTGATGGACCAGGGCGAGTTCGGCGCGCATCACGCCTCGAAGTCCTCCCGGCTCCAGGTCCGGGCACAGCTCGCCGGTGCCGGGGTGCGGGACGCGGCCGACCTCGCCGGACGGCCCACGGTGCGCCTGCCGGGTGCCGTCGCCGACCGGGAGCAGCGGCGGATGGCCTTCGCGCGCAAGACCTACCGCTTCTACGAGGGCGGACCGCCGGTCGTGGCGGACGTCCTGGCGGCGCTCGGCCGACGGCCCGGAGCGGACACGGCCGCGGTCGCTCCGCGTCGCCCCGAGGAGCTGACCCTGGACGAACTCGGCCTGATCCTGCGCCACTTCGGGCAGTACCACAGCGCGGACCGGCTGCTGCCGAAGTACGCCTACGCCTCCCCCGGCTCCCTGTACGCGGCCCAGCTGTACCTGGAGTGCGTCGGCGTGGAGGGCCTGGCGGCGGGCCTCCACTACTACCACCCGGTCCGCCACGAACTCGTGCTGACCGAGCCCGCCGGCCCCCGTGCGCGGCCCGGTGTGCGGGTCCGTCTCGTCGGCCGCAGGACGGCCATCGAGGCGGTGTACCGCAAGAACGTCCGGGAGGTGCTGGAGATCGAGGCCGGGCACATCGCCGGGCTCTTCGACGAGGTGCTGCCCGCCCACGGACTGGCCCTCGCGGGGACGGCGTACGACGGCGCCGTCGCCCGGCGGCTCGGGGGGCACGACGGCGACCTCTTCCTGGCCGCCTTCGAGCTGGTGCCCGCCGGTGCCGCGCCCCCGCGGCCGGACCTCGACCTGTACGTGCAGTTCCACCCGGGCAGCGGGACGGGACTGCCCAGCGGCCAGTACCTGCACCGGGACGGCCGGCTGGAGCGGATCAGCGACGAACTGGTCCTCAAACGCCATGTGATCGCCATCAACCAGGCCGCCTACGAACGGTCGGCCCTCGGCATCACGCTCGTCGGCCGCGCCGGGCGGGGCCGGGACCGGCTGGGCCATGTCGATCTGGGGCGCGAGCTGCAACGCCTGATGACCAACACGGCCCGCCTGGGGCTGATGCCGGCCGGCTACAGCTCCCGCTCCGGGGACGACCTGCCCGCCGCCCGGCGGATGACGGAGATCCTGCGGCGGGCGGGGCGGCCGACCGGCCCCTCGTACTTCTGCGTGGGCGGCACGGTCAGCGAGGAACAGGTCCGGCACGAGGGCATGGACGAGGACCAGGTCCACATGAAGGGGCCGCAGGAGCTGATCCGGGACGACCTGGCCGCCTCGCTGCCCGAGTACATGCTCCCCGGCCGGATCCTGATCCTGCCCGAGCTGCCGCAGACCCCGAGCGGCAAGATCGACACCAAGGCCCTGGCGCGCCATGTGGACTCGATGGCGGACCGGGTGCGTCCGGTGGTGGAGCCCCGCGATCCCACCGAGGCGCGGCTGTGCGGTCTGTGGCGGACGGCGCTGCGGCGGGACTTCGTCTCCGTGCACGACGACTTCTTCCAGCTGGGCGGGAACTCGCTGATCGCGGTCGCCCTCATCCGGCGGATCAACGAGGTGTTCGGCTGTGCCGTGCCGCTCCAACTGCTCTTCGAGGCGCCCACGGTGGCGGGCCTGGCCGCGGCGGTGACCGCGGGGGCGGCGGCGACCGGGTCCCGGATCACGCCGCTGCGGCCCGGTGCCGGCGGGCCGCCGGTGTTCTGCTGGCCGGGGCTGGGCGGGGTCACGATGAACCTGCGGCTGCTCGCGGCCCGGGCGCCCGGCGAGGGTGCCGTCCACGGCGTCCAGGCGATCGGCGTCAACGAGGGCGAGACCCCGCTGCCGTCCGTGGCGGAGATGGCCGCCGCCGATGTCGCCGAGCTGCGGGAGATCCAGCCGGAGGGCCCTTACACGCTCTGGGGCTACTCGTTCGGGGCGCGGGTCGCCTTCGAGGCGGCACGGCAGCTGGAGGCGGCGGGCCACCGGGTGGAGCGGGTGTTCCTGCTGGCGCCGGGATCGCCACGGGTGGACGACGCGGCCCGGCCGGGCCCTGCGGGCGGCGGAGACTCGGCCGGCAGCGGCGCGGGTGACCTCGACCCCACCGACACCGGCGCGGGCGACCTCGACCCCGACCCGGGGAGCGTCGGCGACTTCGCCGATCCCGTCTTCGTCACCGTCCTGCACTCCGTCTTCGCCGGCACCGTGCGCGGTCCGGGCGTCGAGGCGTGTCTACGTGAGTGCCGTGACGCGGAGAGTTTCGCCCGGTTCGTGGAGCGGCGGTTCCCGCAACTGGACCCGGGGCTGATCCGGCGGGTGGTGACCGTGGTGCGCCGCACCTACGGATTCACCCGGGGCCCGGCGGACGCCGTCGCGCGGCCGGTCTCGGCGCCCGTGACCGTCTTCCGCGCACGGGACGACGAACCCTCCTTCATCGAACGCGCCGTGGGCGCGACGGCCGCGCCGCCCACCGTCGTCCAGCTGGAGGCCGACCACTACGGGGTGCTGCGCGACCCCGGCGTCGGCGAGCTGGCCCGGGCGCTCCGGCGCGCCGCACCCCGACCGACACCGCACCCGGCCGACCCGTCGACAAGGACACCCTGATGCCGCATGTGACGATCCAGCACTTCCCCAAGTCCCTGACTCCCGAGGAGAGTTCCCGCCTGGTGGAGCAGGTCGTCGCCGCCGTGCGGGAGGCGTTCGGGGTGGAGGAGCGGGTGATCTCCATCGCCCTGGAGCCCGTCGAGCCCGAGGACTGGGACACGCGGGTGTACCGGCCCGGGATCGCCGCCCGCCGGGGGGAGTTGGCGAAGGAGCCCGGCTACTGAGGGCCTGCCGCGAGGGGTTCTAGAGTTTCGCCCCAGGATCACTGGGGTGCCCGCGATTTCGGTTGCGACTTCCGGGGCGTTCACCAAGGATCTGGTCAGGCGGCAACCGGTGTGAACGCGGAGGTGAACGGCTGCCGCGCCGGAGGTGCCGCTCCTCGTGCCGAGGGCACGAGTACACCTTCCCGTCCCGACCGGAGCCGCGACCGCGCGAGGACCCCGCGCGCCCGTCGCCGGACCGAGCCCTCGGAAAGGATGACGCCATGAGCGCAGGCAGCGGACAGACCCGGGACACCCTGTGCCCCGCCGACTCACCGCTGGAGTCGCTGCTGCGGATCGCCGACACACTGGGCAGCCTCGAACGGTACGCCACCCGGACCGCGGGCCGGCTGCTCGTCGCCGCTCCCGCCGACACCGGGGCCCCGGGCCTCATCCGGTACCTCGACGACCCCGACACCGTCCAGGAGGCGGTGATCGACGCGCTGCGCGGCGCCCGGCGCGAGATCCTCACCGCCCAGCCGGACGAGCCGGGCCCGGCGGCCGCCCTCGACGCGATGCGCGCGGCGGTCCTGGGTCCGCTGGCCCGGGGCGCCGCCCTGCGCACGCTGTTCCAGCACAGCGCCCGGTTCTCCGAGCCCAGGAAGAAGTACGTGCAGCAGATCATGGAGCGCGGCGACGTGGCGGTGCGCACGCTCCCGGAGTTCTTCGACCGGCTGGTCGTCGTCGACGGAGAGGTCGCCTTCATCCCGGGCGGCGGCCCCTCCCCCAGCACCGCGCTGATCCGGGACACCGCCGTCATCGCCTTCCTCCAGGGCGTGTTCGAGAAGGCGTGGGTCCGGGCCGAGGGCTTCCCGTTCCGTCCGGTGCGGGCGGCGGACGCCGCGCGCGAGGTGGTGCCCGACGTACGCCAGGCCATCAAGGCGCTGCTGATCGAGGGCCGTTCCGACAAGGCCATCGCCAGGCGCCTCGGTATGAGCCTGCGGTCCGTGCAGGGGCACATCGCCTCACTGCGCGAGCAGTACGGAGCCGAGCACCGATTCCAGCTCGGTTACCGGATGGCGCGCGGCGAGTACGCCGTCGCACATCCCGGAGAACTCCCCTGACCTGCGGCGTTATCCCGCCTTGACAGAGATCTGCCCGCTAAACATACTCAACCCAGCGCGGGGGCCGAAGAGGGTTCGCGATGCCTTCGCCCAGCCGAGGGGACATGCGTGAACTGTGACGGCCTCGCTCATTTAGCCGACGTGGAATTGCTTGCACAGCCCACGAATACCGCGAGTACCGCGAATACGAAGACCCTCTCTCTCCCCCGGGCCGAATTCAGGGCACTGGGGCCTTTGGAAGCGGTCGTCACCGGGCGTCCGGTGGATCTCGGGGCGCCCAAACAACGCAAACTGGTCGCGTTATTGGTGAGCCGGCTCGGCCAGACCGTGCCGGTGGACGTGATGCTGGAGGCGCTCTGGGCGGAATCACCGCCTCCATCGGCGATGACATCGTTGCAGTCCTACGTCGCCAACCTCCGCCGCGTCCTGGAACCCGACCGGGCACCCCGGGCACCGACGAAGGTGCTGCACACCAACGACCGCGGCTATCTGCTGGACGGCCACACCGTCGAGGTCGACGTCAGCAGCTTCGAGCGCCGCGCCAAGGCGGGCTGGCAGGCGTGGAACAGGGGCGATCCGCACGAGGCGCTGACCGGGTTCGAGGCCGCGCTGGCCCTCTGGCGCGGCGAGGCCTACCCGGAGGTGTCGCACTCGGTGCATGTCGCGGCGGAGGTGGCACGGCTCGGGGAGCTGCGGCTGTCGGCCGTCGAGGGGCAGTGCGCCGCGCTGCTGGCCGTGGGCGCCCACGAGGTCGCGGTCGCGGAACTCGAGGCGTTCATGAAGGCGCACCCACTGCGCGAGTACGGCTGCGAACTGCTCAGCCTGGCCCTGTACCGGGCCGGCCGGCAGGCCGACGCGCTCGCCGTGCTGCGCACCAACCAGCGGCGCCTCGGCGAGGAGTTGGGCATCGATCCGCGGCCCGCCCTGCAGCACCTCGAACGCGAGATCCTCAGCCACGCCCCCGGACTGGACTGGCGGCCCGCCCCGAACGGCCCGTCCCCGGTGGCACGGGCCGGTCCCACGGTGGCGGCCGTACCGCTGCGGGTGCCGACCGCGCGCAGTCCCGCACCGGCCAGGAACACGGATGTCTTCGTCGGTCGCGAGGGGGCCCTGCGGCACCTCGCCACGGTGGCGGCCGAGGCGGCCGTCGGCCAGGGGCGGGTGGTGACGGTGTCCGGCGAACCGGGCATCGGCAAGACCCGGCTGCTCCGGCGGTTCGCCGAACTGGCCCCGGAGTGCACGGTGTTGTGGGGTGCCTGTCCCGGGCATGTGGCCACACCGCCGCTGTGGCCCTGGCGGCAGGTGCTGGCGACCGCGGCCGGCCATGACACCGGACGCCGGCTGCCGGGCCCGGTGGCCGAGGTGCTCGACGGGGAGACGGGCCTGCCCGCGGAAGGTGCCGACGCCGACACGGCCACCTTGCGCCGGTTCGAGGCGATCGTGCACTACCTGACGAGCGCCTCGCAGGTCACGCCCCTGGTGATCGTGCTGGACCATCTGCATCAGGCGGACCCCCACTCGCTGCGGCTGCTGGCGCACCTCGCCGAGTCCGTCTCCGCGAGCCGTCTGCTGGTGGCCGCGTCCTACCGGTCCGACGAGGCGGGGGCCCTCACCGGGACCTCGGCGGCACTGGCCCGCGCGGAGATGACGCGGGTGGCGCTGACCGGCCTCGGGGTCGCGGAGACCCGGGCGCTGGCGAGCGCGATGCTGCACCGGGAGGTGAGCCGGGCCAGCGCCGAGGAGCTGTGGTACCGCACCGGCGGCAACCCGTTCTATCTCCGTCAGCTCATCAAGGTGTTCGACAGCGTGGAGCGCTCCGGCCGGGCCCGGACGGCCTCGGTGCCCGCGCCCGTGCGCGAGGTCGTCCTGGGCCGGGTGGAGAAACTCGGGCCGACCGCGCTGGAGTTGCTGTCCGTCGCGGCGATCGCGGGCGGTACCTTCGCCATCGACGTGGTCGCCGAGGCCGCCTCGGTGGAGATCGGGGAGGCGCTGCGGGTGGTGGACGCCATCGTCGCGGCCGGGCTGATCGGGGAGGACCAGCAGCGCCTGGGCTGGTACTCCTTCACCCATGCGCTGACCGCCGAGGTGCTGTACCAGACGATGGGCCGGCTGCGCCGGGTCCACCTGCTGCGCCGGATCCGCGCCGCTGCGGCGCGCCCCTGGAAGGGCAGCATCTTCAGAACCGCCGACTGAAGCCCGTACGCCCCGAGGCCCGTATCCCCTGAAGCCCGTACGCCCTGGGGCCCCGTAAGCCCGGGCGGGCGCACCGCCGCGACCGGGTGACCGAACGGCCACCGAATCCCCGTACGGGCGCGGGGGCGGGGCCGTCGCCGCGCGGGCGCGGGGCGGCACGATTTCGGCCTGCCGTCGGGCGCGGGCCGCGCCCCGGGCGCCGGCGCGGTGCCGCCCACGGCTTGACGTCGGCTTGGCGAGAGCGGCGGCCCAGGCGGGCCCGGGGTACGCCCGCGCGCGCCCCGGCGCGCGGCGGGCCGGGAGCCTCGCCTCACCTCGCGCTCGGGCACCGCCCGGGCGGTCCTGGACCGTGCCGGTGCGCACTCCCGCGCGCGGCGGTCGCCAAGCCGGCGCCAAGTCGTCGAACAGTGCGACCCAAGTCGTATGGACAACACTGGTCGGCGTGCGCACCGGAATGATCCGGCCAAGCCAGACAGGTTCCCGCGAGCTGAGTGACCACTCCCTGCCCAGGGTTGCCCTCCCCCACGGCGCGCGCAGGTGCGTCGGCAACCCGCCGGGCCGGGAACGGCCGTCCAGCGCGTCGGGCGTCTTCTGGGTCACCGACTCGCGGCGAACCCGCCGAGTGGGATTCGACGACGTACGGGGGAGATCATGAAGATCCAGATTCTGGGCACGTTGTGTGCGGAGGTCAACGGGGAGTCGATCGTCCCCTCGGCCGGCAAACCGCGGCAGATGCTGTCCCTGCTCGCCCTCTACCCGGGACGGGTGGTGCCCGTCTCCACGCTCATGGAAGAACTATGGGGTTCCGAACCACCCCAGAGCGCGCTGGCGACCTTACAGACGTACATACTCCAACTGCGCCGACGGCTCGGCGGCGCGATGGGGCCGGACGCCCCGGGCACCGCCAAGGACATCCTCGCCACCCGGCACGGCGGCTACGTCCTGACCGTCCCGCCGGCCAGCGTCGACGTGCACACCTACGAACGCATGACCTCCGAGGGGCGGTCCGCCTACGAGGCCGGTGACGACGTCGTCGCGGCCGACCGCTTCCGGCAGGCGCTCACCCAGTGGCGGGGGCCGGCCCTGGTCGACGTACGGGTGGGACCGGTCCTGCGGATCGAGATCCTGCGGTTGGAGGAGAGCCGGCTGGGCACCGTCGAGCGGCGGATCGACGCCGATCTGCGGCTCGGTCGGCACACCGAGCTGATCCCGGAGCTGACCGAGCTGACGGCACGGCACCCGCAGCACGAGGGGCTGCACTCGCAGGCCATGGTGGCGCTGTACCGGTCGGGCCGGCAGGCGTCGGCGCTGGAGGTGTACCGCAGGCTGCGCATCCGGCTGATCGAAGGGCTCGGCGTCGAGCCGTCGCCGCGGGTGCAGCGGCTGCACCAGGCGATGCTCGTCGTCGACCCCCAGCTCGACGTGCTCGCCGGACCCAGGCGCAGTTCGACGTTCGACCTCTACACCGCCTGAACGGACGCCGGTGCGGCGGGGCCGGGCCCCGCCGCACCGGCGTCCTCGCAGCGCGTCCTCGGACCGGCCGCGTTCAGCCGCGTTTCGTCGCGCAGATCACCACACGGTTGATGATGGCGTCCGCCGGGATGTCCGCGGGATCCTTCGCGGCCACGTCCGTGACCTCGAACCCGCACTCCTGGAGCCAGTCGCGGTACGTGGAGAGCTTCTGGAGCCCGCCGCGGCCCACCACGCAGCCGAGGATGTAGGCGGGGAAGAAGTCGGCCTGGAGGTCGTCGGGGTCCTTGACGTCCTCGGGGTACACGGGCGCCAGGACGACGATCCGGCCGCCCGGTTCCAGCGCCTCGTGGGCGTTGCGGAACAGGGTGAGCACCTCGTCCTTGTCGTGCATGTCGACGAAGTGCTTCAGCAGCACCACGTCGAAGCCGCCCGGCAGCGGGTCCAGGGCGTCACCGCTCACGAACGAGCACTGGTCGGCGACCCCCTGCGCCTCGAAGTTGCGCAGGCACTCGGCCTCCAGCTCGGGGCGGTCCAGGGCGGTCACCCGCAGCCCGGGCGAGCCCTTGAGCTGACAGGTCATGATCGCTCCGAGGCCGTTGCCGCCCCGTACGTCGAGCACCCGGGCGCCATCGGGGACGTCGAAGCTGCGGAAGAACCACGGGTAGACGCTCGCGGTCTCGTTCTGCGCGAGCGGCCCCCACGCGGCGCGCACCTCGGGGACCACCGCCGCGGCCTCGAAGAGCGTGCCCTCGAACCCGTAGAGCTCCTTCAGTCCGACCGCGGTGCCGGTGCGCACGCTGTCGGTGAGGTGGTACAGCTGCCGCAGCATGCCCGTCTTGATCATGCCCATGAAGGTCAGGACGCGTTGCAGGTCCGGCTCGGCGACGTCCGCGAGGGCGTCGAGGGTGTAGCCGCCGGTGGACTCGTCCAGGGCGACGAAACCCTCCTTGACCAGCAGGGTCAGCATCTGCTCGACCGCGTCGGGGCGGGCCCCGACAGCCGCGCCGAGCTCCGCCGCGGTCAGGCCGCCCTCCTTGCGCAGCGCGTCGACCAGGCCCAGCTCGAAGCAGGCGTGGAGGATCATGAACCGGGTGGGTCCCACCATGTACTCGCGCATACGGACGAGTACGGCATCAGGGTTGGACACAGCAATCCCTTCGGATCGGCGTGTGGGCGGGGCCCCGCTCCAGTACTGCTACCGAGTATCGGGAGCGTTTCTGGAGTGCCGGTAGAGCGGTGCTGTGGTGTGGCCCTGGGCCGGGAAAGCGGCTGTCACCTGCCGTAACGCCGGTCGCGGACGGCGTAGGAGCGCAGGGCGCGCAGCAGGTCTATCTCACGGAACGCGGGCCACAGGACCTCGACGAAGTGGACCTCGGCGTAGGCCGACTGCCACAACAGGAAGCCGGACAGTCGCTGTTCGCCCGAGGTGCGGATGATGAAGTCGGTGTCGGGGCCGGCCGGGGAGTACAGATTGTCCGAGATGTGCTGGAGGTCGAAGTTCTCGGCGAGCTCGACCGGGTCGCCGCCCGTGGAGATGTGCTTGTCGAAGGCGGACCGCACCGCGTCGATGATCTCGCGGCGACCGCCGTAGCCGACCGCCACGTCGACCTTGAGGCCGGTGCGGCCGGTGGTGCGGGCGACGGCGTCCTTCAGCGTGCGCGCGGTCTCCCCCGGGAGCAGGTCCAGGGCGCCGATGACCTCGATCCGCCAGTCCTCGTCGGCCGCGCAGATGCTGGCCACGGTCTCCTCGATGATCTCCAGCAGCGGCCCGAGTTCGGCGGGCGGCCGGTGGAGGTTGTCGTCGGAGAGCATCCACAGCGTGACGTGCTCGATGTCCGCCGCGTCGCACCAGCGCAGGAAGTCGCCGACCTTGGCGCCGCCGACGCGGTACCCCTCACGGACGTCGTCGTGTCCGGCGCCGCGGGCCCAACGGCGGTTGCCGTCCAGCATGATGGCGACGTGGCGGGGCCGTGGCTTGCCGTCCAGCTTGCGCGCCAGCCGCCTGACGTACAGGGCTTCCAAACCCGCGCGAAGCGCCCTCAAGGCCACGTGCCATGTCCCTTCGTCCCCACCTACCGCTAGTGGGGGCCACCGTATCGCCCGGCACGGAGCTTGAGCCATCGGCGCAGGTACTGCGGTCCTCGGGGACCGGTGCGCGGGGGCGGCGCACCATGTGTGAAAGCGCCGCCGCCGAGGGTGGCGGCGGCGCTCGGGGTGGCTTCGGGGCGCTCGATGTGGCTTCAGGGCGTCCGGGCTCAGGTCGTGCGGTGGGCGACCCGGTGGGCCATCTCCGCCAGTTCCGTGCGCCAGACCGGGGCGATCGGCGCGTCCGCGATGGCCTTGCGGCCCCGCTCGACGAGCCCCTCGATGTGCCGCTCCACGTCGGCGGGGACACCGGTCTCCACCAGCCGGCGGCGCACCTCGTCGGGGGTGTGCCCCGGCTCGGTCATCAGGGTGTGGATGTGCTCGTCGCGCTGCATGGCCCAGCCCAGCAGCGGCGTCATCTTGTGCCGGCTGAGGTCCAGGCCGGTGGGTTTGCCGGTGGCGGCCTGGTCCCCGAAGGCGTCGAGGAGGTCGTCCCGGAGCTGGAACGCCTCGCCCACGGCCTCGCCGTACTCCTCGAAGGCGGGGGCCAGGTCGGCGCGGCCCGCCGCGCTCGCGCCCACCACGAGCGGGCGGTGGATGGTGTAGCGGCCGGACTTGATCCTGGCGATCAGTCGGGAGGTGCGGGGGTCGGCCGAGAACTCGGCCGCCGCGTGGACGTCCATGTACTGGCCGATCATCACCTCGGAGCGCAGCCGGTTCCACTCCGGGACCGCCGTCCCGGGCGCGTGGGTCATGAGTTCCTCGGCGTAGACGAGCGCGAGGTCGCCGACGAGGAGGGCCACGCCCTCGCCGTACCGGCGTGCCTCGCCCTGCCAGCCGTGGCTCTCGTGCAGTGCCGTGAACCTGGTGTGCACGGTCGGCACTCCGCGGCGCAGGCCGGAGTCGTCGAGGACGTCGTCGTGGACGAGGGCGGACAGGTGCAGCATCTCCAGGGCGGCCGCGGCCGCGACGATGCCGGGGTCGTCCGGGTCGCCGCCCGCGGCGAGATGGCCGGTGAGGCAGAACGCGGGCCGGATGCGCTTGCCGCCCGACGCGATCAGCGCGGCCAGCGCGTCGACCGGGACGACCGCGCCCTCGTGCACCTCGGCCCAGTGGTCGCGTTCGTCGGCGAGATGCGAGCGCAGCCGGTCCTCCACCCGGCGCAGCAACTCGGTGCGGGTACGGCGGGCGAGGCCGGCGGCCTCCTGCCCGGTGCCGGTGGTGACGTCCGAAGTCACAGGTGTCTCCTCAGAATCGAGAACGAGGACCGCACGGAGTGAGTCTGGAGTTCCGCTTTAGCGGCGATCGACCGCGAATACAGAACGTTGACACTCCGAACCGGCCCGTGGAAATCTCCCAGTGCGCCCGCGGCCCGGAATTCCGACTTCCCCGCCGCGATCTCCTCGCTCTTCTCCACGAGTCCGTCGACCCACGTGAGCATGTGCCGTCCGATTCCGGGCCGTTCACTTCATCCGTGACGGGCGTCGGGCAATCCGCCCAGGAAAGGAATTCCATGGAGTCTCACGCCTGCCCCAAAATGTCCGCGCGGGAATCCCAGGAGGCGCCCGAATCCGGCCTCTGCGCTTCACGGGTGCGGCAGTTGGAGAGGAATCTGCGCGCCCTGCCAGGTCTCTACCGGGAAAGCCTGCATCACGTCTTACCCACGTCCCGGCAGCTGCACCACACCCGCGTCTCCGGGAGCCGGAACAGGGACCGTCTGAACACGACCGCGCTCGACGCGCGGCACAACCTGCTGGAGATCCTGGAGTCGTGGGCGAAGTTCGTCGCCGACGAGCGCGGCGGTGTCGCCCCCACCCGCTCGGTGCCCCGCGTGACGCACTTCCTGCTCCGCCATCTGCCCTGGCTTGCCGACCAGCCGCCGGCGGCCGACTTCGCGGACGAGATCGACGGACTCCGCCGTGAACTGCTGCGCACCATCGACCCGGAGCCCGGCGAGCCCGGCGGGCTCACCCGGGAGTGCGTGGTGGCCGACTGCCCCGGCACGATCACCACGCCGGTACGGCCCGCCGGGCGCGGGATCCACTGCTCCTCGGGCCACTCCTGGGACATGCACGAGTGGATCACCCTGCGTCCGCTCCTGGAGCGGCAGAAGGCCGTCGGCGCGTGAGCCGGCCGCCGCGCGACCGGCTGGTGCCGACGAAGGTGGCCGCCCTCGCCGCGGGCGTCTCCGAGGCGACGATCCGCAAGTGGGTGAGCCGCGGCAAGATCACCCGCTACGGCACCCCCGGGCGCTCCGAGTTCGACATCGACGAACTGACCCGCATCGCCCTGCACCGACGCAAGTGACGAACGGCCGACCCCGAGCGACGAGGGCCGGCCCGGAGGCACGCGAGCCGTCCGGCGACACGGCAGGCGCACACGGCGGACGCCGGGGGCGCGGCTCGGCGCCGCCAGGGCCCTCCGGCCACG
Organism: Streptomyces sp. NPDC000983; assembly: GCF_040299205.1. Taxonomy (NCBI): domain Bacteria; kingdom Bacillati; phylum Actinomycetota; class Actinomycetes; order Kitasatosporales; family Streptomycetaceae; genus Streptomyces; species Streptomyces sp. NPDC000983. The sequence goes on along the minus strand of NZ_JBEPBM010000001.1, from coordinate 325,599 downwards.
CGGCCGCTGTGCGTACCCGATGCCGAGGGCGCCCCGGAACCACCAGCGCCCCCCGGCGACACGGCAGGCGCGCGTACCCAACACCGGGAACGGCCCGATGCCACGCGGGCCCACAGGCCACGCGGCCGGCGCGCATGCCCAACGCCAGGAACGACCCCGCACCACCACCCACCGCCCACCCGGCCGGCACGCACGCCCAACGCGCCAGGGCCGCCCGGCGCCACCCCTCCGGCAACGCGACCGGCGGGTCGGCCGGGCCTCGGGCGGGCGGGGGTTCCGCGGTGGGGCCGGGTGGGGCGTGCCTCACTGATCGGGCCGCCGCCCTCCCGGCGCCTCCGGCAGGGTGCGGGACAGTGCGCGGTCCGTCAGGGGGCCCGCGGCGCCCGTGTAGGCGCCGGGGTCGAACAGGTCGGTCGTCGGGGCGGCGGCCAGGGCGGAGGCGGTCGCGCCGTCCTCCCGGAGGATCCGGGCCAACGGCTCGCCTGTGCGGGCCGAGCGGGCCGACGCCTCGTTGAGCAGCTCGCGGGCGCGGGCCTTGCCGAGTGCCGGGGCGAGGGCGGCGGCGATCCGCTCGGACACGATCTGTCCGCCGGTGAGCGCGGTGTTGGCGCGCATCCGCTCCGCGTCCACCGACAGCCGGGCGACCAGCTCGACCGCCTGGTGCGCGGCTCCCCCGGCCAGCCGGAGCAGGGCGCGCAGCGGTTCCCACTCGGCGTGCCAGGCGCCCGCCGACCGTTCGTCCTCGCTGGGCAGACAGCCCAGCACCGTCGCGGCGAGCTGGGGCGCCTGGAGGGCGGCGGACCTGATGGCGGTGGCCAGCACGGGGTTGCGTTTGTGCGGCATGGCCGAGGAGGCGCCCCGGCCGCCGGGCGCCGGCTCGTGCACCTCGCCCACCTCGGTGCGGGTCAGGGAGAGCACGTCCACGGCGATCTTCCCGAGGGCGCCGCAGAGGAAGGCGGCGGCGACGGCGGCGTCCACCACGGGGGTGCGCAGCACGTGCCACGGGACGAGCGGGGCGGACAGGTCCAGTTCGGCCGCGAAGGCCCGCGTCAGGTCGTGGACGTACGCGGCCGGGTCGGCCGTCGGCGCATGCTGGAGGTAGCCGGCCAACGTGCCTGCCGCGCCGCCGAGTTGGACGGGGAGTCCCTCGGCGCACAGCACGTCGAGCCGGTGGGCCGCGTCCAGTACGAGATGGCGCCAGCCGGCCGCCTTCAGGCCGAAGGTGGTGGGTACGGCGTGCAGGGCCAGGGTCCGGCCCGCGACGAGGGTGTCCCGGTGCTCGCGGGCGAGTACGGTCAGGGACCGCTCCACGCGCACGAGGTCGGCGCGGATCGGTCGGGCGGCCCGCCCGACGACCAGGACGGTCGCCGTGTCGAGGATGTCCTGGCTGGTCGAGCCGAGGTGCACCGACCGGGCCGCCTCCGGGTCCCGGGCCGCCACCACCCGGGTGAACTCCTGGACCGTCGCCACCACGGGGTTGGCGGACTCGCGTGCCCGCCGCGCCAGTTGACGCACGTCGAGGAGTTCGGCGCGCGCGCACTCGGTGATGACCCGGGCGGCGTCCGCGGGCACCGTGCCGAGCGCGGCCTGGGCCCGGCACAGCGCGGCCTCGGCGTCCAGCATGGCCTGGAGCCAGGCTCCGTCGGACACCGCGTCCAGAACCGGCGTGCCCGCCCAGACCGGCGCCAGCAGACCGGGGTCCGCCGCGAGGTTCACCGGGCCGAGGCCCTCGGCGACCGGGGTGGGGTCAGTGCGCATGGGTGAGTCCTTGTCCGGTCGGGCTTCCGGGGCCGGCGTCGGCAGGGGCTGTGGAACCGTGGGCCGCCTCCACCGGGCCCGCGGGGCCGTCGGGCGCCGTGGCCGCGGAGTGGTGGTCTGCGCAGGACAGCGCCGCGCGGGCGATCGCGTCGGAGTCGGTGAGTGTCACCGAGTTGACGCCGGGGCGGATGCCCGCGGCCGTCACCCAGTGCACCGCCTCCGTGGGCACCCCGAACGCGAACCGGCGCGGATGGGCGCGCCCCGCCGCGTCGAGGAGGTGGAACGGCCGCTCGGTGACGGCCAGTCCGTCGCTGACGTGGCTGCCGCCGGAGAGGGTGCGGATGCGGTAGGCGGCGCACTGGCCGGTCGCCAGCAGCCGGCGCAGCAGCGGATCCTCCGTACGGCTCAGGGTGATGTCGGGGAGCCGGGCCTCGACCAGGGCGTCCACGCGCACCGCGGAGCCGGGCACCAGCGGGGAGGCCGCGGTGTACCCGGTGCCGTCGACGGTGACCCGCAGGCCGGGGCCGAGGACGGTGAGCACACCGGCCTCGATCAGGGCGGTCATCTCCTCGACGCGCCGCGCGGGCGGCCCGATCGAGAGGAACGCGTTGAGCGGGGTGTACCACTCGTCCAGGTCGGCGCGGTACGAGTCGCCGTGCAGGCCGCCGTGGTCGACGGCGAGCCGCACCTCGTTGCGCAGATCCCGCAGGACGTCGAGGGCGGCCTTGAGCGGGCCGCTGACATTGCCGCAGCGGGCTTCCGCGACGTCCTTGCGGAGATGGTCGAGGAGCCAGTCGGTGAAGTCCCGCGGTCCGGTGAACTCGCGGTCCCGGTAGGGGCGTGCGAGCAGCTCCCAGTCCCAGCGGAACTTCTCGCTGATGCCGTACGCGGACAGCACCGCGTCCTTCTCTCGTTCCTCGGGGCCGGCCGCGAGGAAGTCGTCCCGGAGGCGCTCGGCGAGGGCGAGGTGGCCGCGTGAGGTGAACAGGGTGCGGTAGTAGACGGCCTCGACCTCGCGGGAGATCAGGGGCCACAGGTCGGTGCGGAAGTCGAGGCCGGCGGCGCCCGCCCCGGCGCGGGCCGCCCGGAGCCGTGCGACGCGTTCGGCGGTGAGCAGCAGCGGCTCGTGCCTGCCGTGCGGGCCCTTCTCGTTGTCGCCGCGCGCCTGGTACGGCACCCCGCGCCGCGACCCGGCGTACAGGCGCGGCTCCCGGCCGCCGGGGTGGTAGACGAGCCGTCCGCCCTCCCGCGCGAAGGTGCCGCCGCGCCCGCCGGTCAGCTCGGCGAGGTGGTCGAAGAAGTTCAGGCCCAGTCCGCGCAGCAGGACCGTGCTGCCGGGGGCCAGGACGTCGAGGTCGACGTCGGCCGGGTTGGCGGGGGCGATCCGCACCAGCCCGGCCGCCCGCGCGCGGTCGGCGAACTCCCGCTCGGCCCGGTCGGGCCGGGCCGGCAGGTGGCCCTGGCACAGGATGACGGCGTGCAGTGCGCCGAGGACGGTCCCGTCGGCCAGCACGACCCGCTGCAAGGTGGAGTCGGTGTCCGGATCGTCGTCGAGGGCCACGGCGAGAGCGGCGTGCGCGGTGACCGTCAGCCCCTCGGGGGCGCCCTCGACGACCCGTCGGTACGCCCAGCGCAGGTACCGGCCGTAGAAGGCGCGGGTCGGATAGGTGTCGGGGCCCAGCCCGGCGGCCTCGTCGAGGACGTGGGGCGGCCAGTCGGCGCCGTGGCGGCCCGCGGCCAGTGCCGAGGCCCACTCGTGGAGGCTCGGGCCCGGTTCCAGGGGCCCCCGCAGGTCCACGGAGGCGTCGGTGAAGACGGAGATCTGTCCGGCCACCGTGTTCATCAGCAGATGGCGGGACTGGTCGGTGCGCCACACCTTGCCGGGGCCCGGCGGATGGGGGTCGATCACATGGACGTGGACGGTGGCGCCCTCGGGTAGCGAGCGGGCGTTGGCGCAGAGCCGTTCGATCACCGAGAGCCCGCGCGGGCCGCTGCCGATCAGGGCGACGGTGCAGTGACTGGTTGTCATGGTTCCTGCTTCTGCCGACGTCATCACCACTCGACCAGTGCGAATCCCGCCGCCATGCCGCCGCCGAAGCCCGCCAGAAGGATCAGGTCTCCGTGCTGGAAGGCACCGGCGTGGGCGGCTTCGGCCAGGGTGATCGGGATGGAGGCGGCTCCGGTGTTGCCGTAGTGCGTGAGCGTGCGGTGCAGGGTGGCCCGGGACAGCGCGAGGGTCTCGAACACGGTGTCCAGCAGAACGCCGTTGGCCTGGTGCGGCACGAAGTGGGCGATGTCGTCGGGTCCGACGCCGCTCTCGTGCAGGAACTCCTTGGTGAGCAGCGGCAGTCGGTCCTCGACGAAGCCGCGCACGGCCCGGCCGTCCATCGTGAAGTAGTGCAGGCCCGCGTCGAGTGCGGCCCGGTCGACGGGGAGTCTGCTGCCGCCGGCCGGCACCTCGATCAGCCCCGACAGCTCACCGAAGGTGTGCGTGGCGATGTTGCGGACGCGGGCGCCCCCTCCGGGGCCCAGGACCATCGCGCCGGCGCCGTCGCCGAAGAGGACGACGGTTCTGCGGTCGGCCGGGTCGAGGATGCGCGAGTACACGTCGGCGCCGATGACCAGGGCGCAGCCGCCGCGCCGGGTGAGGATGCCCTCGGCCGCGGCGAGCGCGAACACCTCGCCGGAGCAGACGGCGTTGACGTCGAAGGCGGCCGCGTCGACGGCGCCCAGCAGGTGCTGCACATAGGCGGCGGTGGGCGGCTGGGGCCGGTCGGGGGTGGAGGTGGCGACGACGATCACGGACAGCTGCTCGGCGGTGACGCCGGCCGAGTCCAGGGCGGCCCGGCCCGCGGCGGCGGCCAGGTCCGAGGTGGCCTGGTCGGGGGCGGCCCAGCGGCGCTCCCGGATGGCGGTCTTGCGGACGACCCAGGCGTCGTCGACGCCCGCCGCCGCTCCCGCCTCGTCGTTGGAGACGACTCGTGGCGGTACGTAGGCACCGGTTCCGAGCACCCCGACTTCGGTCATGCGCCCGCCCTCCCCAGAGGTGATCGTGGAAATGGAGTCCCTTGCAGGGCCGTCGCGGCCCCGGCCGGCCGGACGCTCAGCTGGTCTCGTAGATGCGCTTGTGGCCGCGCAGCGCCGCCAGCCGGAAGGGGCCGGTGGTCTCGGCGGGGGTGATGTGGTCCCCTCCGTCGGCCGGGAAGGAGTACTGGTGCAGGGCGCGGTAGCGGGCGTGGTCGACGGGCGTGCGCCGGTCGACGGCCGCGCGGTGGGCGGCGGTGCGCAGGTGGTCGCGGTAGCCGGGGACGACGGTGCCGGCGAAGAACTCGGCGACGCTGCCGGAGCCGTAGCTGAGGAAGCCGACGGGCCGCCCGCCGAGGTCGTCGGCCTGGTCGAGGAGGGCGGCGAGGGCCAGGTACACCGAGGCGGTGTAGCTGTTGCCGATGACGTTGTTGTAGGCGGTGGTCAGGCCGAGGTCGCGGGTGACGCGGTCCTCGTCGACGCCGTGGCCGCAGTAGTTGAGCAGTTGGCGGTGGGCCTTGTACGCCATCTTCGTGAAGGGCTGGTGGTAGCAGAACGCGGCGAACTCGTCGAGGTCACGGCCGCCCTGCTCGGTGTAGTCCTTCCAACTGCCCTGCACGGCGAGGAGGTAGGCGCCGATCGACTCCTGTCCGTCGACCAGGGCGGCCTCGCGGTAGTTGGGCCGCCAGAAGTCCATGACGTCGGCGGTGAACAGGCCCGACGGCTCCTCGATGGTGAGCAGGGCGGGGTCGGCGGCGATCAGCATGGCCACGGCGGCGGCGCCCTGGGTGGCCTCGCCGGGGCTGTCGAGTTCGTACTTGGAGACGTCGGAGGCGATCACGAGGACCCGCTGCGCGGGGTCGCTGCGCACCAGGCCGAGGGCGAACTGCAGGCCCGCCGTGGCCGCGTAGCAGGCCTGTTTGAGTTCGACGACGCGGGTCGCCGAGCCGAGGCCGAGCAGGGAGTGGACGTAGACGCCGGCCGACTTGGCCTGGTCGATGGAGGATTCGGTGGCGAGGACGACGGTGCGGATGCCGTCGGTGCCGTGCCGTCGGACGACGGGTGCCGCAGCGGCGGCGGCCATGGTCACGATGTCCTCGTCGGCGGCGGGCACGCTCATGGACCGCTGCCCGATGCCGTGGTGGTACTTGGCGGGGTCGGTGCCGTTGTGCGCGGCGAGCACGGTGTGCGGCAGGACGAACTCGGTGGTGGCGAAGGACAGATCGTGGATTCCTACGGCGGTCTCGTGGGCCATTTCCTCAGACACCGGCCTTTGCTGTCTCGTTGTGGCGTTCCAACTGGACGTGCGCGCGCATCAGTTCGCCCGGGTTGGTCTGGGCGGCGAGGAGGGAGAGTTCGCCGCAGAGCACGGTGGCGGCGGCGATGACGGCGAGCCGGCGGGCGTTCTCCCCGGGGGCGCGGTCGGCCCGGCAGCCGAGCCGGGCGAGGTTGTCCTCGACGAAGTCGAGTCCCTTGCCGTTGCCGACGGTGCCGACGATGAGGTTGGGCAGGGTGCAGGCGAAGTAGAGGTCGCCGTCGCGGTCCTCGGCCATGACGACGCCCTGGGAGCCCTCGACGATGTTGGCGGCGTCCTGGCCGGTGGCCAGGTAGAAGCCGAGCAGCATGTTGGCGAAGTGGGCGTTGGCCGAGCGGATGCCGCCGGCGAGGAGGGTGCCGAGCAGGTTCTTGCGGAGGTTCAGCCGGACGATCCCGGCGGCCGTGGTCCGCAGGACGCCCTCCACGACGTCGCGGGGCACGAGGAGTTCGGTGACGACGTTCTTGCCGCGGCCGAGGATGCCGTTGACGGCGGTGGCCTTCTTGTCGGTGCAGTAGTTGCCGGAGATCGACCCGTAGGCGATGCCCGGGACCGTCTCCAGCAGGTGGCGCAGGAGCACGTCGGAGGCGAGGGTGGCCATGTTGTGGCCGGAGGCGTCGCCGGTGGAGAACTCGAAGCGCAGGAAGAGCAGGTTGGCGTTGATCTCGTGGCGCACGCCGATCAGTTCGGCGTAGCGGCTGCAGGTGCGGACCACCTCGCGGAGTTCGCCGAGGCGGGCGTCGACGCTGCGCGCGGCGGCCAGCGCGGTCTGCGCGTCGGTGGCCTCCACCAGCACCGACCGGGTCATCCGCTCGTCGACGAGGGTGGCGACGATGCCCTGTTCGGCCAGCATGGAGACCTTCGCGCCGCGGCCCACGGAGGGCCACAGCGGTGACTCGTAGGTGGCGAGCGGGACGGAGGTCTCGGTGGTGGCCACGTTGCCCGAGATGCGCAGGGGTCCCACCCAGCGCATCGGGACCCCGGCGGTCGCGTTGTCGGTCATCGTGAGTTTCCCGTCATCTCGGGGCGGACGCCGCGCAGGTTCGAGCGGCGCGCGAAGGGCCGGGTGTCGATACCGCGGTCGGCGCAGAAGTCGCGGAGCCCGCCGCGGATCAGCAGGTCGCAGCGGGTCAGGTCGGCGGGGGTGCGGGCGCCGAGCACGGTCTGGATCGCGGCGAGCTGGTCGAGCCAGGTCGTCAGGCGGGCGACCAGCGCGGTGACCCCCTCGTCGAGGAGGGTGCGCAGGAAGGTGCCGGAGGCGCCGACGCCGGACGCGCCGAGCGCGAGGGCGCGGGCCACGTCGAGCGGGTTGCGCACGCCTCCGGAGGCGAGCACGGGGATCGGGGCGTCCTGGGCGTCGAGCAGGCAGGCGGCGGTGGACTGGCCCCAGCCGGTGAGGTAGGCGTAGTCGCCGAGTTCGCGCCGGCCGTTCTCGATCCGGGCGAAGTCGGTGCCGCCCCGACCGCCGAGGTCGGCGGCGCGCACGCCGAGTTCGGCGAGCAGGCGGACGCTCTCTCGGCTGAGGCCGAAGCCGACCTCCTTGACGATCACGGGGACGCCGGCGCCGGCCGCGATCTTCTCGATGCGGGGCACCCAGGCGGCGAAGGACCGGTCGCCCTCGGGCATCACCGTCTCCTGCACGGTGTTGACGTGGATCTGGAGGGCGTCGGCACGCAGCAGGTCGACGGCGCGCCGGGCCTGCTCGACGGAGGCGTTCGCGTTGACGTTGGCGAGGACGAACCCGTCCGGGTTCTCCTCCCGGAGCACGCTGAAGGTGCCGGCGCAGTCCGGGTCCTTGAAGTAGGCGCTCATGGAGCCGGAGGCGATGGGCACCCCGGTCTCGCGGGCGGCGATGCCCAGGTCCCGGTTGATGCGGCCGGTGCGCTCGCTGCCGCCGGTCATCGCGTTGATGTAGAGCGGCACCGGCCAGGTGAGGTCGGCGAAGGCGACGGCCGAGGACACCTCGGTCCGGTCGAGGCCGGCCAGGGCGTGGTGGACGAACGACACCAGGTCGAACTCGTTGTGTCCGCCATGCTGTTGCTGCTGTTCGGCGGCGAGGCGGACGTGGTCGTCCTTGCGTTGAGCGATCATGTGTGGGTCCCTTCCGCTTCCGCGGCGGGCCGCACGGGCAGGGGGGTGACCCCGGCGGCGGCCCAGCGTTCACGCAGTCGAGCGATGTCCTGGGTGGCTCCGGCGTCGAGCAGGGCGATGCCGCAGTCGCCGCCGCCCGCCCCGGAGGGTTTCGCCGTGCCCCCGAGGGTTTCGGCGGCGTCGCACAGGGCGGTGAGCCGGGGGGTGAAGACGCCGAGCGCGGCACTCTCGTCGAGGCGCTCGAGTTCCCGGCGGGCCTGCCGGATCCGGTGCATGAGTTCCTGGCCGTCGCCGCGTTCGAGGGCCGCGGCGGCCGCGTGCACGCAGTCGGTGGTGGTGCGGACGAACCCGCGGTGGGCGGGGGTGCCGCGCCAGGGCCGGCGGTGCAGTCGGGAGACGAGGGAGGCGGTGGAGGCGGGGGTGCCGGTCCAGCCGACCTCCAGCGCGAGCCCCTCGGGGCCGGGCAGCCGTCGTAGGCCGAACCCCGGCCAGGGCGCGTGGAGCGCGGCCTCGACGCCCAGGTCGTCGGCGAGTGCGCGTACGGCGGCCCGGTCGGGCGCCCGGTAGGCGATCCAGCCGCCCCAGGTACTGGCCGCGAGGTCGCCGCCGGACCCCTTGGGGTCGATCGAGGCGGTGGCGAGCAGGGCCAGCCGGAAGCGTTCCTCGTCGGTGAGCGCGAGACCGCCGTACGCGGCGACGGCCGACACCGTCGCCACCGTGACGGCACCGCTGGAGCCGAGGCCGTACTTGGTGCCGTGGTCGTGCAGGCCGCTCTCCACGGACAGCGCGAACTCCGGTGCCGGGGCGCCGTGTTCGGCGAGGAGCCGGGCCACGGTCTCGATCGCGGACAGCACATGGGTGAGTCCGGCGCGCGGCTCCGGCCGTCGGGTCCGGGCGCAGGGGACGAGGCGGCCGGCGTGCCAGCGCAGGCGTTCGCCGCGCGGGCCGAGGTCGGAGGTGATCTCGACGCCCTCCCCGGCGGCGCCGGACACGGTGACGGTGACGTGGCGGTCGACGGCGAACAGGATCGCCGGGTTGCCGGGCTCGACGACCGCGTACTCCCCCGCGACGAACAGCTTGCCCGGCGCGCGGCGGACGACGGTTCCCGGTGGGCTCACCGGCCGTCCCCGTCCAGCAGCCGGACGCCGGGTCCCGGTCCGGCGACGAGCACCCGGGAGCCGGGGGCGGCGGCCCGTACCGCTTCGGCGACCCGGTCGGCGTCCGGTCGGCGGCAGAGCACCTTGACGTTGGGTCCGGCGTCCATGGTGGCGTAGGCGGGGACGCCGTCGCCACGCAGCCGGAGCACCGCGTCGAGGACTGTGAGGGTGGCCGGCGACAGGTAGCGGACGGCGGGCCGGGCGGCCAGCATGGTCGCGTGCATGCCGAGGGCGTTGCGCTCCGCGACCCGGCCGACGGCCTCGATGTCGCCGGCGAGCAGTGCCGCGCGCATCTCGGTCAGATCGGCCCGGCTGGAGACCGCCCACGGCTCGTACAGGGGTGAGGTGTCGACGGTGTGCCGCATGGCCGCGCGGCTGGACACGGGCTTGGGGCCCGCGTCGACGACGGCGACGACGAGGGCGGGGTCGAGGTCGCCGACGGCGACGGGCTCGGCGTACGAGGCGAGGTCGGCCTCCGCGGGATCGGCTCGATCGCGGCCGGCGTGCCACACGGCGAAGCCGCCGAAGACCGACCGGCAGGCGGACCCGGAGCCGCGGCGGGCCAGCCGGGACAGGCCCGCCGCGTCGAGCCGCAGGCCGTACGCGGCGGCCGCGGCGGCGGCGAGGGCGGCGAAACCGCTCGCGGACGAGGCGAGTCCGGCGCCCGTGGGGACGGTGTTCTCGCTCTCCACGACGGCCCGGTGGGCGATGCCGGCCCGGTCCCGCACCAGGTCGAGGAAGGCGACGACCCGGCGCAGCGCCTCGCCCTCGGCGGGTGCGCCGTCGAGGGTCACCCGGTCGTGCGCCGTGCCGGGGGCGAGCGCCACGGTGGTGGTCGTCGGGAAGACGCCGAGGGTCAGGGAGAGGCTGTCGACCCGGGGCAGGACAAGGCGTTCGTCCCGCTTGCCCCAGTACTTGACCAGCGCGATGTTGGGGTGGGCGACGGCGGTGGCGGCGGGGGTGGTGGGTGCCGCGGGCGGGTGGACGAGGGGTTCAGGGCGCATGCTCGGCGGGTCCTCCCAGCGCGACGGTCCAGGTCCGTACGGCACCGGCCGCACGCAGTTCGCGGGTGACCTCGTCGGCCCGGTCCGTCCTGGTCAGGGCGATGGCGCAGCCGCCCAGGCCACCGCCGGTGATCTTGGCGCCCAGGGCGCCGGCGGTGAGCGCGGCCTCGACGAGGTCGTCGACGGCCCTGATGCTCAGTCCCGCGGCGCGCAGCAGGTCGTGATAGTCCGTCAGCCGTGCGCCGAACTCCTCGGAACGGCCTTCGACGAGCGCCTGCCGGGCCCCTTCGGTCAGCCGGGTGGCGCGGTCCACGAACCGTTCGCGTGCTCCGGTGTGCTGCTCGAACCCTTCACGCAGCAGCTCCACCGCGTCCTTGGTGCGGCCGACGACACCGCTGTCCGCGATGACCAGCAGCCCGTGGTGGCCGACGTGCAGCTCCTGGGCCTCGCCCCGCCGGAACAGCAGGGGCCCGCGTGCGCCGACGGCCCGCGCGTCGACACCGCTGGAGCGGCCGTGCGCCACGTTCTCCGCCGTCTGCACCAGGTCGAAGGTCCGGCGCTCGGTGACGTCCCGGCCGTGCAGGTCGGCGAGGGCGTGGACGACGGCTCGCGCGCAGGCGGCGCTGGAGCCGAGGCCCCTGCCGTGCGGGATGCCGGCGTCGAGGGCGACGTCGAGGTGCCGGTCGTCGTCGACGCCCAGGGACCGGGTGAACTCGCCGATGAGCCTGCGCAGTCCGTCGGACGCCTGGGCTGCCATCGGCCGCGAGGTCGAGCCGGTCAGGGTGACGGTGACCCCGCCCGCGGCCCCCTCGGGTGACCGGCGGGCGGTGGCGGTGACGGTCAGCACCGGTACCGGGACGGCGAGCGCGGGGGCGCCGTAGACGACGGCGTGCTCGCCGAGCAGGACGGCCTTGGCGTGGGCGTGGCCGACGCCGGTGGAGCGGGCCCGGCCGGCTCCCGGCACCCCCTCCGCCGAGGTGGACAGAGTCACAGCAGTCAGCTCCCTCACCGGGGTTGCGGGACCATGAGGAGGCGCCGGGGGTGCAGCGTCGTCTCGGGCGCGGTGCGCACCGACCGCCCGGAGTCGCTGCCCAGCTTCCACTCCTCGGTCACCACGTCGAGGATGACCTGGAGTTCCTGCCAGGCGAACATCTCGCCGACGCAGCCCTTCGACCCGATGCCGAAGGGGATGTAGGAGGCGTCGACCTTCCCGGGCTGCGGGGCGAGCCACCGGTCGGGGTCGAAGCGGTGCGGGTCCGGATAGCACTCGGGGTCGCGGTGCAGCAGGTAGGAGCTGAAGACGACGTTCGTCCCGGCCGGCAGCGGGAGGTCGCCGAGGGTGACGTCCGTCAGGGTCTTACGGCAGGAGATCCACACCGGCGGGTAGAGCCGCAGGACCTCCATCAGGAACCGCATGGTGTACCCGATGTCGCCGCGCTCGTGCCCGCTGTCCCCGCTGCGCCGGGCCGCCAGGTCCTTGAGCAGGCGCTCCTCGACCAGGGGCTGTTCGCAGAGCACATGCAGGGCCCAGGACATGACGGAGGCGGTGGTGACCGTCGCCGCGGTCATCATCATGACCGCCTCCTCGCAGACCTGTTCCTCGGTCAGCAGGCGGTTGCCCTGCCGGTCGGAGTCGGCGAGGAGCGCCGAGAGCCAGCCGCCGGTTCCGTCGGGGGCGTCCGGGAGTGCGGCGACGCACTCGGCGAGCAGGTCGCGGAAGTCCGTACGGGCCCGCTTGAGCTGCCCCGAGGCGCCGGGCCGGGCCGCCCTGGCCGCCGCTCTGCCGTAGAGCGGCTTGCGGATCATCTCCCAGGCCAGCCGGGAGAGCCGCTCGCCCAGCTCACGGGTGGTCGCGGGCGGCAGGCCGGGGATGAGGGTGCTCACCGAGATGGCGCAGGTGATACGGCACATCTCGGCCTGTACGTCGACCACGTCGCCGGTCCGCCAGGCGGAGACGACGTCACGGACGACGTCCCGCATGACGGGCACGTACTCGTCGACCTTCGACGCCCGCAGGAAGGGGTTGGCCAGGCGCCGGTAGTGCCGGTGCATGGCCTCGTCCTCCGAGAGCATGCCCACCCTGCTGAGGTTGCGGGCCTTGCGGAACAGCTCGCCCTTTCCGTAGTTCCTGCTCTCTCCCACCAGAATCCTGCGCACGAGCAACGGGTCCCTGACGAACACGGCGTCGATGCCGTCCACGGTCAGGGGGCGCAGCCGGTGCCCTCGTAGAAGGCTCTCCATCCGGCTGAACTGGAATGCTGGGGCTTGGGTCCGACTGGACACTGCGTACACCTCTCGTACACAAACCTGCGTGCGTTCGGCGACCGGGAACGAAAGAAGGGGAATCCCGCGCGGTGCGGGATTCCCCTGGGGGCGCGCCGGCCCGGCTATGCGGATTCGGTGTCGCGCGCGGCGAGATAGGCGGCGTTCAGACGGCTGACCGAGCGCCAGCGGTAGTAGGACTGGAGTTTGTAGTACTCCTCGCCGCTGGAGGTCACCGCCGCGTAGACCATCTTGGGGTCGTCGACGCCGTAGGGGACGCTCTTCACGAAGTGCTCGATCTTGGTGCCGAGCCGGGCGAAGTAGGCCATCGGGTTGTCGGTGCGCACCCCGTAGGAGATCCGCTCGATGGCCGGGGAGTCCCAGTTGTGGGTGGTGTAGATCCCGAAGGACTTCTCGCAGAACGCGAACATCTGCTCGCTGGGGCTGGGCAGTCCGAGGTCCCGGTGCATCGCCAGGACGGTCTCCCGCTCGTAGCACTCGGCGGGGGCCCGGAGGTAGACGTTCATGGTGCGGCTGCGGTAGTCGATGCCGATCACGTCCACCGTGTCGGCGAGACCGTACCGGGTGAAGAAGTCCATGTTCGCGGCCAGTCCGGGCGGCGTGGAGGCCAGCCCGTTCAGCCGGTCCAGGGTCTCGTGCTCACCTGCCGGGAAGTAGATCCAGACCTTCTTGAAGCCCTTGGTGACGCCGAAGTCGATGCCGTAGCTGTCGACGGGGCACAGGCCGCGGATGTCGGCCAGCAGGTGGCCGATGGGGTGGTCGGTCTTCGGCAGCAGGCCCCGGGTCACGGCGGTCTCGTACGGGTCGATGTCCGCGGGGAGGGTGAACCGCGCGTCGAAGTCGCCCTCGTGCTGTGCGTTGGTGGCGACCCGGAAGGCGATCACGGCCCGGGGCAGGGCGTCCTCGAACGCGGTCAGGATGGGCATGACGGCCTGTTCGGAGGCGGTCACGTCCAGCAGGCCGGCTGATTTCTCGATGGCGGAGTAGAAGCCCGCCACCGAGACGTCGACGGTTCCCGACATCATCACTCCAAAGATTCAGTTGAGTTGTTCCTTGAGCCGGTCCGCGAGTGCGAGGCGCTGGACCTTGAGGGTTCCGGTGCGCGGGAGTTCGGCCTCCGGGATCAGCACCGGGTCGGCGAGCTGCGGGAAGTCGGCGACGGCCGAGCGCCAGCGGTCCGGGTCCAGCGGCCGGTCGCCGTGGGTGCACAGCACCGGGACGGGCGAGCCGTCGGGGCCGTGGACCACGACGAGTTCGCTCAGTTCGTCGAGGCGGGCGAGGACCAGGTCCTCGACCTCCAGGGAGCTGCGGACGCCGGGGATCATGTCCACCTCGCGGTCGAGCATGTGCAGACAGCCGAACCGGGTGAAGTAGCCGACGTCACCGGTCCCCCACCACTCGCCCTCGCGGTTGCTGTCGTAGCGGTCCTGCTCACCGAAGTACGTCTTGGCCAGGCCGGGCCAGGCGACCTGGATACGGCCGGGGTTGGCCTCGGTGGGCCGGTTCCCGTCGCGGCTGACGACGCGGACCCGCGCGGAGCCGAGCGGCATCTGCCAGCCGACGCACCGGCCGTTGGCCTTGTGCGCGGAGTGCCGGAAGTAGGCGCGGCCGACGGCGGGGCCGACCTCGCTCTGCCCGTAGATCTGGAAGAACAGGGCGCCGCGCCGCCGCGAGGACTTCAGCAGCCGGCTCATCGTCCGCGGGTGGATCGCGTCGAAGGTGCTGCTGAAGTACTTCACCGAGGCGAACGGCCGGCGCGGGTCGTCGGCCAGATGCTCCCACGCCATCAGCGAGTTGGGCAGCGCCTCGATCAACCCGGGCCGGTGTTCCAGGAGTTGTTCGGCGACGGTCTCGGGGTCCGACTCGTTGAGCAGCAGCACCGGCATCTCCCGCAGGAGGGCCAGCGCCATCGCCGCGACGTTGCGGGAGTGCACGAAGGGGATGTGGATGGCGACGCTCTCCCGCCGCCGCATCAGCGAGAGGAGCCGCCACTGGGGCTTGAGCCGGATGCCCTGGGTGCGGGGGGTGTGCACGACCAGTTTGGGCACGCCGGTGGTGCCCGAGGTGTGGGTGATGACGGCCGGCTCGTCGATGGGCCGCACCACCGGCTCGACGCGGGGCGACCCGGCGAGCCCGCCGAGGGACACGGCGCCCGGCCGCTCCCCGGCCACGATGATCACCTGCCGGGTCAGCCGCTCCAGCGGCAGTTCGGCCAGCGCGTCGAGCTTGTGCCCGTCGGTCAGCAGGTTCGGCCGGCCGACCCGCTGGAGGAGGGCGCCGACGGTGACCGCGTCCAGGCTGGGCGAGAGCAGGACGGGCACCGCGCCGATCCGGGACGCGGCGCAGGCCAGCATCCACACGTCGGCGTTGGCCTTCTTGTGGAGCACGACGTGCTCGTCCTGCCGGACTCCGGCGGCCCACAGCCGCGCCGCCAGGTCGTCGACCGCCTCGGCGAGCTGATTGACCGTCAACTGGCGTCCCAATGAGGGCAGTACGTCCAGGTCGTGGTCGAGTGTGATCGGCGTCGCCGGGTTGACGGCGGCGGCCATGGCCGGCAGCAGACCGATGTGCAGGCCGCGCTTCTGGATCGACCGATGGGCAACGGTGCCGTTCATCGGGCTGTCTCCTTTACCGGGGGTCGGGGGGCACGCGGGTCCGTGGCGCTCACCGGGCGATGACCAGGGTGGCGGGCGGTGCCGAGTGGAACGAGATGTCGGTGAATCCCGCCTTGACCAGCCACTCCTGGTAGTCGCGGCGCCGCCAGGTACTGCCCCGCTTGCTCTTGAGGAGCATCTCGGAGGCGAAGATCAGCGGGAAGGCGGGGCCGCCGCGGTCGTCGTCGACGATGTAGTCGTTGACGACGAGCGTGCCGCCGGGTCTGAGGGCCTGGCGCAGCCGGGTGAACACCTCGATGTTGCTCTCCGGCCCCTCCTGGTGGGCGATGTGCGAGTACACGGCGACGTCGAACGCGTCCGTCCCGAAGTCGGTGTGGTGGAAGTCGCCGTCGACGGTGGTGAAGCGGTCGGCGACGCCGCGTTCGGTGAGCAGCCGGCGGGCGATCTCGTTGATCGGCGCCCAGTCGAGCTGGGTGGCGCGGGCGGCCGGGTTGGCCTCCAGCCAGATGCCCGAGTAGACGCCCGAGCCGCCGCCGACGTCGAGGACGGAGATCTCCCCCGCGCCGGCCAGGCCGAGGACTTCGGCGGCGATGGTCGCGGCGGGCAGCGACTGGGCGGCGATGGCGGTGACGATCCCCTCCCAGTGCGGGTTGTTGGCGACCTCCACCACCGGGTTGGCGACCGGTCCCCCGACGCGGACCACCTCGGCCAGGTCGGCCAGGCTGCCCATGTGGGTCAGTTTCAGCCTGGCGAACCCGGCCAGCGAGGCGGGCTTGTCGTCGACCAGGTAGGCGGACGCCTCGGCGCTGTTGCGGTAGCGGCCCTCGGAGAGTTCGACCAGGCCGACGGCGAGCAGTCCGTCGAGGAGGGTCTGGGCGCCGCGCTCGGAGATCCGGGCCCGGTCGGCGAGTTCGGCGGCGGTGCCGGCGCCGCTCTCCAGGTGGGTGAAGAGCGAGTGGGTGGCCGACGCGGCGAGGATGCCGGTGGCCCAGTAGCCGTTGATCAGCCGCATCACGGTGTCGGGTGACGGCGTGCGGTTCGTCATGCTGCCCCTCCCAGGGCCGGGGCGGACGCCGCGTGGGCGCGGACCGCGCCGCGCACGGCGTGCGCGACCCGTTCGACCTGCTCCTCGGTGAGTTCGGCGTGCATCGGCAGGGCGAGGTTGCGGGCGAAGAGGTCGGCGGAGACCGGGCAGGTGCGCTCCGAACGGAACACCGGCTGCAGATGGGTCGCCCAGGCGCCCTGTCCGCAGCCGATGCCCTGACCGCGCAGTGCGGCGGCGACGGCCGAGCGGTCGACCCGCGCGTCGAGGGTCACGACGTAGGACTGCCAGGCGTGGGTGCGGTCCTCGGGGACCCGGGGCACCGCCAGCAGTTCCTCCTCGCCGAGGAGTTCGCCGTACCGGGCGGCGACGGCGTTGCGGCGGTCCAGCAGCTCCTGCACCCGGCCCAGTTGGACCTGGAGGATCGCGGCGGCGATGTCGGAGAGCTTGTAGTTGAAGCCGATCTCGGTGAACTCGGGGATGGGCAGGCCGACGACCTTGCCCATGTCGAAGATGCTGCCGATGCCGAAGGAGGAGCGCAGCCGGGCCTCCGCGCCGATCGCGGGGTCGCGGGCGAGCAGGGCGCCGCCCTCTCCGCTGGTGGCTCCCTTGCGTCCGTGGAAGGAGAGACAGGCCACCTCGGCGAGCGCGCCCGCCGGGCGGCCCCGGTAGGTGGCGCCCACGGCGCAGGCGGCGTCCTCGACGACGAACAGGCCGTGGCGGTCGGCGATCTCCTGGAGTTCGGTGTAGTCGGCGGGGACGCCGAGGGTGTCGACCACGATCATGCCGACGGTGCGCGGAGTGATCAGGTCGGCGACCGCGCGCGGGTCGACGGTGCCGGTGTCGGCGCGTACGTCGGCGAAGACGGGCACGGCGTCGACGTAGCGCACGGCCTGCGCGGGGGCGGGAAAGGTGTAGTCGGCGACGATGACCTCGTCGCCGGGTTCCACGCCGAAGGCGAGCAGGGCGAGGTGGAGCGCGGCGCCGCAGTTGCTGACGGCGACGGCGTCACCGACGCCGTACAGCTCGGCGAGCCGTGCCTCCAGCGCCTTGCCGCGCGGGCCCTGTCCGGCCGGCCAGCCGGAGGCGAACACCTCGGCGACGGCGGTGAGTTCGCGCTCGCCGAGGCTCGCGTGGACGAGGGGTATCGAGTCCATGTCCGTCACCTTCCGCTCGGTGCCGCGTGCGCGTCCTCGGCCTCCGGCCGGTACCGCAGCGGGGTGATCTGCCGGACGTCGTAGCGCTGCCGCATGGCCTCGACGGCGGCGGGGTCGACGGCGGTGCCGCGCGCCCAGATCTCGGCGATCTCCTCGAAGTACTCCTCGTGTTCGGGCGAGGGGTAGCTCTGGAAGAGCATCTTCACCGGCTTGTCGGTGGCGTTGCGGAACGCGTGCGGGGTGCCGGGCGGTACGAACATGCAGCTGCCCTCGGCGGCGCGGACGACCCGGTCGCCCTTGACGGACTCCCAGTGGTGCCAGGTGTCGGCGGTGCGCTCGGCCGGTTCGAAGCACAGCAGGTCCAGCTCGCCCTCCAGGACGTAGAAGAACTCCTGCGCCCGCTCGTGGACATGCGCCCCGACGTCGAACCCGGGCGGTACGACCACCTCGAATATCGAGACGGAGGATCCCATCTCCTGGGTGGCCTTGAAGGTCACCGACTGCGCCGGGGTGACCAGCTTGCGCCCGGCTCCGGCCGGGATGATGAGGTCGGTCATGTACTCCGCTTCCTGTGTGCGCGCATGCGGTCAGGCGAAGGTCTGCGGGACGCCGTCGGCCGCCCAGGTGCCGAGTGCCATCTCCGCGGTGATGCCGGGACCGAACCCCGCGATCAGACCGGTCGCGCCGGGCGCCGGGGTCTCCTCCTCGAACAGCCGGCGGGCGGCTTCGAGTACGACGGCGCTGGCGATGTTCCCGTACTCGTTGAGCGTCGACCAGCTGTGCCGGAACACCTCGCGGTCGACCTCCAGGAACTTCGCGAGGTCGTCGAGGATGCGCGGTCCGCCCGCGTGGATGATGTAGAAGTCGAGCTTGCCCGCGTCCCAGCTGTGGTCCTTGGCCAGTTCGCGCAGGACGGGGGCGAGGGGCTCCATGGTGCCGGGCACCCGGCGGTCGAGCTGGAAGTGGAAGCCGGTGTCCTTGACCGCGTACGAGATCCAGTCCTCGGTGTCCGGGATGAGGTAGGAGGCGTTGCGCTCCAGGTCGATGCCGACGCCGCCCTCGCCCCGCACGACCGCGGCGGCGACCGCGTCGCCGAAGAGGCCGTCGGAGAGCAGCGAGCCGATGTCGTCGGCGTCGGGCTGGTAGCACAGCGAGCACAGTTCGCAGGAGACGATCAGGACGTTGCTGCCGGGGTGGGCGGCGCAGAAGTCGTGGGCGCGGTTGATGGCCGCTCCGCCGGCGGCGCAGCCCAGTTGGGCGATGGGTATCTGCCGGGTGTCGGAGCGGAAGCCCAGGTGGTTGATGAGCCAGGCGGTCAGCGACGGCATCAGGAACCCGGTGCACGACACGTAGATGATGGCGTCGATGTCACGGGTCCTCAAGTCGGCGTTGGCCAGCGCCTCTTGGATGACCCGGGGGGTGCGCTTCTTGGACTCGACCTCGTAGATGCGGTTGCGCGCCTCGAAGCCCGGGTGGTGGAGCGTCTTCTCGATGGGCTGGACGATGTGCCGCTTCTGGACACCGGTGTTCCGGATCAGCCGGAGCGCCAGGGCGAGTTGCGGTTTGCCGGCGTGTGCCCGCGCCGCGAAGTCCAGGGTCTCTTCCAGGGTGATGACGTGTTCGGGCGCGTTCATGGCCGGCTTGCATAGCCTCGGCATATCTGTGATCCACTTCCTCAGAGTCTCGACGGCAAGGGCAGTGGAGCGTCGCGCTGAAGGCAGGTCGAAGACCCGTCCGACGGCCGCGGAACGGCTGCCGGGCGGGTCGGTTCGGGAGGTGGCGTTTCCTGGCGGATCCTCGACGCCGCTGTCCCGGCGGTGGATTGACGCACCGTCACTCACGGACGCGGCCGCGGGAGGGGCGCTGTCGCCGACGGCGAGCCGGGCCCTTGCCTTCAGCGGAAGGGGACTTCAGCTGCTCGGACCGTACAGCCGGCTGCGGCTGTTTTCGGGCAGGGAAGGCGTGCGGAAATCGTGACACGAGGGGGGCGCCCGCGCCAAGAAGACCAGGAGGTGACTCAGGTCACATCGGAGCGGCGGCCCGGACTCGACAACGGCCGCACCATGGCGAGTTCGGACGAGCCCTCGGCCCGTGCGGCGGTGCCGCCGCACGGGGCAGGACCGGCGGGTCAGCCGAAGTCGGGGACCGGGTGGTCGGGGGCGAGTTCGGCGGCGATGCGCTGGAGGATGTCGTGCGCGTAGTGGCCGCCCGAGGCGGTGGTGCCCTGGGTGGTGGAGACCGCGATGGACAGCCGCTCGGCCGGGAGGTGGGCCATGGAGGCCGAGTAGCCGAAGAACAGCGGATGCTGGGCGACCCAGTCACCGAGGACGAGGACACCCATGCCGTAGTGCGTCTCCTCGGTCTGCGCGATGCAGACCGAGGCCGGGCACTTCTCGGTGGCCTCGCCGAGCCCGACCGTGCCCGGGTTGAGCAGTTCCTGGTACGAGGCGGGCGAGAGGAGTTCGCCGGAGCCGATGGCGGTGGCGGAGCGGGCCAGATCGCAGATGTCGGTGGTCTGCACGGCGCCGGGCGCGGTGGTCCACGAGGGGTTCCAGAAGGTGGACTCCTCGTACGTCCCGCGGTCGGAGCTGAAGGCGTGCAGGACGGGCGCGGGGATGTCGGGCGTGAAACCGTTGCGGGTCTCGCGCAGGCGCAGGGGGCCCATGATCTCGCGCTGGAGGAGGGCGTCCAGCCGGGTGTGGGTGATCTTCTCCAGGGCGGCGCCGAGGAGGACGAAGTTGGCGTGCGAGTAGTTCCAGTTGGTGCCCGGCTCGTACCAGCGCTCCTGGCCGGTGGAGATGGCGACGAGTTCCTCGGGCGTCCAGTGCCGGAACGGGTTCGCGCTCACGGCCTCCTGGAAGGCGGGATCGCGGACGTAGTCCCGCAGGCCGGTGGTGGAGGCGGCCAGCATGCGCAGGGTGATGCGGTCGCCGTCCGGGAGGTCGGGCAGCCAGCGTCCGACGGGGTCGTCCAGGTCCACCCGGCCCTCGTCGACGAGGCGCAGCAGGGCCGTGCCCAGGTAGCTGATGGCGATGTTGCCGTTGCGGAAGTGCATGGCGGGTTCGGCGGGGACTCCGGTCATCGACTCGCCGAGCGCGGTGGTGACGACCTCGCGGCCGTCGGCCGTGACGCGCAGGATCACGGACTTGAGGTCGAGTTCCGCCTTGGCCCGCTCGGCGATCCGCACGATCTCGCGCGCCGGGCCCCGGTCGGGGAGCCGTGAGCCGACGCAGGGACGTCCGCGGCCGGCGCCGTCGCCGTGCGCGCCGCCGACGGCCGGGGCGGGCGCGCCCAGCGCGAGGACGGCGGCGAAGGCGGTGGCCGCGGCGAGGGCGGTGGCGGCGACAGGGCGCGACCGGGGTGTGCGGCGGGCGGCGAGGGCCGCGGCCGGGCGCGACCGGGGTGTGCGGCGGGGGCCGCTACGGGGCTTTCTCATGGCCGGAGTATTCGCCGGGGGCGCCCGCCCGACGGCCGAGCGGTCCGCCGACGCGCCCGAAGATCACCCGTCGGGGCCGCGCCGGACCGCCTCCGCACGGGACAAGGCACCCTCGGACACTCGGATCTGACGGCATGTCAATTCAAGTTCCTGACCTGACGGCATATCAGTTCAGGACCTGGTCCAGCCAGTCGAACACCCGCTGGTTGTAGCGCGAGCGGTTCCAGCTCTCGCAGTGCCCCTGCGCGCCCTCGGCGGCGGTGAACCGCACCAGGGTCTTGGGGCAGTCCAGGACCTCGTACAGCTTCTCGGCCCCGGCCGCGGTCGGATCGCCGCCGCTCGCGGTGATCAGCGTGGGGCAGGTGATGCCGGCGACGACGTCGGAGAGGCGGTAGCGGTCGAGTTCGACGACGTACTCTCCGAGGCTCTTCAGTCCGTGCACCCACAGCCCGCGCTGGATGAGCCGCCACCGCATGGCCGCGGACCGGACCAGGGGTCTGAGGTGGGGGTCCAGCTCGGCCGGGTCCACGTCGGGGAGCCGGTCCTTCAGCTCGCGGGGCAGGGGGAGGATCTCGCGGATGTTCTCCAGCTGGTCCCACTGGCCGGGGTCGGCGACCAGGGCGGCCACGCGCGGGTCGCCGCTCACCCCGCGCGGGGCCAGGAAGCCGCCGAGGCTCCAGCCGATCACCGCGATGCGGCCGGGGTCCACTCCGGGCAGCGTCACGGCGTGGTCGATGACCGGGCGCAGCACGTTCTCCCAGTCCGGGCGCATCGTCAGGCCCTGTCCGACCAGGGCCAGGCCCTGTCCGGGGCCGTCGACCAGCAGACAGTGGTAGCCCCGCCGGACGGCGGGCAGGGCGTGCGCCCAGTACATCTCGTGGACGTTGGAGTCGTAGCCGTTGACGGCGACGACGGTGGGGCGGGGGCCGCGGTCGGCGGCGGGTCCGGTCGCGGGGCACAGGTAGCCGTCCAGGAAGGTGCCCTCGTAGGGCACCCGGACCGGGACGAGCGGTGGATCGCCTGCCTCGGCGAACCGCGCGAAGCACGCGCGTTCCCGCGCGGCCGCCTCGGCGAGCCGGGGGTCCACGGGGGCGCCGAAGAGCGGGTAGTAGGAGATCCGGTGGTAGGTGGAGGCCCGCAGGAACGCCTCCCGGGCGCTGACCGGGTGCCCGGCCGCGGCACTCTCCTCGGCCCAGCCCTCCACCATCGCCGCGGTCGCGGCCCATTCCTCGTACCAGCTGTCGGCGTCCCTCTCGAAGATCCGCTGGGCGGTCAGGGCGCACTCGCCCCATTCCGCGCCGCCACCGGTGATGGTGGTCAGCGCCCGCTCGGCGAACATCTGGAACAGGGCGTCGTCGAAGAGCCGCATGGGTGCCCCCAGGACATCGGTCCCCCGCGTGGGGGGAGGGGCGTGCCCGCCCTGAACCGCCGGGGCCGGCACGCCACTTCGGGAAGGGACCCGCTAGTTCTGCGGGAACGGACGGTCGTAGACGTGGTCCGGGGTGGCGATCTCGGTGACCGCGCGGGCGAGCAGGGAGGACGGCTCCTGGCCGTCGACGGTGATATCCGTGTTGATCATGACCACCAGGGTGGCCTTCTCCTCGGGGAGGTAGACGGTGACCGTCTCGTAGCCGGGGATGGAGCCGTTGTGCCCGATCCAGCCGCCGGTCTCGAAGATGCCGAGGCCGTAGCGGGTGCCGGGGATGCCGGTGGGCAGCGTCTTGAGGCGTTCCGCCTGGGTCCGCGGGCTCAGCAGGGTGCCGGTGGCGACGGTCTTCGCCCAGCTCCGCAGGTCGTGCAGGTCGGAGATCATGGCCCCGGCCGCCCAGGCCCAGCTGGGGTTCCAGTCCGTGGCGTCGGTGGTCTCGCCGGTCAGCGTCTGGTCGGTGTAGCCGCGCGGGTGCGGCTCCGGGAAGGTGGCGTCGCCCGGGAACAGGGTGTGGCGCAGCCCGGCCGGGCGCAGCACCCGCCGGTGGATGAACTCGGCGAGCGGGCGGCCGCTGACCTTCTCGATCACCAGGCCGAGGAGGACGAGGTTGGTGTTGGAGTACTGGAACTCCTCGCCCGGGTCGGCGGTGTTGGCGTGCTGGTAGCCGTAGGCGAGGAGTTCCTCGGGGGTGAACGAGCGGCTCGGGTCGCTCAGCAGGTCGTGCTGGAAGTCGGGGTCGAAGGTGTACGGGTAGAGGCCGCTGCGCATCTCGGCCAGGTTCCGCAGGGTGATGCCGGAGCCGCCCGGCACGCCGTCGACGTAGTCGGCGATCGGGTCGTCGAGGCCGACGCGGCCCGCGTCGACGAGTTCGAGGAGCGCGGTGACCGTGAAGGTCTTGGTCTCGCTGCCGATCCGCACGTACATGTCGCGGGTCATCGGTCGGCCGGTGGCGGTGTCGGCCACTCCGGTCGCGCGGACGTAGCTGCCCTTGCCCGGCATCCACAGGCCGACGACGGCGCCGGGGATGCCGGCCTCCCGGCGGACGTCCTCGATGGCCTTGTCCAGCCGCGCGGTCAGCTCGGGTCCGAGCCCGTGACCGTGTCCGTGCCCTTTTCCGTGTTCGGGGCAGTCGTCGGTGCCGTGCCGTGCGGGTGCCGCCGCGGCCGGCACGGCGGTGGCGGGAACCACCGACACCGGGACGAGCACGGATGCCACGAGCAGGGCCGCGGCGAACGGACGGCGTGAGGGGGTGCGTCGCATGACGGGGCGCCTCTTCCGGGTCAGGGGGGTCGCAGAGGGCAACATCACCATCCGGGCGCGCGGTGGCGGTCCGCGCCGTGGGCCCTGTTGGGGCGAGTCCACTCGATCGGTCCCCGGGCGGCTCCCCGGCCGGCTCCCTGGGCGAGTCCCTCGGGCGGGTCGCCGAGTCGGCCGCGCGTCGGTCCCGACCCGCCCGCGCCGCGACCGGCGCGGCCGTCCCGGATGGCCGCGCCCCGGTCCCGGCCGTAGCGTCGGACCATGCCGGGAGAACGACGATGACGCCCCCCTCCGGTCCCGACGGTCAGGACACGGCCCTCGGGCGCTACGGGGAGAGCCTGTTCGAGGCCGCGCACCCGCGGGAGGCGGAGCGGATCGACGACGCCGCGGTGGTCTACGACCCCGTCACGACCCACCGCCTCCGGGCGCTGGGGGCCGGGCCCGGCCTGCGCTGTCTGGAGGTGGGTGCGGGTACGGGCACGGTGGCCCGCTGGCTGCTGCGGGAGGCGGGCGTCGACGAGGTCGTCGCGCTGGACCGGGACACCGGGGCGCTGGAGCGCGGCGGGGACGAGCCCGGGCTGCGGGTGGTCACCGCCGACCTCACCGACGGGAGCCTGGACCTGGGCACCTTCGACCTGGTCCACGCCCGTTTCGTGCTGATGCACCTGCCCGAGCGGCGCCGTGTCGTCTCCCGGCTGGCGGGCCTGCTCAATCCGGGCGGCCGGATCCTGCTCGGCGACGCCGTGGAACTGCCCGACCGCCTCGACGCCTCCCGCGCGTACCGGCGGACCATGGACGCCATGTGGGAGGCGCTGCGCGAGACGATCGGCACCGACATCACGCACGTCCCGGCCTACCCGCGCTTCCTGCGGGAGGAGGGCCTGGCGGAGGTGGCCGCGGAGGCGTACTGCCCGCCCCTGACCCCGGGCGGCCCACTGGCCCGGTTCTGGTCGGGGACCTGGCGGCGGATGCGCCCCGAACTGGAGGCGCCCGGCCGGCTGGACCCCGCCACGGTGGACGAGGCCCTGGCCCAACTGGACTCCCCGCACCTCGCCGAACTGGCGCCGGGCATGCTGCTGGCATGGGGACGCCGGGCCTGAGCCCTGAAGGGCCCTGGGCATGGTGCCCGACTCCACAGGCCCGCCCCCTCGTCATGGCACCCGAGACCACACCTCCCCACCCTCATGGTGCCCACGCGCATAACTACGCCCGAAACTATGTTGCTCCACCACATGTGCGCCCCACCTGGGGGTTTCTACGGTGTGCCGACACCCACCCGTCCCCACCGCACACGAGGAAGTGGCGCACATGGCCGCAGCAGCATCCGCTCCCCCGACGCCGAACAATCTCAAGCGCATCGTCGCCGCCAGCCTCATCGGCACGACCATCGAGTGGTACGACTTCTTCCTCTACGGTGCCGCCGCCGCACTGGTCTTCAACACCCTCTTCTTCCCCGACTCCGACCCCCTCGTCGGCACCCTGCTCTCCTTCCTCACCTACGCCGTCGGATTCGCCGCCCGCCCCATCGGCGCCCTGGTCTTCGGTCACTACGGCGACCGCCTCGGGCGCAAGAAGCTGCTGGTCCTGAGCCTGTTGCTGATGGGCGGTGCCACCTTCGCCATCGGTCTGCTGCCCACCCACGAGACCATCGGCAGCGCCGCGCCGGTCCTGCTGACCGTGCTGCGGCTCGTCCAGGGCTTCGCCCTCGGCGGCGAGTGGGGCGGCGCGGTCCTGCTGGTCTCCGAGCACGGGGACGCGCGACGGCGCGGCTTCTGGGCGTCGTGGCCGCAGACCGGCGCGCCGGCCGGGCAGCTCCTCGCCACCGGTGTCCTGGCCGCTCTGACGGCACTGCTGAGCGAGGGTCAGTTCGAGTCCTGGGGCTGGCGGATACCGTTCCTGCTCTCCGGGCTGCTGGTGGTCGTCGGGATGTGGATCCGGCTCTCGGTCGACGAGTCGCCGGTGTTCAAGGCGGCGCTGGCGCACGCCGAGGCGCGCCGGGCGGAGGACGTCGCCGAGAAGATGCCGCTGGTGGCCGTGTTGCGGCACCACTGGAAGGACGTGCTCGTCGCGATGGGCGCGCGGATGGCCGAGAACATCTCCTACTACGTGATCACGGCCTTCATCCTGGTCTACGCCGTCGAGCACACCGGTCTGTCCAAGCAGACGGCGCTGAACGCGGTCCTGATCGCCTCCGCGATCCACTTCGCGGTGATCCCGGCCTGGGGCGCGCTGTCCGACCGGATCGGCCGGCGCCCGGTCTACCTGGTGGGTGCGCTCGGCATCGGCGCCTGGGCGTTCCCGTTCTTCGCTCTGGTCGACACCGAGAGCTTCGGGCTGCTGATCCTGGCGGTGACGGTGGGTCTGGTCTTCCACGGTGCGATGTACGCGCCGCAGGCGGCCTTCTTCACCGAGATGTTCGCGACGCGGATGCGCTACTCGGGCGCCTCGATGGGCGCGCAGTTCGCCTCCGTCGCGGCGGGCGCCCCGGCGCCGCTCATCGCCACGGCGCTGCTGGCGGAGTCGGGCGGCTCGACCCTGGTCTCGCTGTATCTGCTGGCCGCGGTGGCCATCACCCTGGTCGCGCTGCTGGCGGCGCGTGAGACCCGCCACCGTGACCTGGCGCGGATCGGGGCGACCTCCTCCGAGCAGGAGACCCCGGACCCGGCCGCGGTCCGGTGAGGCCGTGGTCCGGTGAGGCCGTGGTCCGCTGAGACCGTGGTCCGCTGAGACCGTGGTCCGCTGAGGCCGCCGATCCGCTCCGCACCGGGCTCCGCCCGCCCTCCGAGGCGGGTGGGGCCCGCCGCCGTTGCTCCCCAGGCCGGCCGGAGCGGCCTCAACCCGCCAGCCGGTGCAGGCGCAGCGCCATCTGGATCTCCAGGGCGCGGGCGGGGTTCTGCCAGTCGTCGCCGAGGAGGCGGCCGACGCGTTCCAGGCGCTGGGCGACGGTGTTCACATGGACGTGCAGCTCGTCCTTGGTGCGGGCGGGGCTCATCCCGCAGGCGAAGTAGGCGTCGAGGGTGCGGACCAGGTCGGTGCCGCGCCGTTCGTCGTAGGTGACGACCGCGCCGATGGTGCGGTCGACGAAGCCCGCGATGTCCCGGTCGCCGGCCAGCAGCAGGCCGACGAATCCGAAGTCCTCAGCGGCCGCGCCGTCTCCGGCCCGGCCGAGCAGCCGCAGCGCCTCCAGACAGCGGCCGCCCTCCTCGTAGGCGGCGGCCACCGCGTCCGGGTAGGTGGCGAGGTCCTCGACGGGGGCGGAGGCGCCGACGGTGACCGTCTCGCGGACGGCGGCGCCGAGCTGGCGGGCGGTGCGGCGGGCCAGGGCGGTCGCGGTGTCGTCGCCCTCCAGGGGCAGCAGCAGGACCGTGCCGCCCTGGCGGGCCGCGGCCAGGCCGTGCCGGGTGGCGGCGAGGTGGGACGCCGCCGACCACAGCCGACGGCGGGCGGCCGCCTCCTGGTCGGCGTCGGCCCCGCGGCCCTCCAGGCGGGCGGCGAGCACCACATGGACGGCGTCGAGGTCGGCGTCGAGCCGGGCCGCGCGCTCCCGCAGCAGCCGGGGGTCGCGGTCGCGGCCGTCCAGCAGATCGTCCAGCAGTTCGCCGCGGACCCGTTGTTCGGCCTCGGCGGCGGAGCGCCGGGCGAGCAGCAGCAGCGAGGTGACCATGGCGGCGCGCTCCAGGGTGCGCTGGTCGACGGGGTCGAGGCCGGGGTGGCCGCGGAGCACGAGCGCGCCGAGCAGTTCGCCGCCGGCGGCGACGGCCGCGATCCAGTCGTCCTGGTGCCGTACGGCGTGGCCCTCGTTGCGGGAGGTCTCCAGGGCGCGGGCGGGGGCGTGCTCGGTGAACTCGACGGTGCCGTCGAGCACTTCGGAGACGGCGGCGGCCACGTCGTGCACGCCGCCGCCGCGCAGGACCAGTTCGGCGAGCCGGTCGTGGACGTCGGAGGCCCGCTCGATGACGGCGCTGCGGTCCCCGATGATCTCGTTGGCCCGCTCCAGGTCGGCGAGGGCCGAGCGGGTCTCGGTGAGCAGGTTGGCGGTGTCGATGGCGGCCGCGGCCAGCGCGGCGAAGGAGCCGAGCAGGGCGATCTGCTCCCGTTCGAAGACCCGGGCCCGCCGGTCCGCCGCGAACAGCACGCCGATCACATGGTGCCCCAGCATCAGCGGCACCCCGCAGATGGCCACCAGGCCCTCGTCGCGCACCCCGGAGTCGATGCTGAGGGTGTGCCGGAACCGCTCGTCCTGGAAGTAGTCGTCGGTGACGTAGGGGCGGGCCGTCTGGGCGACGAGTCCGCCGAGCCCCTCCCCCATGCCGAGGCGCAGTTGCTGGAAGCGGGCGGCGACCGAGCCCTCGGTCACCCGCATGTAGGTGTCGCCGCGCTCGGTGTCGTTCAGGCTGAGGTAGGCCACGTCGGTGCCGAGCAGGGAGCGTGCGCGCTGCACGATCGCCTGGAGGACGGCGTCCAGGTCCCGCAGTCCGGCCAGGTCGTGGGCGGTCTCGAAGAGCGCGGAGAGTTCGGCCTCGCGCCGCCGCCGGCCCTCCAGTTCCGAGCGGACGCGCAGGGCCGTCAGCTTCGCCGCCTCCAGCGCGGCGATCCGCTCGGCGGACCGTCCCTGGGCACGGGCGTGCAGCAGGGGCCGCTCGTAGGCGTCGGCCGGGGCGCCCCTGGCCAGCAGCTCCAGGAACGGCGTCTCGGCGTCGCCGCCCGGCGCGGGGCCGGTGGAGCGCTCTGCGGACTGCACGTGATCGCGGGACATGCTCACAGGATTCCCCATCGGAGGGTCGCCCGGTCGGCCCTGTGGACAACCCACGGCGACGACCGGCTCAGTGCGCGGTCCACCCGCCGTCCAGGACGAGCGACGTGCCGGTCACGAAGGACGCCGGTGGACTGCACAGATACGCGACGGCCTCGGCGACCTCGTCCGGTTCGATGAGCCGCTTCAGCGCGCTGTCCTGGAGCATGACCTCGCTCAGGACGCGCTCCTCGGGAATGCCGTGCGCCCGGGCCTGGTCGGTGATCTGCTTCTCGACCAGAGGGGTGCGCACATAGGCCGGGCACACACAGTTCGAGGTGACACCGTGGGGTGCGCCCTCCAGGGCCGCCGTCTTGGACAAACCCTCAAGACCGTGTTTGGCGGCGACGTAGGCCGACTTGTAGGCGGAGGCGCGCAGGCCGTGCACGGAGGACACGTTGACGATCCGGCCCCAGCCCTGGCCGTACATGTGGGGCAGGGCGCCGCGGATGAGCCGGAACGGCGCCTCCAGCATCACGGTGAGCACCGTGTGGAAGACGTCGGGCGGGAATTCCTCCAGCGGCCGGACCAGTTGCAGTCCGGCGTTGTTGACCAGGACGTCGGTGCCCGCCGCCGCGTGTTCGGCAGCGTCCAGGTCGGTGAGGTCCAGGGGGTGCGGCTCCACGGTTCCGGCCAGGCCCCGGCCCTGCTCGGCGAGGGCCTCCAGACCCGCCGCGTCCCGGTCGACCGCTCTGACCTTGGCCCCGGCGGCCGCGAGCCGCAGCGCGCAGGCTCGGCCAATGCCGCCGGCGGCGCCGGTGACGAGCGCGGTGCGGCCCCCGAGGTCGAGGGAGGGGGCGGGGGGTGCCGGGAGGGCGTGGGGCGGGGTCATGCCCAGACCCTAGGCAGCGCTCCCCCACCACCCCATGTGGTCAGAACCCATACTTCAGTCGGAAGTCGTGGTTTCGAACCATGTGGGTTCGTCGGACAGGGCTTGTTTGATCCGGAAGAGCTGGTACTCGCTCAGCGGGGGCAGGGCGTCCACGTCGAACCAGCCGACCTGCAGGGACTCGTCGTCGTTGACCCGGGCCTCGCCGCCGACCGCCCGGCAGCGGAAGCAGACGTCCATGAACCGGCAGATGTCACCGTTGTCGAAGGTGACCTCCTTGCCGGACCGCACGAGCACGATCCGCTCGGGCACACAGTGCACGCCCGTCTCCTCGTACACCTCCCGCACGGCGCAGTCCGCGGGCTGCTCGCCCGGGTCCGGAATCCCGGAGATCACCGCCCACTGCCGGTTGTCGGCGCGCTGTCCGAGCAGGACCCGGCCCGCGTCGTCGAGGACTACGGCGCTGACACCGGGCAGCCAGAGCATCTGGTGACCGGCGTCGGCCCGGAGGGTGCGGATGAAGTCAGGAGTACCCATGACATCGACCCTAACGGGCGGCCCCGGCCGCCCGCCGCCCGTCCCGGCGGCGTACGAGAGGCGGACGGCTACACGTCACCGGCGCGTCGCCCGCGCACTCCGGCGCCGATCGCCCAGCCCAGTCCGCCCGCGGCGATCAGCACCAGGACCATCTCGGGCAGGATGCCGAGCTTCGTCGCGGGCGTCTCGGAGGAGCGCAGGGGCACCTTCTGCACCAGCGAGTCGGCGACGAACATGCCGGTCTTCTGGGTGATCGTCCCGTCCGGCATGATGATCGCGCTGACGCCGCTGGTGACCGGCACCGTGACGGTGCGGCTGTGCTCGACCGCACGGACCCGGGACATGGCGAGCTGCTGGTAGGTCATCTCGCTGCGGTCGAAGGTGGCGTTGTTGCTGGGCACGGAGATCATCTGCGCGCCGTGGGTGACGGTGTCGCGCACGGCCCAGTCGAACGCGGCCTCATAGCAGGTGGCGAGGCCCACCTCGGTGCCGCCGATGTCGAAGACGCCGGGCCGCTCGCCCCGGCTGAAGTCCTGGCGGACCATCGACGTCCACTCGGAGTTGATCGACCCGATCAGCGACCGCAGTGGCAGGTACTCGCCGAAGGGCTGGATCTGCCGCTTGTCGTAGGTCTGCAGCGGGCCCTTCACCGGGTCCCACAGGATCTGCTCGTTGAGCAGCTTCCCGTCCCGCTTCACCACGCCGCCGACGGAGATCGGCACGCCGACGGCCTTGGCGGCCTCGTCGATGACCTCGCGCGCGTCGGCGTTGGCGAAGGGGTCGATGTCGGAGGAGTTCTCCGGCCACAGGACGAAGTCCGGCCTGTCGACCTTGCCGGCCCGGATCTCGCCGGCCAGCCTCACTGTTTCCCGCGCGTGGTAGTCGAGGACGGCCCGGCGCTGGGAGTTGAAGTCGAGCCCCGCGCGCGGGACGTTGCCCTGGATGACCGCCACGGTGACGGTGCCGTCCTCGGCCTTGTCGCTGACCAGCGGACGGGCGGCCAGCGCCCCGGCGACGGGGGCGGCCAGGCTGAGCAGGGCCACGGCGGCCGCGGACCGGCGGACGGCGCCGGTGCGCCGCAGTTCGACGCCGAGCCGGACGGCCTCGTACAGGCCGAAGCCGCACAGGACGACCGCGAAGCCGAGTACCGGGGTGCCGCCCACCGCGGCGAGCGGCAGGAAGACGCCGTCGGCCTGGCCGAAGGCGATCTTGCCCCAGGGGAATCCGCTGAACGGCACGCGCGCGCGGGCCGCCTCGCCGGCCACCCACAGGGCCGCGGCCCACAGGGGCCAGCCGGGCAGCCGCGAGACCGCGGCCACTCCCGCGCCGACCAGGGCGACGAAGACCGCCTCGATGACGACGAGCGCGAGCCAGGGGCCCGGGCCCACCTCCACGCCGGTCCACACCAGCAGCGGCAGCAGGAAGCCCAGGCCGAAGAGGTAACCGAGACCGAGACCCGCCTTCCAGCCGCGGCCGCGCAGCAGCCAGCCGAAGCCGGCGAAGGCGGGCACCGCCAGCCACCACAGGGTGCGCGGCGGGAAGCTGACGTAGAGCAGCACTCCGAGGAGTGCCGCGGCGAGGGCGGGCAGCAGGCGGGCGAGCCACGCCCGGCGAGGGGCGGGCGCGAGGGGGTTCACCTGGTCCGACCCGTCCACGGAAGTTGCGGTGACGGTCACTCGGGGAGTGTACGGCGGCCAGCCCGGGCGCCGACAGCGCGGTCCGCCGGGCCCGGCCCGGCCGGCGCGGGTGTGCGGCATCGCTCGCGCACAGGACGTCCACAAAACGCCCATCAGCCGTTACGGTGTGCCGGAGCAAGTGTCGAACGAGCCGGTCAGGGCCGTGACGCGGGGCTGGTCACGGGCCGGGGGCGACCGGATTGCGGGGGTCGGGTGGGTGCCACGGGGATGACGTCTGCGGCCGGGAACGCCGGAGAGGTCAAAGAGAGACGAAACGTTTCTGACGCAGCGGGTGTCGTGGTGCTCGGCGCCTGTGCCGCCTGGTCCCTGATCACGGCCGCCGTGCGGGAGGGCCGGCCCGAGGGCGTCCTGCTCGCGATCCTGGCGGTCGCCGCCGGTTACGCGGCGGGCCGGATCGGCGGAGCGCTGCTGCCGGTCGCCGCGCCCTGTGCCGCGGCGCTCGCCGGAGTGGCCCTGGCGATCACGCTCCCCCGGCTCGGCCCGGACCCCGCCATCGTGCCCCCGCTCGGCCACGCCGGCGCCACGGCGGCCCTGCTCACCCTCGCCACCGGCGCCGCCTGCTGCGCGGCCTGGGCCGCGAAGGCGCGCGCCCCGCGGCTCGCCCTGGGCCTGTTGGCCGTCGGGGCCACGGTGACCGCCGCGGTGCTCGGGTCCACCAGCGGCCTGCTCGCCTGTTCCGCGGTGCTGCTCTGCTCGCTCGCCGCCGGCCGGATGCCCCACCGGGGCCTAGGCATCGCCGGACTCGCACTGACCACGGCCGCCGTCACCGCACTGACCTGGGCGGTCGCCGACAGAAGGGTGCCGGACGGGCTGTCCGGCTCGCTGGAGGGCCGACTCACCGGGCACCGGCTGGACCTGTGGCACGACGCCCTGACGCTGGCCGAGCGGGATCCGGCCCTGGGGGTCGGCCCGGGACGCTTCGGCGAGCTGAGCACCACGGCCACCGGCACCCTGCTGTCCGACGGCAAACCGCACTCGGCGCCCTTGCAGCAGGCCGCCGAACAGGGCGTGGTCGGACTGGTCCTGCTGGCGGCGGCGTTCTGCTGGGTGCTGTTCGCGCTCTGGCGCGCGCCGCGCCCGACGCCGGTGGTGCTCACCGCCGGCGCGGCCCTGACCGGTCTCGCGGCGATCGCCGCGATCGGCAACGCGCTCAGCTTCACCACGGTGTCGGTGGGCGCGGGACTGCTGGCCGGACTGGCCACCGCCCGCCCGCTGCCCGAACCGTCACCCGCCCCCGCGACCCGCCCGCACAGCCCGGTGTGAGGTGAGAGGTCACAGCAGGGGGTCGGGTACCCCCGTGAGCCGGGCCCTGATGACCCGTACGGCGGCCTCGGCGTCGTCGACCGTCACGGTGAACGTATGGCCGTCCCACAGTCTGAGCACCACGCCCTCGCCGCGCCGGACGACGACCGCGGTGCCCTTCTCGGGCCGCCAGCGGTAGCCCCAGCCGCCCCAGTGGCGCGGGGTCACCATCGGCACGAACTCGGCGCCCACCACCTGCGACAGCGGGATGCGGCGACGTGGCACGCCCATGTGGCCGCAGCGCACTTCCAGGGACTCCGTGTCCACCCTCAGCGCGACGTGCACGAACGCCAGGGTGCCGAACAGCACCAGCAGGCCGGCGGCGATGCAGCCGACGACGGCCATCGCGAGCGGGGCGACGCCGGAGGTCCAGGCCGAGTCGACGGCCAGTTCCACGCCGAGCGCCATACAGGCGGCGCCGGCCAGCGCCAGCAGCCACTGGACCCGGTTGGTGGCACGTCCGGTCCAGACCTCGGGGTGCGGCGGGTGCCCGCCCTGGGGGTGGTCCCTCATGCCAATGAGGTTACTCAGGTTTCGCTGCGCGGGTACCTCGTGGCGGAGGGTGACTGGGCCGCCCGGGGGTCGTTCCGGCCACCGCCGGTCAGCGGGCGGGGGTGACCGCCCGGAGGAGCCGGCCTTCCGCGTAGGACAGGGCGGGGTCGGGCAGGGCGGCGCCCTGGCGTCCGCTGAGCAGGACCGTCAGGGTGCCGGTCGCGGCGGCGTCGGGGGCGGGTGGCTGCCCGATCCGGCGCAGGGCCTGCGCGGCGACCGCCCCGGCGGAGCCGTGCAGGACGAGCGGCGGGCGGCCGGGGCGCTGCACGGCGGTCCGGATGTCCTCGGCGACGAGTTCGTAGTGGGTGCAGCCGAGGACGACGGTCGTCACGTCGTCGGGGGTCAGGGCGGCGGCCGCGGCGATCGCGGTGGCGACGGCGTCCCGGTCCGCGTGCTCGACGGCTTCGGCGAGCCCGTGGCAGGGCACCTCGGTCACCCGGACGCCGCCGGCGAAGTTCTCGATGAGGTCGCGCTGGTAGGCGCTGCAGGTGGTGGCGGGGGTGGCCCAGATGGCGACAGGTCCGCCGCCGGCCGCGGCGGGCTTGATCGCGGGGACGGTGCCGATCACCGGGATCCCCGGCTCCAGCCGGGCGCGTAGGGCGGGCAGGGCGTGCACGGTCGCGGTGTTGCAGCCGACGATCAGGGTGTCGGGCCGGTGGGCGGCGGCGGCCTCGGCGACGGCGAGCGCCCGCCGGGTGAGGTCCTCGGGGGTGCGCGGGCCCCAGGGCATGCCGTCCGGGTCCAGGGAGAGGACGAGATCGGCGTCGGGCCGCAGCCGCCGTACCGCGGCGGTGGCCGCGAGCAGACCGATTCCGGAGTCCATCAGCGCGATCTTCACCCGGCCACGATAGTCGATGGCCTCTTCCGGGCCGCCGCCGTGGGGCAGACTGCGCGGGTGAGCGCCTTCGTGTGGACCGCCGCCGGATCACTCGCCGCCTGGCTGTGGCTGCTCCTGTGCCAGGGCTTCTTCTGGCGCACCGACGTCCGGCTCCCCGACCGCCGGGAACCGCGGGTGTGGCCCTCGGTCGGGGTGGTCGTACCGGCGCGCGACGAGGCGGCGGTGCTGCCCGACAGCCTGCCCTCCCTGCTGGCGCAGGACTATCCGGGGCGGGCGGAGGTCTTCCTGGTCGACGACGGCAGCTCCGACGGCACCGGGCGGCTGGCCCTGGACCTCGCCGAGCGGTACGGCGGGCTGCCGCTGACGGTGGACTCGCCGGGCGAACCGCCGGCGGGCTGGACCGGCAAGCTGTGGGCGGTGCGCCACGGGATCGCGCTGGCACGCGCACGAGAGCCGGAGTACCTGCTGCTGACGGACGCCGACATCGCGCACGCGCCCGACAGTCTCCGCCGGCTCGTCGCGGCGGCCGGGACGGGCGGCTTCGACGCGGTCTCGCTGATGGCGCGGCTGCGGGTGGAGAGCCTGTGGGAGCGCCTGGTGGTGCCGGCCTTCGTCTACTTCTTCGCCCAGCTGTACCCCTTCCGCCGGATCGGCCGGAAGGGGACGCGTACGGCGGCCGCGGCGGGCGGTTGTGTCCTGCTGCGCGCGGACGCGGCCGAGCGGGCCCGGATCCCGGACGCGATCCGGCACGCGGTGATCGACGACGTGGCGCTCGCGCGGGCGGTGAAGGGCGGCGGCGGGCACATCTGGCTCGGTCTCGCCGACCGGGTGGACAGCGTGCGGCCGTATCCGCGCCTGGGCGACCTGTGGCGGATGGTCTCCCGCAGCGCCTACGCCCAGTTGCGCCACAACCCGCTGCTGCTCGCGGGCACGGTCGCCGGGCTCGTGCTCGTCTATCTGGTGCCGCCCGTCGCGCTGGTGGCGGGCGCGTTCGGCGGGGATCCGGGGGCCGCGCTCCTCGGCGGGCTCGCGTGGCTGGTGATGGCCGGTACGTATGTGCCGATGCTCCGTTACTACCGGCTGTCGCCGTGGCTCGCTCCGCTGCTGCCGTTCACCGCGTTCCTCTATCTGCTGATGACGGTCGACTCCGCGGTGCAGCACTACCGGGGGCGCGGCGCGGCCTGGAAGGGCCGCACCTACGCACGTCCGGACGCGGTGCCCGACGAGGGCTGACTACTTGCGGCCGGGGGTCCAGTTCATGCCCCAGCCGTACGCGTAGTCGACCGTCCGCTGCGGGCTGACCCCGCGCTCCGGCACCAGGTAGCGGGCCTCGCGCTGGACTACGAGGTCGTCGCCGGTGTTGGTGATCAGGGCTAGCGCGCACACCGTGGAGGGGACGGTGCACTCGTCGAGGGAGAAGTCGACCGGGGCGCCGAACTGCGGGGTGAGGGTGACCGTGGCGTGCAGGTCGGCGAAGGAGCGCGCGCCCTCGTAGATGGTGACGAAGACGAGGATCCGCCGGAAGGCCCGCTGGTAGTCGAGGTTCACGGTGAGGTTCTCGCCGCTGGAGACGGCCCCGGTGCGGTCGTCGCCGTCGAGGTGGATGAACGGCGGCTGGTGCAGGGCGCCGAAGGCGTTGCCGAGCGCCTGGATGACGCCCTTGCTGCCGTCGACCAGCTCGTACAGGGCGCACAGGTCGAGGTCGAGGTCGTTGTGCATGGCGACCGGGCGGCCCAGTTTGCTGGCCCAGCCCGAGAACTGCTTGCGGACCTCCCAGTTGAGGTTGACCCGCAGGGCGCCCGAGGTGCCTCCCTGCTTGGTCAGGGAGACCGCGGGGGCGGCCTTGGTGAGCGTCACCTTGCTGAGACTGACCGGGGCGGCCGGGGGCGGGGCGGTGGGCGGCATCGCGGGCGGGGGCGGCAGCGTGGCCGTGGGGGCGGCGGGCGTCGGAGCGGGGGCCTGCGGGGCCGGCGCCGGGGGCGCCTGCTGCGGCTCGTCGACGCTGATGCCGTAGTCGGTGGCGAGGCCCTCCAGGCCGCTGCTGTAGCCCTGGCCCACGGCGCGGAACTTCCAGGCGCCCTGGCGGCGGTAGAACTCGCCGAGCACGAACGCGGTCTCCACGGTGGCCCCGGTCGCGTCGAAGCGGGCGACGGAGGTGCCCTGCGCGTCCTTGACCTCGATGCCGAGCCCGGGGACCTGTCCGAAGGCGCCGCCGTCGGAGGAGGCGGCCAGGATGACGGTCTCGATGGCGGGCTCCACGCGCGCGAGGTCGACCAGCAGCGTGTCGGTCACCTGGCCGCCGACGACCTGCTTGCCCTCGTGCCGGACCGCGCCGGAGCCGTGCGCCGGCTGGTTGTAGAAGACGAAGTCCGCGTCGGAGCGGACCTTGCCGCCTACGAGCAGCAGCGCCGAGGCGTCCGCGTCGGGCACCCCCGGTCCGGAACGCCAGCCCAATTCGACGCGAAGAGCCGTCGTCGGCACTGGAACATTCGACCCTTTCGGCATTGACATGTCCGCCCCCATCACGTGTCGGCGCGCCAGGTCGTGCCCGGCAAGTCCATTCGGTTCCGCAGTACAGGGTCAACCTATTCCCCAGGTACGCGGATCTCCCAGGAGAGGGCACGAAGATCGCTGGCCAACCGCCGGTAACCCCTGCGGAACTCGGCATTTACACGATCCCAACGCCGATCGATGCCCTTTTTTGCCAAGTTCGCTCGCATTGGCGATCCCGGGTCACCGTCGACGCGGAAAACAACCCTCTTATCGGTCTCCCCAACCAGCACATCGTGGGCTTAACTTATGGCCATGACCTCCCCCCGCTCCACCTATGGCGGCGGCTACTACTCCGCCTCCTTCCCGGACACCCCGATCTACGACTCGCTCGTGGCCGAGCGCGGTACCCCGCAGATCGCCCCGATCCGGGTCCCCTCCGCCTACGACATGCCGAGCAGTCATCTGCCCGCGCTGCCGTCGGCGCTGCCGGCCCTCCCGGCCGCTCCCCAGCCCTCCTACGGCTACCCGCAGGCGCAGCAGCCCGCCCCGCTGCAACAGGCCCCCGCGGCGTACATCCCGCAGCAGGCCGCCGCGCCGCGCGGTTACCCCGGTCCACAGCCCCAGCAGCCGCGCCCCGCGGCTCCCATGGGGTACGAGGCGATGCGCCCCGCGGCGCCCCGCCCGGCCGCTCCCTCGTACCAGGACCCGTACAACAACCAGCAGTACCGCGGCTACTGAGCCGTCTCCCGGAAGGGCCGTGCCACCTGGCACGATGACCCCATGGGGAATGCGCTGCTGCAGTCGATCCACGTTCATCCGGTCAAGGCGTTCCGGGGCATCT
Organism: Streptomyces sp. NPDC000983; assembly: GCF_040299205.1. Taxonomy (NCBI): domain Bacteria; kingdom Bacillati; phylum Actinomycetota; class Actinomycetes; order Kitasatosporales; family Streptomycetaceae; genus Streptomyces; species Streptomyces sp. NPDC000983. The sequence goes on along the minus strand of NZ_JBEPBM010000001.1, from coordinate 288,150 downwards.
CGCTCCGGGAGGCCGTCGTGGAGCCCTGGGGGCTGGCCGGTGATCGTCGCTGGATGCTGATCGACGACGGGGGAAAGGTCGTCACCCAACGCCAGCAACCGCGTCTCGCGAAGGCCGCCGCCGAGCTTCTGCCCGACGGCGGCCTTCGGCTGTCCGCGCCCGGGGCGCCGCCGCTGACCGTCCCGGTGCCGCGGCGGGGCGGGACCGTGCCGGTGGAGATCTTCCGGGACAAGGTCGAGGCCGTCCCCGCCGAGGACCCGGCCGTGCACGAGTGGTGCACCGCCTGGCTGGGCATCCGAGTCCGCCTCGTACACATGGACGACCCGGCCACCCGTCGTCCGGTCGACCCGGAGTACGCGCTGCCCGGTGAGACCGTCAGCTTCGCGGACGGCTATCCGCTGCTGCTCACCACGACCGCCTCCTTGGACGCGCTCAACTCCCTGATAGCCGGGGGCGAGCACGCGCACGAGGGCCCGCTGCCGATGAACCGCTTCCGGCCCAACGTCGTGGTCTCCGGCACCGACGCCTGGGCCGAGGACGACTGGACGCGCGTCGCCATCGGCGACGTCACCTTCCGGGTGGCCAAGATGTGCGGGCGGTGCGTGGTCACCACCACCGACCAGGACACCGCCGGGCGGGGCAAGGAGCCCCTGTTCAGCCTCGGCCGGCACCGGCGGATCGGCGGCAAGCTGGTCTTCGGCCAGAACCTGGTGCCGCTGACCGGCGGCACCGTCCGGGTCGGTGATCCGGTGCGGATCCTCGCCTGATCCCCGCCGGCCGGCCCCGGCCGGGAACCCCGGGAGCGGGCCCGTCCGTTGAGTGTTCCGCGAGCGCTTCGTGAGAGCCTCGGGAGCGGGTGGTGTCGCTCTGCGGCCGGGACCGCGCGTGAGCGGCTCCGCCGAGGGGTGGGCACGGAGGGGGAAGGGGGTGCCGGACGGTGCGGGCGATGAGCGGACTCTGGCGCTGGCGGCACAACCCGCTGCGCCGCGCGACCGATCTGGCCGAGGCGTGGGTGGCGCTCTCGGCCCTGCTGCTCGTCCTCGTCGCGGCCCCCTGGGTGGGCGCCGAGGTCGGCGGCCTCGCGCAGGACAGCCTCCAGGAGTCGGTGCGTGAACAGCGCGCCGACCGCCACCTGATCACGGCCACCGTGGCCCAGGTCCTGGGCAAGGCACCGCTGAGCGCCGATCCGGAGGCCGCCGCGACCGGCCGGGATGTGCGCACCCGCGTCCTGGCCGACTGGACCGCGCCGGACGGCTCCCGGCACCACGGTCCGGTGACCACCCGGACCGAGGACCCCGAGCCCGGTGACCGCTTCCGGATCTGGACGGACCGTCAGGGCCGCGCGGCGGCCCGCCCGCTGGACTCGGCGACGGCGACCACCCATGCCGTACTGGCCGGGTTCGGCGCCGCCCTGCTGGCCGTCGGCGCCGTCGAGTGCGCCCGCAGGGTGATCGTCTGGCGCATGGTCCGCCGCCGGTACGCCCGTTGGGACCAGGCCTGGGAGCGGGCCGGACCGGACTGGGGACGGACCGGGACCGGCAGCTGACCGCCTTGAGCCTCTGGTCATCCCCGGACCTGCGCGCACGCTACGGTGGACCGGCCGAGTCCTCGGCGACGACCCGCGCCGGCCGGCCGCCGGAGTGGCCGACGCGCCCCGAAGGCGAACGGGCCAGCAGCACGACTGAGGGTGGGGGCACAGCAACACCATGGCACAGGGCACGGTCCAGGTGACGCACTCCGGCACATCGCGGTGGCGCCGCCGCACGGGTGAGTACGCGTCGCTCGCTGCGGCGCTCCAGGCCGCGGCCGACGGTGACGTCCTCACCATCGCGCCGGGTACGTACCGGGAGAACCTCGTCGTCCAGCGGCCCGTGACCCTGCGCGGCCCCGAGGGCGCCCCGGGCTCGGTGCGGATCGCGCCGCCGGACGGGGTCCCGCTGACGGTGCGGGCCTCGGCCGTCGTGCAGGACCTGCTCGTGGAGGGCCAGGACGCCGCCGCGCCGGCCCTCCTGGTCGAGGAGGGCACACCCGAACTGACCGACATCCGGGTCGTGACGCGTTCCGCCGCCGGCATAGAGGTGCGCGGTGGCGCGCGCCCCACCGTACGGCGCTGCACGGTCGACAACCCGGCGGGGATCGGCATCGCCGTGGTGGACGGCGGGGGCGGGGTGTTCGAGGAGTGCGAGATCGTCTCGGCGGGCCAGTCCGGTGTGTCCGTGCGCGGCGGGGGTCACCCGCGTCTGGAGCGCTGCCGGGTGCACCACACCTCCGGTGCCGGGCTCGCGGCGACGGGTGAGAACTCCGCGCTGGAAGCGGTCGGTTGCGAGATCTACGAGGTCCGGGGCAGCGGTGTGCAGATCACCGGCCGGGCCACCGCCCACCTCACCGACTGCGATGTGCACCGCACCACGGGGGACGGGGTCACGCTCGACACGGACGCGGTGCTGACCCTCGCCGACTGCCGCATCCACGACATCCCGGAGAACGCGGTCGACCTGCGGTCCCGCTCGGTGCTGACGCTGACCCGCACCACCGTGCGGCAGTTCGGGCGCAACGGCCTGTCGGTGTGGGACCCCGGCACCCGGGTGGACGCCAACCAGTGCGAGATCTTCGACAGCACCGGCGACTACCCGGCCGTCTGGGTCAGCGACGGCGCCACCGCCGTACTGGACTCCTGCCGGGTGCACGACGTGCCCGACGCCCTGTTCGTGCTGGACCGCGGCTCCCGGGCGGACGTCGTCGACAGCGATCTGACGCAGGTGCGCAACACCGCCGTCTCGGTCAGCGACGGTGCCACCGCGCAACTCGACGACTGCCGGATCAGGGACGCGGCGACCGGCGCCTGGTTCCGCGACCACGGCAGCGGCGGCACCCTCGCCAACTGCGCGCTGGACGGCGTGCAGACGGGTGTGATCGTCACCAAGGGCGCCGACCCCACCCTGGAGCGGTGCACGGTCGAGTCCCCGGCCGAGGCCGGGTTCTACGTGTCGGCGGGCGGCCGGGGCAGCTTCCTCGACTGCCGGGTCACGGGCAGCGCGGGCTACGGCTTCCACGTCATAGACGGCTGCCGCACGACGCTGCGCAAGTGCCGTACCGAGCGCTGCGCGCGCGGTGGCTACGAGTTCGCCGACGGCGGTCCCGACACGGGCTCGGGGTCCGGGCCCGTGGTGGAGGACTGCACCAGCGACGAGAGCGGCGGCCTGAGCCGCGGCGCGCTCCCGGTGGAGACGGCCGTGCAGACGGCGGACCGGTCGCCCGGCCTGCTCGGCGCGATCCCCGCCCGCCGCGCCGCCGAACCGGAGGCGCCGGCCGCGCCCGAGGTCCCTGCCCAGCCGGCCCGCACCTCCAAGGCCGTGCTCGGTGAACTGGACGCGCTGGTGGGGCTGGACAGCGTCAAGCGCGAGGTGCGGGCGCTGACCGACATGATCGAGGTGGGGCGGCGCCGCCAGGAGGCCGGCCTGAAGGCCGCCTCCGTCAAGCGGCACCTGGTCTTCACCGGCTCCCCCGGCACGGGCAAGACGACGGTGGCCCGGCTCTACGGCGAGATCCTCGCCTCGCTCGGCGTGCTGGAGAAGGGCCACCTCGTCGAGGTGTCCCGGGTCGACCTGGTCGGCGAGCACATCGGCTCCACGGCGATCCGCACCCAGGAGGCGTTCGACCGGGCGCGCGGCGGGGTGCTCTTCATCGACGAGGCGTACGCGCTCTCCCCGGAGGACTCCGGCCGGGACTTCGGCAAGGAGGCCATCGACACGCTGGTGAAGCTGATGGAGGACCACCGGGACGCCGTGGTGGTGATCGTGGCGGGCTACACGGCGGAGATGGAGCGGTTCCTGTCCGTCAACCCCGGTGTGGCCTCCCGTTTCTCACGGACCATCACCTTCCGCGACTACGGTGCCGGGGAGCTGCTGAGGATCGTGGAGCAGCAGGCCGAGGAGCACGAGTACCGGCTGGCGGAGGGCACCGGCGAGGCGCTGCTGACGTACTTCGACGGCATCCCCAAGGGTCCCGCCTTCGGCAACGGCCGTACCGCGCGGCAGACGTTCGAGGCGATGGTGGAGCGGCACGCGGGCCGGGTCGCCCAGCTCCCGGAGCCCAGCACGGACGATCTGACCCTGCTCTACGGGGAGGACCTGCCCGAGTCGTCCTGAGCGCGCGGGGCGGGCAGATCCGGCCGCAGCCGGGCCAGCAGCCGGGCGCGTTCCTCGGCGAAGGCCGGATCGTCCTGGTAGTCGGAGTGGCCGAGGATCGGTGCGGGCAGCGGCTGCAGGGCGGTGCGGCCGCGGGCCCGGGGGTCCTTCAGCGCCTCCCGGTCCACCTCGGGGCCGTACTCCCCCGGCAGCCGGACGGGGCCGCCGATCGGGTCGGTGGGCCGGTGCAGGTTGCGCCAGCGGTCCACGTCGTGGTGGAGGGCGCTGAGCGCGGCAGGGCCGAAGTGGGCGGGGAACCACCGGCCGTAGAGGCGTTCCAGGGGTGAGCCGTAGGTGAGCAGGGCGACCCGCTTGCGGACGGACGGGGTCAGCTGCCAGGCGGCGGCCGCGGCGAGGACGCTGCCCTGGGAGTGGCCGGACAGCACGAGCCGGCCGCCGGTGGCGTTCGTCCAGGTGGCCATCCGCCAGGTGAGGTCGGGTACGGCGCGCTCGGCGTAGCAGGGCGGGGCGAAGGGGTGGGCGGCACGCGGCCAGAAGGTGCCGACGTCCCACAGGATGCCGATGGTGCGGCGGGCGGAGGGGTCCTTGTAGGCGCGTCGGCCCCAGGTGACGAACAGTATGAAGCCGAGGCCGATCAGCCAGGATCCCAGGGCCTGGGCGGTCTCGGCGGCGCCCTGCACGAAGGCGGGCGCCGGTTCGCCCGCCTCGGCCGGGGTGCGGTCCGTGGTGAGGGCGCCGGCCAGGGCGGCGGCGCCGAGGAGCAGGGTGGCGGCGGAGGCGACGCCGACGAGGAGGGGTCCGCGGTCGGTGAGGGTGGCCATCGCGCGGGTGCGGGCGATACGGCGGCTGCGGGCGCTGTCGGCGGGGTCACCCCGGTAGTCGCGTTCCACGGCGGCCCGTTCGGTGCGGGCCAGCCGCCAGGTCTGCCGGGCGAGCACCGCGCAGAGCAGGAGCAGCAGCAGGAGCAGCGGTGGGATGACGGAGGCCTGCCAGGTGAGCAGGACGGGCGGGCCGGGGATGGCGGCGCGGGTGCCGTCGAGCCAGTCCGCGACGCGCTGGGCGAGGCCGCCCGACATCACGCCGCCGAGCGCGCAGGCCAGCATGGCGACCGCGGGCCCGCCCTGGCCGCGCAGCGCGGCCCGTGGATCGGGGTGGGAGCGGTGCAGGACGTGGGCGATGACGGCGAGGGCGATCACCAGCAGGCCCTGGGCCAGGGCGAGGGCGCCGAAGGAGGCGTCACCGGGGAGGCGCCCCTGCGACACCCAGGGCCGCTGCCAGGCGGCGTAGACCAGGGTGGCGGCGAGCAGCAGGAGGCAGGCGAGCGGCAGCAGGCGCACCAGGCGGTCGTCGGGCTCCCGGTCGAGGCGGTGCTCGCTGCGGCCCCGGCGGCAGACCACCCACACCACGGCGGCGGCCGCGACGAGGAGGGACGCCTCCAGCAGGCGGCCCGCGGCGTCGAGTGCGGCGGGGCCGCCCGGGCGGTGGTCGAAGCGGGCCGCGGGCAGGCCGGCCGCGGCGGCGACGGTCAGCAGGCCGGCTGCGGTGTGCGCGGCGCGCAGCCGGGCCACCAGCCGGCGGCCGTACCAGAATCCGGGGCGGCCGAGCGCGGTGCGGTCGGTCTGCTCCGCAAGGGCCTCGGGGGGCCGCTCACGGCCCAGGGGCTCCTGGGACTCGTAGGCGCTCCAGGTGCGGTGGGAGAGGTACCAGAGCAGGCCGGTGAGGGCGAGGGGGACCAGGGCGGCGAGGGCGAGCCTGCGGCCGGGCAGGCTCCACCAGCCGGACGCCAGGAAGCCCAGCCAGGAGTGGCGTTCGGCGCACGCCGGGGTGCCGGCGCACTGCCAGGCGGCCAGGTCCAGGGCGACCTCGCAGGCCGCGGCGACGAGCAGCACGGTCAGGGAGAGCGCGGCGAGCCGGACGAGGAGGCCGTGGAGGCGTACCGTGCGGACGCGGCCGCGGGCGCCGGGGCGCATCCAGTGGGCGAGGTTGACCACCATGAACGGCAGCAGTAGCAGCCACAGCGCGCGGGCGCCGTTGCCGGAGGTGAGGTTGCACCACACGTACGCCTCGGGGACCGGGCGGTCCCGGTAGTCCCCGGGCCGGGACTCGGCGTCGACGTCGTCGGCGCGCCGGAAGACGGCCGCCACGTCGTCCCCGGTGACGCGCTCGGTGCGGGGGTCGCCGAGCATGTCCTGGGGCGTGGTGCCGCCCACGCCGTGCACCAGGAGTTCCAGGGCGATGTCCGCCTCCTCCGGCCGCCGCGGCGCGGCCGGGGCACGGTCTGACGCGTGCTCCACTGTTCGCCCTTCCCCCGTGACGAGCCGTCGGCCTGTGTGCGTGCGGGCCCAGGATCTCCACCGCCGGGGCGGTCCGCACCCCTCGTCACGGAATCTCCCCGATCCGGGTGACACAGGGGCGGCGGACGAGGTGTGGGTGACATGCGCGCGACGGGCCGGTCGGTGGCGCGTGCTCGGCCCCGACGTGCGAGGATGGGGCATCCGTGCACCCGGATCCAGGACGATGCCGTCGTCGGAGCGCGGGTGCGCGGCGGGCGGGCAGGCTTGAGGCGAAGGGAACCGGAGCGTACGTGAGTGAGAATCAGAACCTCCTCGCGGAGCAGCGCCGCGCTCTGATCCTGGACGAGGTCCGCCGCCGGGGCGGGGTGCGGGTCAACGAGCTCACCCGCAAGCTCGGCGTGTCGGACATGACCGTGCGACGCGATCTCGACGCGCTGGCCCGGCAGGGCGTGCTGGAGAAGGTGCACGGCGGCGCCGTGCCGCTGGTCGAGGCGAGCACCCACGAGCCGGGCTTCGAGGCCAAGTCGGGGCTGGAGCTGACGGCCAAGGAGGACATCGCCCGGGCCGCGGCCCAGTTGGTGGCCCCGGGTGCGGCGATCGCGCTGTCGGGCGGTACGACGACGTACGCGCTGGCGCATCAGCTGGTGGACGTGCCCGATCTGACGGTGGTCACCAACTCGGTGCGGGTGGCCGATGTCTTCCATGTCGCGCAGCGGACCTCCGGTCCCCGGCAGGGCGCGGCCACGGTCGTGCTGACCGGCGGGGTGCGCACCCCCTCGGACTCGCTCGTCGGCCCGGTCGCCGACCAGGCCATCGCCGCACTCCACTTCGACGTGCTGTTCCTGGGTGTGCACGGGATATCGGTGGAGGCGGGTCTGTCGACGCCGAACCTCGCCGAGGCGGAGACCAACCGGCGGCTGGTGCACTCGGCGCGACGGGTCGTGGTGGTCGCCGATCACACCAAGTGGGGTGTGGTGGGCCTGAGTTCGTTCGCCGCGCTCAACCAGGTGGACACGCTGGTGACGGACCGCGGCCTCGACCCCGAGGCGCGCGCCGAGGTGTCCGAGCAACTGCGGCGGCTGGTCGTGGCGGGCGAGACCGAGCAGCTCGCAGACAACTGACGAGCCGTCAACTAGGGTGGCTGCTCCGGCTGTTCAGCAAGGGGGGTCGCCATGCTCCGCCGACTGCGGCCGGAGGGGCTCGACTTCGTCGGGACCGCTCCGGTGCGACTGGTCTTCACCCGTGACATCTCCGCGCCGCCCGAAGCCGTCTTCCGCTCCCTGGCCCTCGATGTGCCGGGCTGGGCAGGGTGGTTCCCGGCCGTGACGCGCGCCGAACCGGTCGAGGGCGGGCGCCGGATCACCCTGCGCGGGGGCGTGCGCTTCCAGGAGACGGTCCTCACCGCGGAAGCCTCCCAGGTCTACGCGTACCGGGTCGACGCCACCAACGCGCCGGGTCTGCGCGCCCTGGTGGAGGAGTGGCGCCTGGACCCGGCCGGGACCGGCACCCGGGTGCGGTGGACGTTCGCCGCGGACGGCCCGGCGCCCGTGCGGCTGCTGCTGGGGGCGGCGCGGCCCGGTCTGGGCCGGTCGTTCCGCGGCGCGGTCGCCTCGCTGGACCGGCGGCTTTCGGCGCGCTGAGTCAGGCGGGCCAGACACCCGTCTCCAGGAGCGACCCGATCGCCTCGCTGTAGGGCCGGACGTCCAGGCCCTGTTCGGCGAGCCAGGCGTCGGAGTAGTACTTGTCGAGGTACCGGTCGCCGGGGTCGCACAGCAGGGTCACCACACTGCCCCGGCGCCCCTCGGCCACCATCTCGGCGACGATCTTCAGCGCGCTCCACAGCCCGGTGCCGGTCGAGCCGCCCGCCTTGCGGCCGATGGCCGTCTCCAGCGCCCGCACGGCGGCGACGCTGGCCGCATCGGGCACCTTCATCATGCGGTCGATCGCCCCGGGCACGAAGCTCGGTTCCATCCGGGGTCTGCCGATGCCCTCGATGCGCGAGCCGCAGTCGCAGGTGACGTCCGGATCGCCGGTGGTCCAGCCCTCGAAGAAGCAGGAGTTCTCCGGATCGGCGACACAGATGCGGGTGTCGTACTGCATGTAGTGGACGTACCGCGCGATGGTGGCCGAGGTGCCGCCGGTGCCGGCCGTGGCGACGATCCACGCGGGCTCGGGGTAGCGCTCCAACTCCAGCTGCCGGAAGACGGATTCGGCGATGTTGTTGTTCCCGCGCCAGTCCGTGGCCCGTTCCGCGTAGGTGAACTGGTCCATGTAGTGGCCGCCGGTCTCCACCGCGAGGCGGGCGGACTCCTCGTACAACGTGCGCGAGTCGTCCACGAAGTGGCAGCGTCCGCCGTGGAACTCGATGAGCCGGCACTTCTCGGCGCTCGTCGTGCGGGGCATCACGGCGATGAAGGGCACCCCGATCAGCTTCGCGAAGTACGCCTCGGAGACCGCCGTCGAGCCGCTGGACGCCTCGATCACCGGGCGGTCCGGCCGGATCCAGCCATTGCACAGGCCGTAGAGGAAGAGGGAGCGGGCGAGGCGGTGCTTGAGGCTTCCCGTCGGGTGGGTCGACTCGTCCTTCAGGTACAGGTCGATGCCCCACTTCTCCGGCAGCGGGAAGCGGAGCAGATGGGTGTCGGCCGAGCGGTTGGCGTCGGCCTGGACCTTGCGGACGGCCTCTTTCAGCCAGGTCCGATAGGTCGGGTCGGTGTGGTCCACATCGAGGGTCGCGCCGGTCCGGGTCTGCTGTGGGGTGCTCACGACGGGCTCCTAACGCTTCGCGCCGACGACGCCGCGCGTGGCCGGACGCCCCGATCATAGACACCTTCCGCACGCTTCTCACCTGCATAAACACACCTTTGGGCGCCTCAAAGGCCACCCTGGGGAGGCGAATGGCGTGACCTCGTGGGGGCGCATTCGGACGAGTGCTCCGGCCCCGCGCGTCCACCTCGCCGTACGTACTGGTGCCGGGCGCCGGGTGCGGGCAGACTGCACCGAGGGAGCACACTGGATCACGAGAACGAGCCGGACCCCGCCCACGCAGGCCCGGGGTCCGGCACGACACGCGCGAGGGGGCGGGGCGACATGGCGGAGCCGGAGTTCACGGCCACGGGGGTGCGGATCGGGAAGCGACTGCGCTCGCTGACCCGGGCCGGACAGGTCCGTATCAGCGGTGGCCGGCTGGAGTTGCTCACCAGCTACGGCACCGAGATCGACAGCGCGCCGGTGCAGGCGGTCCGGGCGTCGAAGCCCTGGTTCGCCGCGGACGACCGGGCGTTGGCCGACCTCAACGGCAACCGGTACCTGCTGACCCTGGGCGACCACGACCCGGCGCCGGGCGAGCCCGGACCGCCCGCGGCGCGCCGGTTCATCGAGGCCGTACGAAAGGCGGCGGGTCGTAACCGCTGACGCACGGCGAGTTGCGGTGACGCACCCCCTGGGTCACTCTGGTCTCACGTCACTCAGGGTTTACCGGCGATAACGCTGCGAACCAGCCCGCCGGCCATGACAGCAGGCGGTCGCGTTCATCTGGGCACCCTGCTCAATCGATCCGAATCCCGTGTTCTTCCGGACCTCACGTCGGGGAGTCGCAGCCGTGATCAGTAACCCAAGCAGGCACTGCACGGTGGAGCTGCAAGCCCTGCCGTCGCGGATCGGCCAGGTCCGCAGAATCGTATCTGCGCAGTTGCGCTACTGGCATCTTGATCCCTTGATAGACCGGGCGGCGCTCGGTGTGACAGAGCTGTTGACCAACGTCCACCAGCATGCCCGGCCCGACAAGACGTGCACCGTGGAGATCGAGCTGCTGCTCGACCGGCTGACGGTCTCCGTGCACGACCGCGACCCGCGACTGCCGGTCGTGGCGGACATCGAGGCCGTCGCGCCGCTCGCCACCTGCGGGCGGGGCCTTGCGATGGTGGCCGCGTTCAGCGAGAGCTGGGGCGTGCGACCGGACGGCGAGTCGGGCAAGGTCGTGTGGTTCACCCTGCCCACGACTCCACCTGTCCGGACGGTGCCGGCGCGTCCGCCTCGGCGGATCGTGCTGGACAAGCACCGGTTCCCGGATATCGGGGCCCGCGTGGAACTGCGCGAGCCCGAACACGCTCCCGCCCGGTCGGCCGTTGTCGGCTGACCGGGCGGTGACGCCTTGTACGAGGCGGACGCCCTCGGTACGCCCGCCAGGCGCGCCGGGGGCGTGAGGCGCGCGCGGGCCGGGCCGGACCGGACCGCATTATGCCGAGCCGTCGCGGCCCGCGCGGCCGAACTGTTCGTCGAGGACGGAGAGCCGGCGCCAGTACTCGTCCTCGTCGATCTCGCCGGAGGCGAAGCGGTGGCCGAGCACCGCGATGGGCGAGTGGTCGTCCACGGCCCGGCTGCGGGGGCCGCCGCGTCCGCGTGGGAGGGTGCGGCGCAGCAGCGTGATGCCGCCGACCACGACGGCCCCCCCAGATCAGCGGCAGGAACAGGATCCACGGGCCGGGCCCGCCGTCGGCGAAGTGCGCGAGGGTCTGCATCTGCGGTCGTCTCCCGGGTCGGTTCGGAAGGTCCCGCCGGTTGCGCCCGGCCTGGCCGGCCCGACCCGCGGTCCCGCCTTCGAGACTCGCCCCGACAGGGGGTCCGCGGCGTCGTACGGGCAGCGGCCGTGCGCATACCTCCCCCGGAGTAGGCGGAGCCCTCTCGACTGCTCCCCGGTCCGGCCGGGGCCCCGCCGGGGCCTCGCGCCTCACCCGTTCGGCGGTACGGCCTCGCGCCTCGCCGTGACGATCCAGACCGAGCCCGGGATGCGGACGCCGTCCTCGGTCTCGAACTCCCTGAGCGCTTCGTGCACTTCGGCACGGACGCGGGTGACCGTAGCCGGGTCGACGTCCCGCAGATTGTGGCGCGAGGGGCCCATCGAGAAGAGGAAGTCGACGGCTTCGTCCGCGTCGGCGCCGAAGGTCATGGGCGCGTCGAACGGGACCACCTCGATCTCCGTGAACCCGCCAGCGGCGAGCACCTCGCGGATGCGCGCGGGGTCGAGGAGCGAGCCCATCCCCCGGGCGGCGGGGGACGCCTCGCGCAGGAACGGCGAGAGTGCCGCGGTCGCGCGGGCGTAGTCGCTGTCCGGGCCCGCCGGGCGCGGGCCGAGGAACGCGAGACGGCCCGTCGGCACGAGCGCCTCCCTCAGCCGGGTGAAGGCCGCGGCGTGGTCGGTGAAGAACATGAAACCGCCGCGGCTGATGAGCACGTCGAACCCGCGGCCGGCAAACCGGTGCACCTGTGCGTCGCCCTGCTCGAAGGTGACGTTGTCCAGACCGTCCGCGGCCGCGTCGCGCCGGGCCCGTTCCAGCATGGGCGCGGACAGGTCGATCCCCACCACCTCTCCGTCGTACGCCCGCCGCGCCGCGAGGCGCGTCGTCCGGCCGGTGCCGCAGCCGACGTCGAGGACCCTGTCCCCGGCGGCGATGCCCGCGGCGGCGAACAGGCGCGGGTTGAACGCCTCCATCATCCCGTTGTAGCGCTCGGGGTGGTCGGCCCAGTGGACGCCCTCCCAGCTGTTCCAGGCTTCTGCCTGCTGACGGTTGGCGATCGTGTGCACGGTATGCCTCCAGGACGCCGACAATGACTAGAGTTGAGCTCTAGAGTTCACCTCTAGATATAAGCTCCAGTCATGCGTGAGGGCAAGGGAAAACAGGGAAGCAAGGCCCGGGAGACCCGGCGGCGGATCATCGACGCGGCGGGCGCGCTCTTCGTCGAGCGGGGGTACGGCGCGACCAAGCTGCAGGAGATCGCCGACCGGGCGGGCGTGGCGGTGCAGACGATCTACTTCGTCTTCCGCAACAAGCCCTCGCTGCTCAAGGAACTCGTCGATGTCGCCATCGCCGGCGACGACGAACCCGTGCCGACGATGGAACGGCCCTGGTTCCAGGAGGTGTTGACCGCGCCCACCGCCGAGGCCGCGCTGGCCGGCCTCGTCGTCGGCACCCGCGGGACACTCGAACGCGTGGCGGCCATCAACGAGATGGTCCGCGCCGCGACCTCGTCCGACCCGGAACTGCGGGAGTTGTGGCCGCAGGAGGCCGACCCCCGGTACACGGTGATCTCCACGGCGGCCGGGTCCCTCACCGGCAAGCCGGGCGCGCGCGCCGCCGTCCCGGCCGGGGAGGCGGCGGACATCGTCTACGGCGTCCTCAGCCCGGAGCTCTTCCTGGTCCTCACCCGCGACCGCGGCTGGCCACCGGCCCAATGGGAGCGCTGGGCGTACGACACCCTCGCCGCCCAACTGCTGACCGAGGACGCAGCGCGATCTCACCGGCCCTAGAGCCGGTGCGCCTACTCGTGGGTCAGTACGCCCAGGGGGTCGTCCAGTACGGGCTGCCAGGCCAGTTCGGCGGCGCCCACCAGGCTGTTGTGGTCGAGGGTGCAGGCGAGGATCGGCACGCTGCCGCTCTGCCCCCACAGGCTGCGGTCGGCGACCACCGCGCGCAGCCGGCCCGGATCGGCGTCCAGGAGGGTGCGGTGCAGTCCGCCGAGGATGATCCGGTCCGGGTTGAGGATGTTCACCAGCCCCGCGAGGCCCAGACCGAGCCGGTCGATGAGCTGCTCGGTGGCCCGGCGCACGGTCGGGTCGTCGTAGTGCTGCCGGATCAGTTCGTCGGCCTGCCGCAGCAGGGACATCTCCGGGCCCGGGTCGCGGCCCGCGGCGGTGAGCAGGGCCAGCGGGTCGGCCTCGACGTCCAGGCAGCCGCGGCCCCCGCAGTGGCAGGGGCGGCCCTCGGGGTTGACGGTGAGATGGCCGACCTCCAGGGCCAGTCCCGAACTCCCGGTGTGCAGGCGCCCGTCGAGCACGAGCGCGCCGCCGACGCCCCGGTGGCCGGTGGCCACGCACAGCAGGTCCCGGGCGCCCCGTCCGGCGCCGTGCCGGTGCTCGGCGAGGGCGGCGAGGTTGACGTCGTTGCCCGCGAACGCCGGTCCGGTCAGGCCCGCCTGCCGTACGCACTCGGCGAAGATCCGGCGCACCGGCGCGCCCACGGCCCAGGCCAGGTGGAGCGGGTTCAGGGCCAGGCCGTCGGGTTCGGCGACCGCGGACGGCACCGCGAGCCCGGCGCCCACGCAGCGCCGCCCGGTCTCGCGCAGCAGTTCGGTGCCCGCCTCCACGACGGAGCCGAGGACCTTCGCCGGGTCGGCGTCGACGGCCTCGCAGCCAGGCGCGGTGGCGACGATCCGCCCGCCGAGGCCCACCAGCGCGGCCCGGAAGCCGTCGGCGTGGACCTGGGCGGCGAGGACGACCGGTCCGTCCTCGGCGACCTCCAGCCGGTGCGAGGGGCGGCCCTGCGATCCGGCCGCCGCGCCGGGCCTGGCGTCGACCCTGATCAGCCCGAGCGCCTCCAGCTCGGCGGCGACGGCGCCCGCCGTGGCCCGGGTCACGCCGAGCTCCGCGGTGAGCACGGCCCGGGTGGGGGCGCGCCCGGTGTGCACGAGCTCCAGCGCGGGCCCGAGCGCACCGCGTCCCCGGTCCAGCCGCGTCCTCGAGGTGGTCCCTTCCCCCGCCGGCCGGGGGTCCGCCTTGCCGCTCATGAGGGCGAGTCTCCCATGATCCGCAGGTGCGGGTGGCTACCGGCCGCTCACTCTCAGCGTGACGTTCAACCGCCCGGCCAGCCCCAACTCCGGCGGGGCGGTGCCCGGGTACACCGTGGGCACGCCGTGGTAGGCGAGCCGGGAGGGCCCGCCGAAGACGAAGAGGTCGCCGCTGCGCAGCTCCACGTCCGTGTGGGGGCGGGCGCGCGTCGCGGTGTTGCCGAACCGGAAGAGGCAGCTGTCGCCGAGGCTCAGGGAGACCACGGGCGCGTCCGAGTCCTCGTCGCTGTCGCGGTGCATGCCCATGCGGGCGTCACCGTCGTAGAAGTTGATCAACGCGATGTCGTACGGCGGCGGCTCGGTGCCGAGGGTGTCCCGGACCGCCTGCCGGCCCAGTTCCCCGAGCCAGTCGGGGAACGGTTTCACGGGGGCGCCGTCGCCGTCGACGACCGTGCGGGCGTAGCCGTACGGGTACCAGTGCCAGCCGAGGCAGACCTGGCGGGCGGTCATCGTGCCGCCGCCGGGGGTACGGACCGTGCGCAGCCCCGCGGGCGGCCGTGCCCAGGTGCGGCAGGCTTCCAGCAGTTCCCGCTGCCGGTCCGGACCGAGCCAGTCCGGCAGGTGCACCGCTCCCGGCGCGGGTGTGGCGCGGGACCTGGGGAACAGTTCGGCGTCCATCCCTCCATCCTGCCCGCAGCGCGGGGCTTCGGGCGGGCGGGGATTTGACGGCAGGCTCTAGCCTTGACGCACGATGAACGACCGTATGACGACTCCGTGGGGCGAGGTCGCGCTGTCCCGCTTCCCGGAGGATCCGCGCGACCGGCTGCGTGCCTGGGACGCCTCCGACGAGTACCTGCTGAAGCACCTCGCGGAGCGGGACACCCCGCCGACCGGCACGGTCGTGGTGGTGGGCGACCGCTGGGGCGCGCTGGTCACGGCGCTCGCGCGGCACCGGCCGGTGCAGATCACCGACTCCCATCTCGCCCAGGAGGCGACCCGGGCGAACCTGGCGCGGGCCGGTGTCGAGCCGGGTGCCGTGCGGCTGCTCACCACTCAGGACCCGCCGCCGGACCGGATCGACGTGCTGCTGGTGCGGGTCCCCAAGAGCCTGGCGCTGCTGGAGGACCAGTTGCGGCGGCTGGCCCCGGCCCTGCACGCGGACTCGGTGGTGGCCGGTACCGGCATGGTGAAGGAGATCCACACCTCGACGCTGGAGCTGTTCGAACGGATCGTCGGCCCGACCCGGACCTCGCTCGCCGAGAAGAAGGCCCGGCTGATCTTCTCCACCCCGGATCCCGAGCTGCGGCCGGGCGCCAACCCCTGGCCGTACAGCTACGCGCTGCCGGACGGCGTCGGCCCGGTCTCCGGCCGTACGGTCGTCAACCACGCAGGCGTGTTCTGCGCGGACCGGCTCGACATCGGCACGCGCTTCTTCCTCGGCCATCTGCCCGCCGCCGGCCGGGACGCGCGGCGGGTGGTGGACCTGGGCTGCGGCAACGGTGTCGTCGGTACGGCGGTGGCGCTCGCCGACCCCGGGGCCGAGGTGCTGTTCGTGGACGAGTCCTTCCAGGCGGTCGCCTCCGCGGAGGCGACGTACAAGGCGAACGGGGTGCCGGGGCACGCCGAGTTCCGGGTGGGCGACGGGCTGGCCGGGGTGGCGTCCGGCAGTGTCGACCTGGTGCTGAACAACCCGCCGTTCCACTCGCACCAGGCGACGACCGACGCCACCGCGTGGCGGATGTTCACCGGGGCGCGGCGGGTGCTGCGGCCGGGCGGCGAGCTGTGGGTGGTCGGCAACCGCCACCTCGGCTACCACGTCAAGTTGCGCCGTCTGTTCGGCAACTGCCAACTGGTGGCCGGGGACCGGAAGTTCGTGATCCTGAAGGCGGTCAGGCGGGAGGGTTGAGCAGCGTCACCAGCCTGGCCACGGCCTGCGCCATCGCTTCCCGGCCGACGCTCAGGTAGGTGCGGGAGTCCACCGCCTCCGGGTGCGCGGCGAGGTGGGTACGGATGGCGCCGGTCATCGCGAGGTTGAGGGCGGTGCCGATGTTGACCTTGGCGATGCCCCCGGAGACGGCCCCGGTGAGTTCGGCGTCGGGGACGCCGGAGGAGCCGTGCAGGACGAGCGGGACGTCCAGGGTCGCGGCGAGCCGTTTGAGGCGCTCGTGGTCGAGGGCGGCGGTGCGGGTGGTCATGGCGTGGACGCTGCCGACCGCCACGGCCAGCGCGTCGACCCCGGAGTCGGCCACGAAGGCGCGGGCCTCGGCGGGGTCGGTGCGGGCGCCGGGGGCGTGGGCGTCGAGGGCGGGCTGTCCCGCCTTGCCGCCGATCTGGCCCAACTCGGCCTCGATCCAGAGCCCTTGGGCGTGCGCCCAGTCGGCGGCGGCCCTGGTTGCGGCGAGGTTGTCCGCGTACGGCAGCCGGGCCGCGTCGTACATCACCGAGCTGAATCCGGCGCCGGGCGCCTGGCGCAGCAGGTCGTCGCTCTGGACGTGGTCGAGGTGGAGCGCGACGGGCACCTCGGCGCGTTCGGCGGCGGCGGTGGCGGCCCGGGCGAGCGGGAGCAGCCGTCCGTAGCGGAACTTGACGGCGTTCTCGCTGACTTGGAGGACCACGGGGGCGTGCACCGACTCGGCGCCCGCGACGACGGCCTCGATGTGTTCGAGGGTGATGACGTTGAAGGCGGCGACGGCACGGCGGTGCGCTGCGGCGCGGGTGACGAGTTCGCCGGTGGTGACCAGGGGCACGGCGGGTCCTTCCGGGGAGGGTGGTGCCGGGAGCGTCGGTGGTCGTCGGGGCTGCGGGTGGGTGCCGGGGGCGCCGCGCGGGCGCTGGTGGAGGGCAGTGGTCACCGCCCGACAGAGGGGGCGCCACCCCGGCGGACAGGCCGCCGCCAGGCGGAGCCGGCGGGCGGAGCCGGCGGGCGCCGTCAGGGTGTGAGGATCACCGAGCGGGTCAGGTGGCGCGGGAGGTCGGGGTCGAGGCCGCGGGAGCGGGCGACGGCGACCGCCAGACGCTGGGCGAGGATCAGTTCGGCGAGTGGGTCGAGGGTGCCGGCCATCCAGGTGCCGCCGGTGGCGCGAACCTGGTCCGCGAGCCCCTCGGGGGCCTCGCCGAGCATCCAGGTCGCGGTGCCCTCGGTGGTGATGCTGATCGGGCCGTGCCGGTACTCCATCGCCGGGTAGGACTCGGTCCACGCCTGGGCGGCCTCGCGCATCTTCAGGGCGGCCTCGTGGGCGAGGCCCACGGTCCAGTCGCGTCCGAGGAAGGTGAACTGGGCGCTGTCGGTGAGCCCTTCGGGCAGCGGGGCGGTCAGCGCGGCGCGGGCGTCGGTGACGACGGCGTCGGTGTGCAGACCGAGGTGGGCGCGGAGCAGGGTGAGCGCGGTGGTGGCGAACCGGGTCTGCACGACGGAGCGTTCGTCGGCGTGGTCCAGGACGACGACGGCGTCGGCCGCGTCCATGACGGGGGTGCGCGGGTCGGCGGTGATGGCGGCGGTGCGGGTACGACCCCTCAACTCCCCCAACAAACTCAGGACTTCGGTCGTCGTGCCGGACCTGGTGAGGGCGACGACCCGGTCGTAGGAGCGTCTGCGCGGGAACTCGGAGGCCGCGAAGGCGTCCGTCTCGCCCTGGCCCGCACCCTCGCGCAGTGCCGCGGCCGACTGCGCCATGAAGTACGAGGTGCCGCAGCCGACGATCGCGACCCGCTCCCCCGGCGCCGGCAGCGCGTCGCGGTGCTCCGGCGCCCGGTCCGCGGCCCGCGCCCAGCACTCGGGCTGGCTCGTCAGCTCCTCCTCGACGTGGGTCATTCCCACCCCTCCCTTGGCTTGATTGTTCTTGCAAGATATAGCGAGTTTTCGAGCAGAATCAAGCATCTGAGTTCAGCGGGGGTGCGCTAGGGTCGCCGGGAGATCGAGGAACGGAGGCGCGGATGTCGCGCGACGCCCGCTGGAAGGCACTGCTGGAGCTGCTCGTGGAGCGGGGCCGGCTGGACGTCGAGGAGGCGGCGGCGGAGCTGTCGGTGTCCGCCGCCACGATCCGCCGCGACTTCGACCAGCTGGCCGAGCAGCAGATGCTGGTGCGCACCCGGGGCGGGGCGGTCGTGCACGGCGTCTCCTACGAACTCCCCCTGCGCTACAAGACCGCGCGGCACGCCTCGGAGAAGGAGCGCATCGCCAAGGCGGTGGCCGCCCTGGTCGCACCCGGCGAGGCGGTCGGGCTGACCGGCGGCACGACCACCACGGAGGTGGCCCGCGCGCTCGCCGTACGGGGGGACCTCGCCACCGGCTCCCCCGCCCTCACCGTGGTCACCAACGCCCTCAACATCGCCAACGAGCTCGCCGTACGCCCCCAGTTCAAGATCGTGGTGACCGGTGGCGTCGCGCGGCCCCAGTCGTACGAGCTGATCGGGCCGCTCGCGGACGGGGTGCTCGGGCAGATCACCCTCGATGTCGCCGTGCTCGGGGTCGTCGCCTTCGACGTCGCCCAGGGCGCGGCGGCCAACGACGAGGCGGAGGCCGCGATCAACCGGCTGCTGTGCGAGCGGGCGGGGCGGGTGATCGTGGCCGCGGACTCCAGCAAGCTGGGCCGCAGGGCCTTCGCCCGGATCTGCGCGGCCGAGGCCGTGGACACCCTGGTCACCGACACCGCGGCCGCACCGGAGACCGTACGGCGCTTCACGGAGGCCGGTATCGAGGTCGTCACGGTCTGACGGCCGTTGTCCGCCCGGCGCGTGCCGGATCGCCCTAGGCTGGGTGTCGAGGCGGTGTCGGGGGCCCAGGGAGGCTGCGATGAGCGGAACCGAGTCGAGCGACCAGGACGCCCCCGGGGCTCCGCGCTATCTGCCGATCGCCGAGCACGGACTGATCGGCGACCTGCGCAGTGTGGCCCTGGTGGGGACCGACGGCACGATCGACTGGTACTGCTGCCCCTCGTTCGACGCGCCGAGCGTCTTCGCGTCGATCCTGGACGCCGAGCGCGGCGGCTCGTTCGAGCTGGCGGCGGCCGTACCGGCCCGGACCAAGCAGTTCTACTTCCCGGACACCAACGTCCTGATCACCCGCTTCTTCACCGAGGACGGTGTCGGTGAGGTGCAGGACTTCATGCCCGTCGACGGCGACTCGGTGGAGACCGAGCGGCACCGGCTGATCCGGCGGGTGCTGTGCGTGCGCGGCTCCATCCCGTTCCGGGTCCGGGTCGCCCCGCGGTTCGACTACGGCAGCCGGCCGCACTCGGTGCGGATGGTCGGCGACGTGGCGGTGTTCGAGTCGGCCAAGCTCTCGCTCGGGCTGACCGCCACGGTGCCGCTCCAGGCCGATGGGCCGGACGTGGGGGCCGAGTTCAAGCTCGCCGAGGGCGAGACGGCGGTGTTCGCCCTCGACCAGGTCGGCGGCGAGGTCTCGCCCCGGCGGTGCGCGATGACGGAGGCTCAGGAGCAGTTCGCCACCACGGTCGCCTACTGGCGGCACTGGCTGTCCGCGTCCAAGTACCGCGGCCGCTGGCGGGAGATGGTGCACCGCTCGGCGCTCACCCTGAAGCTCCTCACCTACGCGCCCACCGGCGCGATCGTCGCCGCGCCGACCACGAGCCTGCCCGAGCAGCTGGGCGGCGAGCGCAACTGGGACTACCGCTACGTGTGGGTGCGCGACGCGGCCTTCTGCGTGTACGCGCTGCTGCGGCTGGGCTTCACCGGCGAGGCCGAGGCGTTCATGAACTTCGTTACCCGGCACATCAGTCCGGGCGACGGCAAGCCCTCGGGACCGTTGCAGATCATGTACGGCATCGACGGCCGCACGGACCTCACCGAGCGTGAACTCGACCATCTGGAGGGCCACCGCGGCTCCGCGCCGGTGCGGATCGGAAACGCGGCCGCCGAACAGCTCCAACTCGACATCTACGGCGCCCTGATCGACTCGATCTACCTCTACGACAAATGGGCCAAGCCGATCTCCAGCGATCAGTGGGACGACGTGTGCGCGCTGGTGGACTGGGTGTGCGAGCACTGGGACCAGCCGGACGAGGGGATCTGGGAGACCCGGGGCGGGCGGAAGAAGTTCCTGTACTCGCGGCTGATGTGCTGGGTGGCGATCGAGCGGGCGATCCGGATGGCCAACCGGCGGGGCCTGCCCGCCGACATCGTCCGCTGGCGCACCTGCCGGGACACCATCTACCGCCGGATCATGACGCACGGCTGGTCGGAGTCCCGTCAGGCGTTCGTGCAGCACGAGGACGACGACGTGCTGGACGCGGCCGTACTGATGATGCCGCTCACCAAGTTCATCGCCCCGACCGACCCGAAGTGGCTGTCCACGCTGGACGCCCTCGCCCAGGACCTGGTCTCCGACTCCCTGGTCTACCGCTACGACCCGGTGGCGAGCCCCGACGGCCTCCGCGGTGACGAGGGCACCTTCTCGATCTGCTCCTTCTGGTACGTCGAGGCCCTGGTGCACGCCGGCCGGGTCGACGAGGCCCGGCTGGCCTTCGAGAAGATGCTCACCTACGCCAACCATCTGGGCCTGTACGCCGAGGAGATCAGCCACACCGGTGAGCAACAGGGCAACTTCCCGCAGGCGTTCACCCACCTCGCCCTGATCAGCGCGGCCTTCAACCTCGACCTGGCGCTCGGCTGACCTCAGTGGCCGTGGGCCGGCTCCTCCTCGTGCGGGGTCTCGGGTGCGGGCGCCGCCTGGCCGGCGCGGACGGTGAACGCGGCCGTGCGGACCTCGCCGTCGTGCTTGAAGTCGAGGAAGAGCCGGTAGGTGCCGCCGCTGGGCACGCTCGCGGTGAAGGAGACGTCGGGGCCGGGCTCGGTGCTGCCGTCGCCGGGTTCGCCGTTGGGGTGGACGTGCAGGTAGGCGAGGTCGCCGGAGCGCAGGGCGACCAGGTGGCCGTAGGCGCCGAGGTAGGGCTGGAGGTCGGTGACGGGCTTGCCGTCGCGCGAGACGCTCAGCTTCAGCTCGTTCGAGGCGCCGGGGCGCAGTGCGCCGTCGAGGCGGACCTCGTAGCCGTCGACCTCGGCGGTGGCGCTCGGGGCCGGGAGGGCGCGGGGCTCGTAGGGGCCGGCCGCGGCGAGGTCGGCGCCGAGGGTCAGGTTCTCGGCGCCCTTCTTCGCCGGGGTGAAGTCGGCGAAGACCCGGTATCCGCCCGCGCGCGGCAGGTCGACGGGGGTGCTCCAGGTACCGTCGGCGGCGCGGGTGGGGTGCAGATGGCGGTAGGTGCCCAGGTCGCGTGAGGCGACGATCAGATGGAGTTCCTTGTCGTGCTCGCGCTGGAAGGCGGTCACGGCCCGTCCGCCGCTGTCCCGGATGACGAAGCGCAGGTCGGCGCGGTCGCGGGCGGTGACGGTGGGGGTGCGCAGGTCGAGGGTGTAGCCGCCCTCGGCGATCTGCAGTCCCCCCGCCACCGGCCCTCCTCCGCCGCCGCTCTCCGGTTGCGGTGACGCCTCGCCGTGGCTCTCGTGCCGTACGGGCGCGGGGTCGTCCCCGAGCGGGCCCACGCCCTTGCCCACGCCGTAGGCGGTGCCGAAGGTGGCGGCCAGGCCGGTGGCGAACGCGGTGATCTTCAGTCCGGCATGCATGTCGATCTCCTCCGTCTCACGTCCTCTATACCGCCAACCATACCCCTGGGGGGTATGAAGTCAACTCGGATCCCCCCTTGCTTTGAATACCCCCCATGGGTATACATGGAGTCAACGGCGGGGCATACCCCCACCGGGTATACGAGAACACTATCGGGAGGCACCCATGTCCACCACGACCCTCACCACCTACGCCGTCTCCGGTATGACCTGCGGCCACTGCAAGGCCACGCTCACCAAGGTCATCGGCGAGCTGGACGGCGTGACCGGCGTCGCGGTCGACCTCGCGTCGGGACAGGTCACCGTCAGCAGCAGCGCCGAACCGGACGACGCCCTGGTCGCCGAGGCCGTCGACGAGGCCGGCTACGAGCTGACCGGCCGGGCCTGACCCCTCGCGCCAGGCCCGCCCCGGCGCACGCCTGCCCGCACGCCCGCACGCCCGCACGCCCAAGGAGCAGCGATGACCACCCTGACCGACACGGAACTAGCCATCGGCGGCATGACCTGCGCCTCGTGCGCGGCGCGCATCGAGAAGAAGCTCAACCGCATGGAGGGGGTGACCGCCACCGTCAACTACGCCACCGAGAAGGCGAAGGTCAGTTACGGCGCCGGCGTCTCCGTCGACGATCTCATCGCGACCGTCGAGGCGACCGGCTACACCGCCCACCGGCCGACGCCTGAGCCGGAGAGCGCCCCCGACCACGACGAACTGCGGCCGCTGCGGGAGCGACTGGTCACCGCGGCCGTCCTGGCCGTGCCCGTCATCGCGATGGCGATGGTCCCCGCGCTCCAGTTCGAGTACTGGCAGTGGCTCTCCCTGACCCTGGCGGCGCCGGTCGTCACCTATGCCGCCTGGCCCTTCCACCGGGCCGCGTTCACCAACGCCCGGCACGGCGCGGCCACCATGGACACGCTGATCTCGGTGGGCACCTCGGCCGCGTTCCTGTGGTCGGTGTGGGCGCTGTTCCTCGGCACCGCCGGGGAGCCCGGCATGACCCACCCGTTCGAGCTGACCATCTCCCGCGGGGACGGCTCGGCCAACATCTATCTGGAGGCGGCCGCCGGGGTCACCGCCTTCGTCCTGGCCGGGCGGTACTTCGAGGCCCGCTCCAAGCGCAAGGCGGGCGCCGCCCTCAAGGCGCTGCTGGAGCTGGGGGCGAAGGACGTCACCCTGATCCGCGCCGACGGCACCGAACGCACGGTGCCGGTGGCCGAGTTGAAGGTCGGCGACCGGTTCCTGGTCCGTCCCGGCGAGAAGATCGCCACCGACGGAACCGTGGTCGAGGGCTCCTCCGCGGTGGACGCCTCGATGCTCACCGGCGAGTCCGTGCCGACCGAGGTCGGTGTGGGCGACCCCGTCACCGGTGCCACCGTCAACGCGGGCGGACGGCTCGTCGTGGAGGCCGGCCGGGTCGGCGCCGACACCCGACTGGCCCGCATGGCACGGCTCGTGGAGGACGCGCAGAACGGGAAGGCGGCGGCCCAGCGGCTCGCCGACCGGATCTCCGCGGTCTTCGTGCCGATCGTGATCGCGCTGGCGCTCGGCACCCTCGGCTTCTGGCTCGGCAGCGGCGCGGGTCCGGCCGCCGCCTTCACCGCCGCCGTCGCCGTCCTGATCATCGCCTGCCCCTGCGCCCTCGGCCTCGCCACTCCCACCGCGCTGATGGTCGGCACCGGACGCGGCGCCCAGCTCGGCATCCTGATCAAGGGCCCGGAGGTGCTGGAGTCCACCCGCAGGGTCGACACCGTCGTCCTCGACAAGACGGGCACCGTGACCACCGGCCGGATGACGCTGCTGGCGGTGCACACCGCCGACAACTCCGACGAGGCCGAAGTCCTGCGACTGGCAGGCGCGTTGGAGCACTCCTCCGAGCACCCGGTCGCCCGGGCCGTCGCCGACGGCGCCCGGGAGAAGCTGGGCGCGCTGCCCGCGCCGGAGGACTTCGCGAACGTGCCGGGGCTCGGGGTGCAGGGTGTCGTCGAAGGCCACGCGGTACTGGTCGGCCGGGAGCGGCTGCTCAAGGAGTGGGCGATGGAACTGCCGGCGCCGCTGGCCCGCGCCAGGGCCGAGGCGGAGGCACAGGGCCGTACCGCCGTCGTGGTCGCCTGGGACGGCGAGGCGCGAGCGGTGCTGGAGGTCGCGGACGCCGTGAAGGAGAGCAGCCCGGAGGCGATCGCCCGGCTGCGGGCGCTCGGTCTGACGCCGATCCTGCTCACCGGCGACAACCGGGCGGTGGCCGAGTCCGTCGCCCGCCAGGTCGGGATCGCGCCCGAGCACGTCATCGCCGAGGTGCTGCCGCAGGACAAGGTGGACGTCGTCGAGCGGCTTCAGGGCGAGGGGCGTTCGGTGGCGATGGTCGGCGACGGCGTCAACGACGCGGCCGCCCTGGCCCGGGCCGACCTGGGGCTGGCGATGGGGACCGGCACGGACGCGGCGATCGAGGCTGGCGACCTGACGCTGGTCCGCGGTGACCTGCGGTCCGCCGCCGACGCGATCCGGCTGGCCCGCCGCACTTTCGGCACCATCCGCTCCAACCTGTTCTGGGCCTTCGCCTACAACGTGGCCGCACTGCCGCTCGCCGCGGCCGGGCTGCTCAACCCGATGCTCGCCGGGGCGGCCATGGCCTTCTCCTCGGTCTTCGTCGTCGGCAACTCGCTGCGGCTGCGCTCGTTCCGCCCCGCGCGCTGAACCGGCGCCGCCGTCCACGGCCCACCGGGCTCTCCGCCCGGCCGCGCTCCCCGCGGCCGGGCGGAGGGCTGTCCGGGTCCCGCGCGCGGGGAGGCGTTCGCCGAGCGTTCACGGCGCACTCATGCACGAGAGGTCGACCGCGTCCCGCTCCCCACTAGCGTCGCCTGGTCGCTCGAACCCACACGATCGAGGTTGCTATGTCCGTACGACATGTCCTCGCCGGCCTGGCCCTGGTGCCGGTGTTCACCGTCCCGGCGGCGGCGCACGAGCCCGGCCCGCGGCACCGGCCGTCCTTCGACCTCCAGGCGCATCGCGGCGGCCTGGGCATGACCACCGAGTCCTCCCTGGAGGGCTTCGCCAAGGCGCTGCGGCTGGGCGTGTCCACCCTGGAACTGGACACCCAGATCACCAAGGACGAGAAGGTCGTCGTCACCCACGACCGGCAGGTCAGCGCCGTCAAGTGCCGGGACACCGGGCCCCTGGTGCCGGGCGACCCGATGTATCCGTACGTCGGGAAGTACGTCAAGGACCTGACGCTGGCCCAGCTGAGGACCATGAACTGCGGGTATCAGCAGTTGCCCGGCCATCCGGAGCAGGAGCGGATCGACGGCCTGCGGATGATCGAGCTGAAGGACGTCCTCGACCTGGTCAAGCGGTACAAGGCCCGCCGGGTCACCCTCAACGTGGAGACCAAGGTGGAGGCGGGCGCCCCCGAACAGACCGCACCCCGTGAGCTGTTCGTGCGCCGGGTGTACGAGGAGATCCGCCGCTCCGGCATCGAACGGCAGGTCACCGTCCAGTCCTTCGACTGGGGCGCGCTGAAGGTCATGCACCGGCTCGCCCCCAAGTGGCCCCTGGTGGCCCTCACCAACTACGACTTCCTCCAGGTCGGGAAGCCCGGTGCCTCACCGTGGCTGGGCGGCATCGACGCCGACGACTACGACGGCGACTTCGTGAGGGCCGCCGACTCCCTGCCCGGAGTCACCACCCTCTCCCCCAACTACGGCTTCCCGCAGAACGGCAAGGTCGGCGACCCCGGCTTCCGGTTCTACGCCGACGCGGCGATGGTCGGGGCGGCGCACGCACGCGGGCTGAAGGTCGTCCCGTGGACCTGCGACGACCCGGCCACGGTGGAGGCGCTGATGGACGCCGGGGTGGACGGCGTCATCACCGACTACCCGGACCGCGTACGCCGGCTCATGGCCGACCGAGGCATGCGCCTGCCGAGGCCGTACGAGCCGCGCTGACCCAACGGCCGCCCACCACCGCACCGCATGCGGACGCGGGCCGCCGGTCGTGGGCGGTCAGCCGGGCAGCGGCACCGGCGGATCCGGGTTCACCACGGCAGGGCGTCCAGGTGGGCGGCCACGCGGTCGCCGTCCCAGGCGCCGTCGGCGATCACCACCCGGTAGCGGTAGCCGAAGGAGTCCCCCGGCGCCAGCTCGAACTCCTCGAAGAACGCCCAGGAGAACGCCACCGTGGGGAAGGGCTCGGAGCGTACGAACCAGTGGGACTCGTGGACGGCCGTGTCCGCGTCGAGGTTCTCCGGCGCGTGCGCGAAGACGACGGTGGAGTGGGCGTCGACGTCGTCGTGCTCGGTGGTGAACGCGAGCCACGGGCCCTGACTGCCCATGGCCTTCTCCGCGTCCGTGCCGGGAACGAGGACCGTGCCGCCGGTGAAGTCGCGCGGCCCGCGCCACTGGAGTCCGGTGTAGCCCGCCATCTCCCGCCCGGCGGTCGTCGGGGAGCCGAAGGCGAGGGGTTCGGCGCGGAGGTTGGTGAGCCGGATCGACCAGTCCAGGGCCCAGGTGCCGGCCGCCTCGTCGACGGAGTGGACGGTCAGTCCGCGTGATTCGCGGGCCCATGCGGTGCCGCCGTGCTCCACCCAGGTCAGGTCCTCGGTGACGGCGAGCCGGTCCTCGGTGACGGTGAACCCGGTGAAGCCGTCGTGCCGCATCGAACCGACCCGCTGCGGCAGCGGCAGATAACCCTCGCCGTGGACATAGGAGTTGCCGCCCCAGAAGTTCTGCCCGGACAGATGGCTGGCGGTCATCTGCAGACCCTTGTGCCAGCGGTGGTCGTTGGGCCGGTAGCCGGTCACGGTGTGCCCGGCGAGCGTGCGCAGCGGATGCGCGTACGGCTTGCGGGACTCGAAGGCGTCGGGGTCGGGGCGGTAGACGTAGCGCAGGATCTCGGTGCCGTTCGCCGCGGTCACGGCGATGTGCTCGCCGTGCACATGGCTGACGCGGATGCTCATGCCTGCTCCTTGGGGGCCCAGTCGGGGTGGCCGCCGTGCATGGCCGCGTAGAACGGGTCCCCCGGGGTGATCTCGCCGGAGCGGACCGGCAGGCCGGTGAAGGCCGACTTGTACAGGGCCGCGGCGAACTCCAGCGTGGCCCGGGCCTCGGGTCCGCTGCCGGGGGGCCGTACGCCCGCGTCGTAGGCGTCGAGGAGGCCGCCGAGCTGGGCGGTGTGGGAGCTGGGGACGTCGGCGGCGGGTGTGCGCCAGGCGTCGGCGCGGTCGGCGGCGACGTGGGGTGCCGGGGTGTAGACCCAGTCCTCGTTGCGGTGACCGTACAGGTGGGTCAGTTCGACCGTGGCGTCCGCGCAGTCGATGCGGATACGGCTCGTTTCCTGCGGGGAGAGCACACTGTTGACGACGGTGGCCAGGGCGCCGCCGGTGAACCTGACCAGGGCGGTGGAGACGTCCTCGCTCTCGGTGTCGTGGACGAGCCGCGCCGTCATGGCCCGGATCTCCTCCCACTCGCCGAGCAGATGCAGCAGCAGGTCGTACTGGTGGATGCCGTGGCCCATGGTGGGGCCGCCGCCCTCGCTGGCCCAGCGGCCGCGCCAGGGCACCGCGTAGTAGGCGGCGTCCCGGTACCAGGTGGTCTGGCAGTGGGCGACGCGCGGGGCGCCCAGCTCACCGCTGCCGATCAGCCGGCGGGCGTGTTGGGCGCCGGAGCCGTAGCGATGCTGGAAGATCACGGAGGCGTAGCGGCCGGACTCCTCCTCGGCGGCGGCGATGTCGTCGTACTCGGCGAGGGAGAGGGTGAGCGGCTTCTCGCACAGGACCCAGGCGCCCGCCCGAAGCGCGGCGATCGTCTGCTCGCGGTGCAGGGCGGGCGGGGTGCCGATCAGCACCAGGTCGGGGCGCTCGGCGTCGAGCATGTCCTCCACCGACGGGTAGCCGTTGACCTTGCCGCCGGCGAGTTCCCGGAAGGCCCGCAGCCGGTCGGGGTCCACGTCGACGGCGGCGACCAGTTCGGTCCGGTCGGCGTGCGCGGCGAGGGCGTCGAGGTGACTGCCGCTGACGATGGCTCCGGTGCCTACGACGGCGACGCGGCGCCGGACGGGGGTCGCTGGGGACAGGGTCATGCGGGCTCCTCGAACGACCGGTGGACACACAGGGGAGAAAGAAAGCGCTTGCTCCCCACCCGAGACCCTAGGCGCCGAGGCCTTGCCCGAACAAGCCCCCGCCTGCACATCGTCGGGTCTTTCCTCTGGTCAAGCCCGGTGCGAGGGTTCGGGAAGGAGGGCGCCCCGCGTGTCGTGCACCCCTGCTACTGCCCCAGAGGGGCCGGCGGGCTGGCGTCCTTGACGGGGGCGGGGCGCACCGGGCGGGCCGCACCGGCCCGCTCCCGGGTCAGCGCGCCGATCGCCCTGCGGGCGGACAGCGGGTCGGCGGGCAGGACGTGGGAGGCGAACCAGCGGGCCGCCCAGGGGTCGGGGGACGGTTCCACGAACTCGGCGCCCGCGTAGTCGTCGAGGGGCGGATCGTAGACGTATCCGCACACCATGCCGTGGTCGACCATGCGTTCCAGCAGGGCGTCGCGGCCGTTCACCAGGAGCGGGACGCGGAAGAGCGGGAGCGGCCCGTCGTGGGCGACGCGGTCGCGCAGGGCGTCCGAGGCCCATGCGGTGCCGGAGAGCAGGGTGACTCCGGCCCGGCGCCGGGTCAGGTCGCCGTCCAGGCCGGCCATGCGCGCGGTCAACTGCCCGCGGACCAGGGCGCCGTGGCGGACCCGGAAGCCGTGCAGGTCGACGCGGACCCATGGTTCGTAGGCGCTCAGGCTGGGGGCCGAGCGGGCGGACGCGGTCAGCCGCCGGGCGTGCAGGTCCATCCGGAAGGCGTCGCGTTCGAGCAGGCCGAGGCGTTCCATCGTGCGCCACACCGGGCGGACCAGGTGGAGGGTGCGGACGCCGGAGCGGGCCAGCGGGCGCAGGGTCACGTTCAGGTCGTCGCGCAGGCTGCGCGGGGTGAGCAGGTCGTCGCGGAGCAGTTCCAGCTCGCGCCGGGTGCGGGCGTCCTCGACGGCGAGGAAGCCGCCGGCCATGCCGGCCACGTGCTTGGAGAGGCTGAACGCGGCGGCGGTGCCGAAGGTGCCGATCGGCCGCCCGTCCACATGGGTGCCGATCGCGTGGGCCGCGTCCTCGATCAGCGGGATGCCCAACTGCTCGCAGCGGCGGCGCAGTTCGAGCACCCGGTCGGGCACCCCGTAGAGGTTGGTGGTCAGCACGGCGTCGACGTCGCGCCAGGTCGACTCGGGTACGGCGGCGGGGTCGATGTTGCCGTCCCACACGGAGACGGGGGCCTGGACGGGGCGGCAGCCGGCCGCGAGCACCACGAAGAGGATGACGTCGTCGTTGACCGGCGACATCAGCACCCGGGCGCCGGGGCGGCACCAGCGGCGCAGGGCGAGGTAGAGGGCCAGCCGCGCCGAGGGCGTGTAGACGCATTCGCGTCCCAGTCGCCGCGTCATCGTCGCGGCGAGCCGCGATCCGTACGCCATCGTCACTTCTTCCGTCGAGAGGGCCGAAGGGGTCGCAGGGTGGGACGGACGCGCGGGGGTGGGTCAGTGCGTGCGCGGTTTGGTGCCCGGAGCGCGCGGGGGTGGGTCAGTGTGCGCGCGGTGTGGTGGAACCGGGTGCCGTCCGGTGCCCGGAGCGCAGTGATCCGACGGTGCGCAGCAGCCGGTCGGCCGGTTCCCGCAGACCGGGGTGGGCGAGGACGGTGTTGCGCAGGCCCCGCACGGGCCGGCGCCACATGCGGTGCGCGGCCGCCACCGGGTGCGGCCGGGTCGCGAACCCCTCCCCCACCCGCAGTTCGCGGGTCTTGAGCCAGTCCTTGTACTCCTTGTCGCCGCGCCCGAGGTCGATCAGCCGCACCCCGTGCCGGGCGGCCGCCTCCGCGGTGCGCAGATGCATCATCAGGCCGGGCGAGTAGTAGTGGAGTTCGGGGTCGTAGGCGGTGAACCAGGCCGCGAGGACAGTGCTCGAACGGGGCCCGAAGTGGGCGGCCACGGGACGGTCACCGGCGTAGAGGACGGAGAGCACTCCGGTGAAGTGCTCCTCGCGCAGTTGGAAGAGATGGTCCACCAGGGCGACGATCCAGGGGCGGGCGAACCGGTCCATGCGCCCGGTCCTGCGGTACTGGGCGGACTTCCAGCGCATCAGCCGGTGCAGCAGCCGGGGGTCCCGCTCGTCGAAGACGAACCGCACCTCGCCGAGGTCGCGCGCCAGCCGGCGTTCCTTCTTCAGCGTGGTCTTGGCCTGGCCCGGGTAGGTGGCGCGCAGCCAGGCCGGGTAGTCGCCGTCGCCCGGTCGCAGGTCGATGACCGGCGAGGCGAACATACCGGTGACGTAGCGGCCGAAGGGCTTCTGTTCCTCCACGAGGTGGTCGAACTCGAAGCTGGCCAGCCGGCAGCCGCGCAGGAGTTCCTCGGTGTCCCACAGGACGCCGGGCCGGTGGACCAGGGCCTGGCGGTCGGAGAGGCCGAGGCCGATGGCCCGGCCGACGCCGAGCAGGTTGCGTTCGTAGGGCAGGAAGCCGACGGGTTCGCCGCGCTCGTGCAGGACGCCGATCTCCACCCCGCCGCGGTGGTGTCCGACGCCGACGGCGAACTCCGGCGCGAGGAACGGGTTGGCGTACTCGGGCGACTCGTCCATGGCCCGGTGCCAGGCCGCGCGCAGCGATGCGCTCAGCTCGCCGGGTCTGTGGACGGTGATGCCCGTGTCGGTGCCGGCCGTGGATCGCATGAGTGACCGCTCCCCCCAGTTCCCCCGGCGACGCGCGGTCCGCGTCAGCCACCTGTTGCGCCGTGCTGCACGACCGAGATCGGAGCAGTCCGACAAGGATCAAACGTGGCGAAACCGCACGCAGACTGTCAAGACCGGCGGTCGTAAAGGAACGGCATGTTCGGGGCGACCGGTCCGCGCGGACCGGGGGTCCGGATCGAGGACCTTCGGTTCTCCAGTGTGACGCGTCAGCCCGGGAACCGCTCCGCGCAGGGTTCCGGGAGGTGCTGCTTGGCCCAGGCGGCGAGCGCGTCCAGCGCGGGTTCCAGGGCGGCGCCGGCCTCGGTGAGGCGGTACGAGACCCTCAGCGGCGGCCCCTCGTCGACCTCGCGCACCACGAGTCCGGCGGCCCCGAGCTCGGTCAGCCGGTCGGAGAGCATGCGCTCGCTGATGCCCGGGATCGCCCGGCGCAGCTCGGTGAAGTGGGCGGGGTGCCCCACCAGCACGGCCACGATCTGACCGGTCCACCGCTTTCCGAGCAGCTGGAAGACGCGGGTGATCCCGGCGTCCACCTGCTTGCATGCCGACGCTTCGTGCATCTCCTCGACCGCCATGCCCCAAGAGTACTGCGCCACCCCCAGGGGATGAAAAAAAGTAAGTCCATGTGTTATCTATAGTCGAGTACGAAGTTCAAGCAGCTCACTCTTTGGAGATCCGTCATGGCCACCCTTCTGCACATCGACTCCTCGCTCTTCCCGGACGCCGCCTCCTCCTCGCGGGCCGTGACCGAGGCGTTCCGGGCCGCCTGGCAGGAGCGGCACCCGCAGGGCACGGTGATCTACCGCGATCTGTCCGCCGCGCCCGTGCCGCACCTCACCGCGGACGCCCACACCGCCGGGTTCGCCGATCCGGACGGGCACACCGCCGGCCAGGCGGCCGCCTTCGCCGAGCGGCTCCGGCTGATCGAGGAGCTGGAGAACGCCGACGCCGTCCTGATCGGCGCGCCGATGTACAACCTGACGATCCCGTCCACCCTCAAGGCGTGGCTGGACAACGTGATCCTCTTCGGGCGGACCGCCGGCGAGACCCCGTCCGCCAAGGGCACCCCGGTCACCGTCGTGGCCAGCCGCGGCGGCTCCTACGCGCCGGGCACGCCGAAGGAGGAATACGAGTACGTGCAGACGTATCTGAGGGCGACCCTGGCCGACATGCTGGCGCTCGACCTCGACTTCATCGTCCCGGAGCTGACGATGGCGCCGCACAACCCGGCCATGGCCTCCCTGGTCCCGCTCTTCGAGTCCTCGCGGGAGCGGGCCCTGCGAGCGGCCGGCACCAAGGGGCAGAGCCTGGCCGCGCGCCTCGCGGCGTAGCGGGGGGCGTGCGTCGCGGCGCACCCCGGGCCTTCGGATCCGCCCGGGTGCGCGGAACGGCCTCGGACCGACCGCGGCCGTCCGGACCTGCGGACCCGGCCGGGCAACCGGCGGCCCCCGATCGCCGTCTCGGTGAGTGAGACGAACGCGAGGAGGAACGCATGGCCATGGTCGGCCTGTTCTGGATCACCGAGGACTCGGTGTACGTGGGTGCCGAGCCGGCGGGGACGGCGTCCGGGGTACGACTGTCCAAGGACGGGGTCGAGGCCCTGGGGATCGAGCACGGGACCCGCTGGGGCTGGGAGGAGGTGCGGCGGATCGAGGTCGCCGACGTCGCCGTACGGCCCCCGGCCCGTCGCTGGGCCTCGCAGACCTTCGACGCGGTGGCCACCGCGCTGACCGGCATGGGCGACCAGCCGCCCGCCTTCACGGTACGGATCTCCACCGCGTCCGCCACGGTCGAGGTGACCGCGCACACCGCCGTCGCCGGAGGGATCTACGGTCCGGTGGAGTACGAGCTGTCCCGCACCCTGCTGAACCGGCTCGTCGACGGCCGCGCCGACCTCGACGAGCTGCTCCTGTGGCGTCGCGACCGGGACGGTGACGCGAACCCGGGGCGTGAGGAGCGCGAGGCGCTGATGCTCGGGTGGAGCGCGGACCCCGGTCCGTCATGACTCCTGCGGGGCGACCAGGCTCGCCATGTGCGCGGTGACCGTGTCCAGGACGCCCTCCCAGGCGTCCTCGTCGCCCAGCACCAGGTAGTTGAGGGTCAGCCCGTCCGTCATCGCGGCCAGATAGCGCGCCAACACCGGTACCGGCACCCGGAGTCGGAGGTCCATGGTGGGGCGCAGCTCCTCGATGAGCTCGGCGTAGGTGTCGCGGTACAGCTCGTGCTGGCGCCGGGCCAGATGCTCGAACCCGGGCTGGCGCAGGGCGTACTGGGTGAGTTCGTAGGTGAGCATGTGCTCGTCCGGGTGGGCGCGCACATGGTCCCAGTACGCCTGGAGTCCGGCCCGTACGGTCTCCTGGAGCGTGTCCCGGGGGCGCAGGGCGTCCCGCACCAGGGTGACGTAGTGGTCGGTGATGGTGGTGATGACCGACTCGACCAGCGCCTGCTTGGAGTCGAAGCAGTAGTGGAAGACGCTGAGGGACACGCCGGCCTCGGCGGCGATGGACCGGGTCGTCGTCCTGGCGACGCCGTCCCGGGCCATCGCCCTGATCGCCGCTTCCGTCAGCTGCTGACGCCGTTCCGCCGACGGCCTGCGTGCCATGTGCGTGTCCCTCGTGCTCGTGTCCCGGGCCTCAGTCGCTGTGGACGCCCACCTCGTGCAGTGAGTACCCCCACTCGGTACCGCGTTCCAGCCCGAGGACGCGAACATACCGTGCGGGCGTGCCGGTGAACCGGGCCGTGTCGAGACCGCCGTCGCCGGAGACGGTGGACCAGGCGGTGCGCCAGCTCACCCCGTCGGTGGAGAGTTCGATCCGGTACGACCTGGCGTAGGCGCGCTCCCAGTCGAGGGTGACCCGGCCGACGCGGTGGGTGGCACCGAGGTCGATGCGCAGCCACTGGTCGTCGCTCCAGTCGCTGGCCCACCGGGTGCCCCGGTCGCCGTCCACGGCCCGGCCGGGCGCGTAGCTGGTGAACAGGGACCACTCCGCCGAACTCGCCGTCGCCGGGGTGTTCCTGGCGAGGTTCACCGTCGACCGGTGGCGCTCGGAGGCGCCCCAGGTGTCGAGGTAGGACTCGGCGCCGCGGAAGAGGTCGTCCACCACGGCCCGGCCGCCGACCCTGCGGATGTCCTCGATCCAGTCCGGCACCAGACCGTAGTGCGCGGCGCCGTCGGTGTTGAGGTCCCAGGTGCGCTGTCCGGTGGTCTGCCGGTCGATGACGGAACCGCCGTCGACGCTGGTGAAGGGGTACGTCACCTTGTTCGGCGCGTCCGCTCCGCGCGGGCCCGGCCAGCCGCCGACGCCGTTCATGTCGGTGCCGTAGGCGTAACCCCGGCCGTACTTGTCACGCAGCGCCTCGGTGCGGCCGGCCTCGGCGACGAAGCCCTCGGAGCCGTGCATGTACTGGGCGATGAAGCCGCCGAGACCGTAGACCCGCTCGGTCCAGTCCATGTCCATCCAGCTGTGCGAGGAGAGCACGCCGGGGTAGGACTCGGCCTCGAAGATGTCGAGCACCCGGCCGGTGGCCTTGACGCTCATGTGGTCGATCTCCAGCATCATCTTGCGCTGCATCATGCCGCGCACCGCGTACTCACCGAGTTCGGTCAGGCCGCGCACGTTGCACTGCGCGCCACCGCTGTACGTGGGCACCTCGACGCCCGCCGGGAGTTCCGACTCGGCCTCGGCGGCCGTGGCGTTGCCGATCGGGTTGTCGGCCTGCGGCCCGGCGCACTGCTCGGTCTTCCAGAAGGTGCCGGTGGACAGGAACTGGCCGACGTTGATGGCGGTGCCGAGGCCACCGGAGTCGAAACGGACCCCGCAGAGCGCGTTGTCGAACTTGTGGCACAGGAACATGCTGCGCACGCCCAGCGCGTGGAGTTCGTCCAGACCCTTGTCGATGTCCTCCTTGTCGCACTGCGCGATGTCGAGGACCTGCTTGCAGCCGAAGGGTTCGGAGGTCTCCACGCCGAGGATGACCGCCAGTTTGCCCTGCTCGATCACCTGGCGGGCCTGCGCGCTGTCGGTGACGATGCGGAACCAGCCCTTTCCGGTGCCGCCGTACATCTTGTCGATGTACGCCTGGAGGTCGTAACTCAGCTTCGCCTGGAGGCGGATGGAGGTCATCTCGTCGCAGGAGCGGTCCTTGAAGAAGTAGACCGAGCAGATCACGCCGTTGGTGACGAGGTCGTTGACCATGACGCGCTGACCGCCGCGCCAGGCGCGCTCCACCCAGGCGTAGTAGTTCTGCTGGTGGGTCAGCGAGTCGTGGGCGGGCCAGTCCTTGAAGGTGGGCCAGCCGGCCGGATCGTGCTTGCCGTCACCGCCGTTGGTGATGAAGTCGAAGACCGCGAGGGAACCGTCGGGGTAGTGCTCGGGGCAGTCCTTCAGGGCGTCGGCGACGCCGGCCTCGGAGAAGGTCTTGCCGCAGATGAGCCGGCCGCCGAACGCCTCGTTGGAGAAGAGGTGGTTGTGCAGGTCGGCGAAGCCGCGGACCTCGCCCTGGGCGTTGGTGCCGGTGAACGGCTCGCCGGTGACGCCGATCTGCGAGTCGGGCGCGGGGCGCGCGGTCGGCAGCCACCAGTCGGTCCCGGCCGCGGAGCTCGGCGCGGGGCCGAGCAGCAGGGCCAGCACCAGGAGGAGCAGCGACGCGACGGTGACGTCCTTGCGCCTGCGGTACGGGAGTCGAGCCATGGGGCACCCTCCTGGAACGGCATGACGAAATTGTCATGACCAGCCCAATCTGTGGGTCGAGGATGACGACTGGCCGATTCCGAGTCAAGGGTCCGGGACAAGTGACCTGATGGAGGAACGAAGGCGCCGGGCGCCACTCCATTCGCGGAACTAGCCCTTCTGCGTGCGGGGTTGACCGGTTCCGGCCGCTCGGAGGATACGGCGGAAGGTGGGGCACTCCATGTGGCTGGGCGCCGGGCAGGCCGCGGCGTGCCGCAGGGAGTCGTGCAGGACGCCCAACTCCCGGATCTTCGCCTCCAGTTCGTCCGCCTTGGCGGTGAGCATGCCCCGGTCGAGGTCCGGCCGCCCGTCGGGGGCGAACATGCGGGCGACCTCGTCCAGGGAGAACCCGGCGGTGCGCCCCAGCGCGATCAGCGCCAGCCGCTCCAGGACTGCGGGGTCGTACTGCCGCCGCAGGCCACGCCTGCCGGTCGGGGCGATCAGGCCCCGCTCCTCGTAGTACCGCAGCGTGGAGGCGGGCAGCCCGGCCCGGCGGGCCACCTCGGCGATGTCCAGGGCGGTGGGGTGCGGGGCTGCGTGGTGGGGGCCGGCGTCGCGCGGGGCTGTCTGGCCCGGGGCCGCCTCGCGCGGGTCGGCGTGCTGCCGGTCCGTGTGGCGCGGGTCCGCGTGTTGCTCGTCCGTCATGGTGTTGACCTCAAGTCGGCTTGAAGTAGCACGCTGTCATCCCCGCACGACAACGGCAAGCACGGGAGACGATGGTGAGCATGACGTACGGAACCGAGGACGAGCAGGCGGCCCGCTGGAACGGTCGGGCCGGGAACGTCTGGGTCGAGGAGCAGGCCCTGCTGGACGGGCTGCTCGCACCCATGGAGGAGCTGGTCGTGGAGGCGGTGCCCGCCGGTCATCGGGGCCGGGTCCTCGATGTCGGCTGCGGTACCGGGGGCACCACGGTGGCGGTGGCCCGGCGCCTCGGCGCGGAGGGCCGCTGTGTCGGCGTGGACGTCTCGCAACCGATGGTCGACGCGGCGCGGGCGCGGGCCGAGCGGGAGGGCGCGCCGGCCTCGTTCGTACGGGCCGACGCCGCGGAGTACGCCTTCGAGCCCGCAGTCTTCGACACGGTCGTCTCGCGGTTCGGGGTGATGTTCTTCAACGACCCCGTCGGCGCCTTCGCCAATCTGCGGCGCGCGGCCGAGGACGGCGCCCGGCTGCGGTGCGTGGTGTGGCGGGGCGCGGAGGAGAACCCCTTCATGACGACCGCCGAGCGCGCCGCGGCGCCGTTCCTCCCCGGCCTGCCCGCCCGCGACCCCGACGGACCGGGCCAGTTCGCCTTCGCGGACCCGGACAGGGTCCGGGATGTGCTCGCGCGCGGCGGGTGGGCGGACGTCGGCATCACGCCCTTCGACGCACCCTGCGCCCTGCCCACGGCGGATCTCGTCCGCTACTTCACCCGGCTCGGTCCGCTCGGCCAGTTCATGCCCGAGGTGCCCGAGGAGATCCGGCCGCGGCTCGTCGAGACGGTCCGGGCCGCCTTCGAGCCGTACGTGCACGGCCCCGAGGTCCGCTTCACGGCGGCCGGTTGGACGATCGACGCGCGGGCCCGGTAGTCGGCGCGTCCGCGCCCTCGCCGAGGTCGCGGACGCCGACTCACCCACACCGGACCCGAGTGGGGACGAACCGCCGATTCGGGTCCGGTCAACTGTCCTTCCACACCAGCACGGTGAGCACCACGCTCGTCACCGTGACCGGCTCGGGCGACTGGTTCAGCAGTCGTACGCGCATACTGCGGCCCGAGAGGAGCCGCTTGGTGAGGGGGACTACGGCGAAGGCGCCGCCGTTCGTCGCGGAGATCTCGTGGATCGGGTGGTCCGCGCGGTGCTCGGAGCCCTCGAACTCGGACATGCGGGCCTGGACCACGCCGTCCGCAGGCAGCCCGTCGATGCGCAGGCTGAGCGAGCCGGTGAAACGGGCCGGTCCGCGGGCGAAGACGCTGCCGTCCGCGGCGTGGTCGCCGGTCTCGTCGGTCCACTCGGCGGTGAGCTCGATCGAGTCCCAGACGCCGGGCGCCAGTTCGTAGGGGTCCGAGATTCCGAGGTTCACGTACTCGGGCATGGGGTCGTCTCCTTCCCACACCCCGGCCGGGAGGCGCAGGCATGCGGCGAGGTCGCTGCGGAAGTCCTTCATGTCGAAGCCCCGGGGGTCCGGCTTCTGGTCCGACCACTCCAGGTGGCCGATGGCGCTCTTCGCGCTCCAGCCGTGCGCCCGGCAGATCGCCGCGGTCCCCTTGACCATGGCGACGTACTGCACGCGAGGCCACGGGTCACGGCCGTCGCCCTCGTTCTCGCACTCCCAGCCGTAGAACCGGGAGTTGCCGTCGACGGCGCCCGCGCTGCCCTCGTGCTCGTTCGTGGCCGGCGGGTGGGCGCCGTAGGACTCGTTGATCACGGCGGCGAGCACATCGGGGTCACCGCCCCCGGCGTGGTTGGCTCGGCCGTTGCCGGTGAGGTGGACGGTGCCGTCCTTGGTGATGCAGCCGGTGGCCAGCGGGCCGGGTAGGGCACTGTGCCCGTGGTAGATGAGGCTGACGACGTCGGCCCCGGGGCCGGTGACGGTGTGGTGGACCATCACACCGTGCACGGGCCCCCAAGGGCCGACGTGGTTGCGGTTGTTGGTGCGCCAACCGCTGATCTCGCGGACGGTGCAGCCCTCCGCGCGCAGTGCGGCGACCAGCGGGCCGGCTTTGAGTGGCGTGGCCATGTTCGGCCCCCTTTCCCTGCTCGGTGCCTGAGCACCGCGGTGTTCATGCCCGGAGGTACGCAGGGGTACGCAATGACACTCACGTACGAGCGCTCCCCATTTCGTGACTCCCGCCCCACCTCGACCGCGCACCCCCCATCGACCGTCGGCCCCTCGTCGGCCGTGGGGCTCACGGCCACGAGTGCCCTGCCGACCGTGAGCCCCACCTCGGCCGAGAGCGCCATGTCGACCGTGAGCCCCACCTCCCCGGACCACCCTTGCCCTCTCCTCGGCCCCTCCTTACCCTGACTTTGTGCCGCAAATAAACAAACCCCGCTCGCACAGCGCTGTGCCGGGCACCGCCACCGACCTCCGCCGCCTCCGGATCGCTCTCACCGTCTTCTTCGCGCTCGACGGCTTCGTCTTCGCCGGCTGGGTCGTGCGCATCCCCGCCATCAAGGAACAGGTGGGCGCCTCCGCCGGCTCCCTCGGGCTCGCCCTGCTCGGCGTTTCCGCAGGCGCGGTCGTGACCATGACGCTCACCGGACGCCTGTGCCGCCGCTACGGCACCCACCCGGTCACCGT
Source organism: Streptomyces sp. NPDC000983 (assembly GCF_040299205.1). Lineage (NCBI taxonomy): Bacteria > Bacillati > Actinomycetota > Actinomycetes > Kitasatosporales > Streptomycetaceae > Streptomyces > Streptomyces sp. NPDC000983. Next base: position 249,812 of record NZ_JBEPBM010000001.1, on the reverse strand, counting down.
GGTCTGTGCGGTCCTGCTCTCCCTGAGCGTCGCGCTGCCCCCGCTCACCCACTCCGTGCCCGCCCTCACCGCGGTGCTGCTCCTCTTCGGCGCCGCGTACGGCGGGATCAACGTCGCCTTCAACAGCGCCGCCGTCGACCTCGTCAGCGCCCTCGGGCGGCCGATCATGCCCAGCTTCCACGCCGCGTTCAGCCTGGGCGGCATGGTGGGCGCGGGGCTGGGCGGGCTGGTCGCGGGCAGCCTCTCCCCCGCCCGGCATCTGCTCGGGCTCGCGGTGATCGGCCTGCTGGTGACCCTCTTCGCCGGGCGCGTCCTGCTGCGCACCGAGCCGGCGCGGCCCGCCGTGCCGCGGAGCCGTACCGGCAAGGGCTCCGGGCGCCCGGACCGGCGCACCCGGGGTCTGGTGATCGTCTTCGGCCTGATCGCCCTGTGCACGGCGTACGGCGAGGGCGCCATGGCCGACTGGGGCGCGCTCCATCTCGAACAGGACCTGCACGCCTCACCGGGGACGGCGGCGGTGGGCTACGCCTGTTTCGCGCTCGCCATGACGCTCGGGCGGCTGACGGGGTCGGTCCTGCTGCAACGGCTCGGCCGGACCCGTACCGTCGTCCTCGGGGGCGGCACCGCGGCGTTCGGCATGCTGCTCGGGGCGCTCACGCCGTACGTGTGGACCACCCTGGTCGGGTTCGCCGTCACGGGGCTCGGCCTCGCCAACCTCTTCCCGGTCGCCATCGAGCGCGCCGGTGCGCTCGCCGGTCCGAGCGGGGTCGCGACCGCCTCCACGCTGGGCTACGGCGGCATGCTCCTCGGCCCGCCCGCGATCGGCTTCATGGCCGAGTGGTTCTCCCTGCCCACGGCGCTGACCAGCGTCGCGGTGCTCGCCGGCGTCGCCGCGGTCATCGGCGTGGCGACGCGGCGGGTACCGACGGCCTGAGCGGACGCCAGGCCGGAGGCCGCTGAACCAGTACCACCCGACCGGAGGCCGAGCCTCAGACCCGACGGAATGCCGCCGGACCAGTACCCACCCGACCGGAGGCCGCCCGACCGAAGGCCCGCCCCGCGCCTTCCGGGGCCGGCGCGCACGGCCTCCCGCGCGCTCTCAGGCCCGCGCCAGCTCCGCCGCCCCGAAGGACACGTCGAACCGGTCGCACCAGATGCTGACGCTGCTGTACCTCGTCAGATCGAGGTCGGCCGGGACCGTGTAGTTCTGGCTGCCCTTGTTGCCCTTGAGCTTGCCGAGGCTGACGTGGCGCCCGTCGTCGAACACCCGCCAGCCGGCCGTGCCCTCCTTGACGGGAGCGTCGGTCAGCAGGACCCGCAGGTCGGGGCCGTTGCTGGTGTCGAGGTCCTCCAACCGGACGACGTGGGAGCCGTCCGCCAGCCGGACCAGCCGCACGCTGCCCGTGGTGTCGTGTTCGTGGCTGATCAGCTCGCCCCGCGCGAGGGTCCGCGGCCCCGGCGTGGCGGTCGTGGGCGCACCGGCCTCGGGCGTGCCGGTCGCGGGGGCCGCGCTGCCGACCGCGACGGGCAGGGTCTCGTCCACCGTCTCGTCCTGCCACAGCTTCCACGGCTGGAACCAGTAGAGCCCGAACCCGACACCGGCGACGGCCACCACCAGCACCCCGGCGATCCAAGACTTCCGCACGCGCCCCATGATCGATCCCCATCTCCAAGAGTTCCGTTCCCCCACCCATTCCAACGGATCACGCACCCGCGGGGCATCCCGGATCCGATGACGAAACCCTTACGTCGGCGCCTCCTGAGGCAGACTCGCCAGCATGAAGACTGCCGATTTCATCAACATCCTGGGCCGGGAGGGCGAGTTGCTGGCCACGGCCGCCGAACGGGCCGGCACCGACGCCGAGGTGCCGACCTGCCCGGGCTGGCAGGTGCGCGACCTGCTGGGGCACACCGGGGTGGTGCACCGCTGGGCGACGGCGTTCGTCGCCACACCGCACACCACTGCGCGGCCCCTCGGGGATCACCCCGCCCTGGACGGCGCAGAGTTGATCGACTGGTTCCGCGCGGGGCACCGCGATCTGGTGGACACCCTCACCGGTGCCCGGCCCGACGTGGAGTGCTGGCACTTCCTGCCCGCGCCGTCGCCGCTCGCCTTCTGGGCCCGCCGCCAGGCACACGAGACGACGGTCCACCGCCTCGACGCGGAGTCCGCGCGGGGCGGCGCGCCCGCCGCGATCGACCCCGCCTTCGCCGCCGACGGCATCGACGAACTGCTCCTCTCCTTCCACGCCCGCGCCAAGAGCCGCGTCCGCACGGCCGAACCCAGGATCCTGCGGGTGCGGGCGACCGACTCGGACGACTCGGTGTGGACGGTACGGCTGTCGGAGGAACCGCCGGCCGCGGTGCGCGGGGAGGCCGGCAGGGCGGACTGCGAGGTGTCCGGGCCGCTCGCGCTGCTGTACCCGGCGCTGTGGAACCGGCTGGCGCTCCCGGAGGTGACCGGCGATGCCGCGGTGGCGGAGCTGTGGCGGGAGAACTCCGGCATCATCTGAGGCCGCGCGAGCGCACGAGTGGCCGTCGACGTCGAACGGGAACGGCCACCCGCGCGACGGAGGTGTTGGGGCTCAGCCCGTCAGCATCCTCGTCAGCACCGCCCGCTGCACCGGCAGCGCCGCCCCGTGCAGTTCACGCCCCTTCGCCGTGAGCGCGACCTTCACTCCGCGCCGGTCCTCGGGGCACATGTGACGGTCGACGAGACCGTCCTTCTCCAGCCGGGCGATCAGCCGCGAGAGCGCGCTCTGACTCAGATGGACATGCTCGGCGATCTCCTGCACACGCTGCGCGCAGGTGCCGCCCGCGAGCACGTCGAGGACCTCGAAGTCGCTTCCGCACAAGCCGTGTTGGCCGAGGGCTCGATCCAGTTCGCACTGGGTGCGCGCATGCAGGGTGAGGATGTCCCGCCACTGGTCCACGAGCGCCTGCTCGGCCTTCTTCGCCGCCATGGCCGCACCGTAGCAGAGAACCGAGTTTGTTGCATCGGAATTAAATGCATTTGCATTCCATGCATGCGCATGTAGTGTCTGCGCCATGACCTCTCCGCTCACCGCTCCGACGTCAGAAGGACGTTGGACGCCCCGACTGTGGGGCACCCTCCTGGTGCTCTGCGCCGCGATGTTCCTCGACGCCCTGGACGTCTCGATGGTCGGCGTCGCCCTGCCGTCCATCGGCGAGGACCTGGGCCTGTCCACCTCGACGCTGCAATGGATCGTCAGCGGCTACATCCTCGGCTACGGCGGACTGCTGCTCCTCGGCGGACGCGCCGCCGACCTCCTGGGCCGACGCCAGGTCTTCCTCGTGGCCCTCGGTGTCTTCGCGCTCGCCTCCCTGCTCGGCGGGCTGGTGGACTCCGGACCGCTGCTCATCGCGAGCCGCTTCATCAAGGGCCTGAGCGCCGCCTTCACCGCCCCCGCGGGCCTGTCCATCATCACCACGACCTTCGCCGAGGGCCCGCTGCGCAACCGGGCCCTGGCCATCTACACCACCTGCGCGGCCACCGGCTTCTCCATGGGCCTGGTCCTCTCCGGACTGCTCACCGAGGCCAGTTGGCGGCTGACCATGCTGCTGCCCGCGCCGATCGCCCTGATCGCACTGGTGGCGGGCCTGAAGCTGCTGCCGCGCAGCGCCCGCGAGAAGGACCACAAGGGGTACGACATCCCCGGCGCCGTCCTCGGCACCGCCTCGATGCTCCTGCTGGTGTTCACCGTCGTCCAGGCCCCCGAGGCCGGCTGGGCCTCCGCCCGCACCCTGCTGTCCTTCCTCGCCGTCGCCGTCCTGCTGACCGCCTTCGTCCTGGTCGAACGGCGCTCCCCCGGCCCCCTGGTCCGGCTCGGCGTGCTCCGCTCCGGCAACCAGATCCGCGCCCAGCTCGGCGCCCTCGCCTTCTTCGGGTCGTACGTCGGATTCCAGTTCCTGACCACCCTCTACATGCAGTCCCTGCTCGGCTGGTCCGCCCTGCACACGGCACTCGCCTTCCTGCCGGCGGGCGCGCTGGTGGCGCTCTCCTCGACGAAGGTCGGCTCGATCGTCGACCGCTTCGGCACCCAGCGCCTGATCGCGGTGGGCTTCGCGCTCATGGTCGTCGGCTACGCGCTCTTCCTGCGCATCGACCTCGACCCGGTGTACGCGGCCACCGTCCTGCCGTCCATGCTGCTGATCGGCGCGGCCTGCGCCCTGGTCTTCCCCTCGCTCAACATCCAGGCCACCAACGGTGTGGACGACCACGAGCAGGGCATGGTCTCGGGTCTGCTCAACACCTCGGTGCAGGTCGGCGGCGCGATCTTCCTCGCCGTGGTGACCGCGGTGGTGACCGCGGGCGCGCCGGACGACCCCACCCCGCAGGCGGTCCTGGACAGCTACCGCCCCGGCTTCGTGGTGGTGGCGGGCGTCGCCGTCGCGGGCCTGCTGATCACACTGACCGGCCTGCGCCGCAAGCGCACCGAACACCGGTCCGTCGTGGTCGCCAAGTCCACCGTGAGGGAGGCGGAGTCGGACCGGGTTCCGGTCCGCGACTGACGGGGCCGCCTCCGACAGGGTGCCCGGCCGGGGTCGCTCACCCGGCCGGGCACCCGGCTGTTTCACCTGCCGGAGGACGGGGGACGGCGCGGCAAGGCGCAACAGGGCGCGTTCGTGGGCGGGTTCAGCCCAGCCAGCCCGGCCGCACCAACCCCGACTCGTAGGCGAGCACCACGAGTTGGGCCCGGTCACGGGCGCCCAGCTTCACCATCGTCCGGCTGACGTGGGTCTTGGCGGTGAGCGGACTGACCACGAGCCGCCGGGCGATCTCGTCGTTCGACAGCCCCATGCCCACCAGGGCCATCACCTCCCGCTCCCGCTCGGTGAGTTCGACGAGCGCGTCGGCCGCCGCGGGTTCCTTGGAACGGGCGGCGAACTCGGCGATCAGGCGGCGGGTGACCCCGGGGGAGAGCAGAGCGTCCCCGTCGACCACGGCCCGCACGGCGCGCAGGAGTTCGTCCGGCTCGGTGTCCTTGACCAGGAACCCGGAGGCCCCGGAGCGAATGGCCTCGAAGACGTACTCGTCCAGTTCGAAGGTCGTGAGCATCACCACCCGGACGCGCGCCAGCCGTTCGTCCTCGGCGATCCGCCGGGCCGCGGCGAGACCGTCCAGCACGGGCATCCGGATGTCCATCAGGACGACGTCGGGGGCGAGTTCACGCGCCGCGCCGAGCGCCTCCGCCCCGTCGGCCGCCTCGCCGACCACCTCGATGTCGGGCTGCGCGTCGAGCAGTGCCCGGAACCCGGCCCGCACCAGTGACTGGTCGTCGGCGAGCAGTACGCGGATCACCGGTCGTCCTCCTTCGCGGTGAGCGGCAGCACGGCGAGCACCCGGAACCCGCCGTCGGCCCGTGGGCCCGCCTCGATCGTGCCACCCAGGGCGGCGGCCCGCTCGCGCATCCCGGCCAGCCCGTTGCCGCTGCCGCCCGCGTCGGCGCCGGTGGCGGGGCCGTCGTCGTCGACCCCGATACGGAGGTTCCCGTCACCCTTGTCGAGGCGCACGCGCGCGTGCCGTGATCCCGAGTGCCGTACGACGTTGGTGAGCGCCTCCTGGACGATCCGGAACGCGGCGAGGTCGGTGCCGGGCGGCAGCGCGGGCGGGGCGCCCCGCACCTCGACCGTCAGTCCGGCGCGGGCCGCCTGGTCCACCAGCTCGGACAGCCGGTCCAGTCCGGGCGCGGGCGCGCGCGGCGCGTCACCCGGCGCCCGGAGCGTGCCGAGCACCTGCCGCACCTCGCCGAGGGCCTCCTTGCTCTGGGCCTTGATGGTGGTCAGCGCCGTGCGCGCCTGCTCGGGATCGGAGTCGAGGAGCGCGAGCCCGACGCCCGCCTGGACGTTGATGACGGAGATGCTGTGCGCCAGCACGTCATGGAGTTCCCGGGCGATCCGCAGCCGTTCCTCGTCGGCCCGCCGCCGGGCGGCCTGCGCCCGCTCGGCCCGCTCCCGCCGCCACTGCTCCCGCCGGGCGCGCGCGAGTTCAGACAGCGCCCCGACGGCGACCACCCACGCCGCGATCACGCCCTCCTGCCCCCAGGGCGCGGCCGAGTCCCCGTCCGGCGGCAGCCACTGGTACAGCCAGTGCGCGACCAGCACATGCCCCGCCCACAAGGCGCCCATGGCCGCCCAGGCGGCCCGGCGGTGCCCCGCGACGATCGCGGCGAAGCAGGCGATCGCGACCGTGAGGAAGACCGGACCGTACGGATATCCGGCGCCGAGGTACAGCAGCGCCGCGACCGCCGTACCGAAGGCCACGGCGACCGGGTACCGCCGCCGCCACAGGAGCAGCAGCCCCGCCACCAGCAGCAGCACACGCGCGAGGACGTCCAGACCTGCCCGCTCACCCGCCTGCTCCTCGGCGGCGAAGTGCGAACCGGCGAAGACGAGGACCGTGACCAGCAGGGTCGAGCGCCAGGGCCACCGCCCCGCGTTCTCCTGCCGCCACCACGGGGGCCCACTCCGCCACCAGTACGGGGGACCGGCCTCGGGCACGCGCTGCTCCTCCATGCCCGCCACGCTAGACGCGCTCCCGGCCCGGCCGCGTCACCCACGCGTGGTGATCACGTGTACTCCCGGGGAAGTACGGCGGGGCGGGGGCGGGGTGACCCGGGCGGCCGGGATGACCCGGGCAGCCGGGGCCGACGTCGAGGCCGGGGGCGGGACCGGGCAACCCTGCGAGCGGCCGGGGCCGACCGGAGGGTCGCCGCACACGCCGAACGGCGAACCGGTGGGCGAATCCGGCACCCGCAGGTGCCGGTACCCCCAGAGCCCGCACCCGCGGGAACCCCCCGCGCCGAGCAGCGGTCAGCGCCCCGCGCCGGCCGGTCCCGTCTGCGGGTACACCAGGCCCACACCCAGCGCGAGCTGCGACGCCGCGTGCCGGAAGAACCGCTCCCGCTCCTCGACCACCCGGTGGAACTGGCCGAACACCTCGAACCCCACCAGCCCGAACAACTGGGCCCAGGCCGCGACGAGGGCCACCGCCGTCCCCGGGGGGAGGTCGGGGGCGAAGTCGGCCGCCATGCGCTCGGCCTCGGGGCGCAGGTCGGCGGGCAGGGGCGGCTTGGCCAGGCCGAGGCCCTGATGGGCGTCGCGCAGGATGCCGATGAGAACCTCGCCCACCCGCGCGGCGGCCGGGACCGTGGTCTCCGGGGCGCTGTACCCGGGGACCGGGGACCCGTAGATCAGCGCGTACTCGTGCGGATGCGCGAGCGCCCAACGCCGCACGCTCTCGCACACGGCGATCCAGCGCTGCGCGGGGCCGACGTCCGCGAAGTCCTCGCAGGCGGCCTCGGCGCTCTCACCGACGGAGTTGTAGGCGTCGATGATCAACGCGGTCAGCAGGTCGTCGCGGCTGGGGAAGTAGCGGTAGAGCGCGGAGGACACCATGCCGAGCTCACGGGCCACTGCGCGCAGCGACAGCTTGGCGGCACCGTCGGCCGCGAGCTGTCTGCGCGCCTCGTCCTTGATCGCCGCGGTGACCTCGATCCTGGCTCTGGCCCTGGCGCCCTGCGGGGCGCTGCCGTGTGCGGTCGTCATGCGCGGAGTGTCCCACGAATGCGAGAGCAGTGCACACAAGCGAGAGCAGTGCGCACAGAAGAGAGCAGTGCACACGAGCAAGAGCGGTTCACGCAAACAAGATCGGTGCACTCACACGAGATCGGCGATCGAAACGGGATCGCCGCCCCGAAACGAGAGCACTTATCTAAAAAGAGAGCAGTGCTCTTGCTTTCGCATGCCAATGTCGGCCACACTGTAGGCACAGCAAGCGAGAGCAGCGCTCACGAAAGAGAGCACCGCTCACGCAGAACGCCCATCGCTTGCCGCCCAGCACGCAGCACGAGCACCGCTCACACAAAAGAGCGCCGCTCACCAAAGAGAGCAGCGCTCCACCAACTCAGGGGGTACCCGATGTCCGCACACGTCAAGAAGCCCGGCTGGTTCACGGTCAACGTCCTCAACCGCACCGTCGCCTGGCTGACCCGCCGCGGCTTCAGCGTGTGGGGCTCCCGCGTCCTCGCCGTCCGCGGCCGCAAGAGCGGCCAGTGGCGGACCACCCCAGTGAACCTGCTGACGATCGACGGCCGGCACTACCTCGTCGCGCCACGCGGACACGTCCAGTGGACCCACAACATGCGCGCCGCCGGCGGCGGCGAGCTGCACCTGGGCAAGAAGGTGGACGCCTTCACCGCCACGGAGATCGCCGACGACGACAAGGCCCCCCTGCTGCGCGCCTACCTCAAGCGCTGGAAGGCCGAGGTCGGCGTCTTCTTCAACGGCGTCGGCCCCGACTCCCCCGAGGCCGACCTGCGCCGCATCGCTCCGGACCACCCGGTCTTCGAGGTCACCTTCGGGAACTAGACCCCGGCCGCCCCGGAAAGCCCCGAGGCCTCAGATGCCGGAAACGGTTCCGGCACCGGCTTCGTCCCCGTCGCGGTCGCCCGAACCAGCAGCCCCCGCCGCGTCCTCGGCACCCGCTCCCGCTCCCGCGCCCCCCTGCCGCCGGTCCAGGGAGAACAGGGCGCGCTGGGCCACCGGATGGCTGCGCATCAGCTCCCCCAGCGTCGTGGCGCCGCGGGTGATGTCCATGAACGCCCGCCAGGCGGGCCGGAATCCGGTGAGCGCGGCGTGGAACAGCCCGGGGCGGCGCTCGAAGGCGCTCAGCAGCCGCTTGCCGACGCTCATCTCCACACCGAGCCCGGCCTTCACGGCGAAGGCGTAGTTCAGGGCCTGGCGCCGGGCGTCCACCGCGTCGTGCGCCTCGGCGATCCGGACCGCCCACTCCCCCGCGAGCCGCCCCGACCGCAGGGCGAACGAGATGCCCTCGCGGGTCCAGGGCTCCAGCAGGCCCGCCGCGTCCCCGCACACCAGGACCCGGCCGCGGGACAGCGGCGAGTCGTCGGCACGGCAGCGCGTCAGATGACCGGAGGAGATGCTCGGTTCGAAGCCGGCGAGCCCGAGCCGCCCGATGAAGTCCTCCAGGTACCGCTTGGTGGCGGCGCCCTCGCCGCGGGCCGAGATCACACCGACCGTGAGGGTGTCGCCCTTGGGGAAGACCCAGCCGTAACTGCCGGGCATGGGGCCCCAGTCGATGAGCACCCGCCCCTGCCAGTCCTCGGCGACGGTGTCCGGCACCGGGATCTCCGCCTCCAGCCCCAGGTCGACCTGGTCGAGCTTGACCCCGACATGGGCTCCTATCCGGCTGGCGCTGCCGTCCGCGCCGACGACCGCCCGCGCGAGCACGGTCTCGCCGCCCTGGAGGACCACGGCGACCGTGCGCCGGTCGGGCACCGCCGAGCCGTGCTGTTCGACGCGCTGGACGGTGACGCCGGTGCGCAGTTCGGCGCCGGCCTTCTCCGCGTGCTCGACGAGCTGCTGGTCGAACTCGGGCCGGTTGATCAGGCCGAACAGCATCTGCCTGGAGCGGCGGGTGCGGGCGAAGCGGCCGTTGTGGGAGAACGTCACCGCCTGCACGCGGTCCCGCAGCGGCAGTTCGAAGCCGGGCGGAAGACAGTCGCGCGAGGGGCCGATGATGCCGCCGCCGCACGTCTTGTAGCGGGGCAGTTCGGCTTTCTCCAGCAACAGCACACGCCGTCCCGCGACCGCCGCCGCGTACGCGGCCGAGGCTCCCGCCGGTCCCGCACCGACCACGACGACGTCCCACACCCGCTGCACGTCGTCCGCCGAAGAGTTCTCGCTGCTCACGATGGTCTACTGCTCCTGATCAAGCCGCCTGCCGCTGCTGTCTCCCGCATCCTACGGCGGCGGTCACCGCAGGTCGTTGTGGGAGGATCGGCCGCGTAGGCGCCCACCGCACCCGGCGGGGCCTACGCTCACACGATCAGCCGTACACAGAAGTACGCACACGTACAACGTCGCACCTACAAGGAGCGTGCCCATGTCGTCGAATTCGGTCGCCGAAACCGTCGCCTCACTGATGCCGAGGGCGAAGGAGGAACTCACCGAGCTGGTGGCGTTCAAATCGGTGGCGGACTTCGACCAGTTCCCCAGGAGCGAGAGCGAGGGCGCCGCGCGCTGGGTCGCGGACGCGCTGCGCGCCGAGGGGTTCGAGGACGTGGCCCTGCTGGACACGCCGGACGGCACCCAGTCGGTGTACGGCTGCCTGCCGGGTCCCGAGGGCGCGAAGACGGTGCTGCTGTACGCCCACTACGACGTGCAGCCGCCGCTCGACGAATCCGGCTGGCTGACCCCTCCGTTCGAGCTGACCGAGCGGGACGGCCGCTGGTACGGCCGCGGTGCCGCCGACTGCAAGGGCGGCCTGATCATGCACCTGCTGGCGCTGCGCGCGCTGAAGGCGACCGGCGGTGTGCCGGTGCGGGTGAAGGTGATCGCCGAGGGTTCCGAGGAGATGGGCACCGGCGGCCTGGAGCGGTACGCCGAGGCGCACCCGGAGCTGCTGGAGGCCGACACGATCGTCATCGGCGACGCGGGCAACTTCCGGGTCGGGCTGCCGACGGTCACCACGACGCTGCGCGGGATGACCATGCTCCGGGTGCAGGTCGACACGCTGGAGGGCAATCTGCACTCCGGTCAGTTCGGCGGCGCCGCCCCGGACGCGCTGGGCGCCCTGGTCCGCGTACTGGACTCGCTGCGCGCCGAGGACGGCTCGACGACGGTGGACGGGCTGACGCCGGATTCCGCCTGGGACGGACTTCCCTACGAGGAGCAGCAGTTCCGTGCGGACGCCAAGGTGTTGGACGGGGTGGAGCTGATCGGTTCGGGCTCGGTCGCGGACCGGATCTGGGCACGCCCGGCGGTGACGGTGCTCGGTATCGACTGCCCGCCGGTGGTCGGCGCGACCCCGTCCGTGCAGTCCAGCGCCCGCGCGCTGATCAGCCTGCGGGTGCCGCCGGGCGTGGACGCGGCCGAGGCGACGAAGCTGCTCCAGGCCCATGTCGAGGCGCACACGCCGTGGGGCGCGCGGGTGCGCAGCGAGCAGGTGGGCCAGGGGCAGGCGTTCAGCGCCGACACGACGAGCCCGGCGTACGGGGCGATGGCCCGGGCGATGGCCGAGGCCTACCCGGGCCAGGAGATGCAGTACGCGGGGCAGGGCGGCTCGATCCCGCTGTGCAACACTCTCGCGGCCCTCTATCCGCAGGCCGAGATCCTGCTGATCGGCCTCAGCGAGCCGGAGGCCCAGATCCACGCCGTGAACGAGAGCGTGTCGCCCGAGGAACTGGAGCGGCTGTCGGTGGCGGAGGCGCTGTTCCTGCGCAACTACGCGGGCGGCTGAGCACCGGCCACCGGGAGCGCAGGTCCCGCAAAACCACGCGGGAGACCGAGCGCCCGCCACCGGAAGCGCAGGTCCCGCAGAACCACGCAAGCGCCTGAGCACCGGCCACCGGAAGCGCCGCACCCGCGGAACCACGCGGGCGCCTGAGCGCCCGCCGCCCACGGCGCCCGACCTCCGGCCTCGGGGATCCTGGCCCCTCACGGTGCCGGAAGCCCTGCCCAGCTTCCGGCCCCGCCTGGATCCAGGCCCGTCACGGCACCGGAACCCCGGCCTCCAGGTAGAGCGCGGCCCCGCGCTCGCGGGCACGCAGGGCCCAGCGCAGGCGTTCGTAGCGGACCGGCGGCAGGAGGTCGGCGGCCTCCTGTTCGGTGACGAAGCGCCAGGCACGCAGTTCGGGGCCGGGCAGCAGCAGCTGCCCGGCCCGCGCGGCGTCGAGTCGGCCGCCGTCGAAGAGCAGGCGCAGACCGCCGTAGCCGGGCGGTGCGGGCGGTTCCCAGTCGACGACGAGGAGCCGGGGCACCTCGGTGAGGTGGATCCCGGTCTCCTCGGCGACCTCGCGGATGCCCGCGCGCGCGGGCGCCTCGCCGGGTTCCACGACCCCGCCGGGGAACTCCCAGCCGGGCTTGTACGTGGGGTCGACGAGCAGGACGCGGTCCTGCTCGTCGAAGAGGAGGACACCGGCGGCCAGCGTCTCGGCCGTCGGCTCGGGCGTCTGCACGATGTCGCAGACCGGCAGGGCGCCGGAGGCGAGGGTCTCGGCGATCCGGGCGGCCGTCTGCCGCGGGGTGAGCCGGCCGTTGTCGACGGGGTGGGCGTCGGCGGTGAGCCAGCCGGCGAGCGCGGAGCGGTAGGTCTCGATGTGGTCGTACGCCCATGTCCGGGTGCGGAGTTCGCCGTCCGGGACGTCGGGGACCTCCCGGTGGGCTATACGGTCGCGCAGGATCGTTTCCGCCGGGGCCAGGAGAATGTGCCGCACCGCGATGCGGCGGGCTGCGAGGCCGCCGAAGATCTCGTCGCGGTACTCCTGGCGGAGCAGGGTCATCGGGACCACCAGGGTGCCGCCGAGTTCGGCGAGCATCGCGGCCGCCGTGTCGATCACGAGGCGCCGCCAGATCGGCAGGTCCTGGAAGTCGCCGACCTCGGCGAGGTGTTTGGGCGGGAGCAGGTACGGGAGGGCTCCGCCGATGACCTCGGGGTCGAAGAGCGTGCTGTTCGGGATCAGTTCGATCAGTTCCCGCGCGGTGGTGGTCTTCCCCGCACCGAAAGGCCCGTTGATCCAGACGATCACAGACTCCCCCTCTTCTGTTGGCCCCCTGTGGCTTGCCCGCTCCACCCTGCCACGGAAACCAGTTCCAGTTGAGGGCGCACACAAGGGGGCGCCGGTGCCCCCTGGTGCGGGGACGCCGGCGCCGGGCCCGGTGGGGGCGGGGCTCAGTCGCCCTGCCCGAGGGCGTTCTCGTCGACGGCCAGGCTGTCGCTGGCGATCGTGGTGTCGAGGGTGCTGAGGGTCTTGTCCACGTCGATGTCGGTGAGGTCGCTGCCCAGGGAGTGGGAGGGCGTGATGGCCGCGACGACGAAACCGGTGGCCAGGGAGGCGATGGCGAGCATGCTGCGCTTCTTCATGACCGTCTCAACTGCGCAGCCGGACGAAGGTCACGCGAGAGGTAGGAGCCAGGGGGCACCGGGGGCTCGTACGGCGCCCCCGGGGCCCGTTCCGGTGCCCGGCGGGTCACACGCGCCTACGCCGCCGCCGGCCCCGCCCGACCCACGACCACGGCACCGCGAACCCCGGTCAACCCACGAGGCCGTCCCACAGCCGAGGCACCGCACACCCCACCCGACCCACCAGGCCGCCCGCACCCGAACGCCCCGACGGCACCCCCAGCCCCCAACCCGCCGACACCCCAAGCATGAACGTTCCTGCCGGTCCGCCGGCCCGGGTCACACCCGTGCGGCCTCCGCGCTCCGCGTCAGGGCCGCGGCCGCCGCGCCGACCAGGCCCGCGTCCGTGCCCATCTGCGCCGGAGTCACCGTCAGGCGCTGGACGAAGGAGAGGGTGGCGTAGTCGCCGAGCGCCTGGCGCAGCGGCGCGAGGAGGATGTCGCCCGCCTTGCCGACGCCGCCGCCGATGACGGCGATGTCGATCTCGACCAGCGTCGCGGTGGCCGCGATCCCGGCGGCCAGGGCCCGCGCGGCCCGCTCGAAGGAGGCGACGGCGACCGGGTCCCCGGCGCGGGCGGCCTCGGCCACCGCGGCGGCGGAGGTGTCGCCGTCGGGGCCGGGCAGCCAGCCGTTGTCCAGGGCGCGCCGGGCGATGTTGGGCCCGCTCGCGATGCGCTCCACACAGCCCCGCGCGCCGCACGGGCACAGGTCGCCGTCGAGGTCGACGCTGATGTGGCCGATGTGGCCGGCGTTGCCGGTGGGACCGGAGTGCAGGCGTCCGTTGAGGACCAGTCCGCCGCCGACGCCGGTGGAGACCACCATGCACAGTGCGTTGTCGTGTCCCCGGGCGGCACCCTGCCAGTGCTCGGCGGCCGTGATGGCCACGCCGTCGCCGATCAGCTCGACGGGCAGGCCGCCCACCGCTTCCCGGACCCGGCGGACCAGCGGGAAGCCTCGCCAGCCCGGCACGTTGACCGGGCTCACGGTGCCCGCGGAGGCGTCCACCGGACCCGCGCTGCCGATGCCGAGGGCGCTCACCCCCGCCCACAGCGGGGACGCGGTCAGCTCGCCGAGCACCGCCTCGACGGCACCCATCACCGTGTCGCCGCTCTCCCGGGCCGGGGTGGGCCGCTGGGCGCGCGCCAGGATCATGCCGCGGCCGTCCACGAGAGCTCCGGCGATCTTGGTTCCACCGATGTCGAGCGCGGCGACGAGGTCGGGGTGCATCAGAGTCAGTTCTCCCGGTCAACCATGGCGAAGGGGTCAGGCCGGTCTGAGGTGGGGACGCAGGCCGGTGCGTGCGGTGGTCAGTGTCTCCCGACTCTGACAACGTTGTCCAGGCTCTATGCTCGACGCCACATCCTCATACAAACCACGGGTCCCCGCATCCCCGTGGACGACAGGACAGGATCCGCATCGTGCCCGAGACCATCCGCCGTGCCGACCGCACGCCCGGAAACCGTTACGGCAATCGTCCGACGATGAAGGACGTGGCCGCTCGTGCGGGGGTCGGCCTGAAGACGGTCTCGCGGGTCGTCAACGGCGAGCCGGGGGTGACGCCCGAGACGGAGCGCCGGGTGCAGGAGGCCATCGAGGCGCTCGGTTTCCGCCGCAACGACAGCGCCCGGGTGCTGCGCAAGGGCCGTACGGCCAGCATCGGGCTGGTCCTGGAGGATCTCGCCGACCCGTTCTACGGCCCGCTCAGCCGCGCGGTCGAGGAGGTCGCGCGGGCGCACGGCGCCCTGCTGATCAACGGTTCCAGCGCCGAGGACCCCGAGCGCGAGCAGGAACTGGCCCTGGCGCTGTGCGCACGGCGGGTGGACGGCCTGGTGGTGATCCCCGCCGGGGACGACCACCGGTATCTGGAGCCCGAGATCCGGGCGGGCGTGGCCACGGTGTTCGTGGACCGTCCGGCCGGGCAGATCGACGCCGACGTCGTCCTGTCGGACAACTACGGCGGCGCCCGCGACGGGGTGGCGCATCTGATCGCCCACGGCCACCGCAGGATCGGCTTCATCGGCGACATGCCCCGCATCCACACCGCGGCCGAGCGCCTGCGCGGCTACCGGGCGGCGATGGAGGACGCGGGGATACGGGTGGAGGACTCCTGGATGTCCCTGGGCGTCACCGGCCCCGAGCGGGTGCGCAGGGCGGCCGAGGAGATGCTCTCCGCGCAGCGGCCGGTCACCGCGATCTTCACGGGCAACAACCGCGTGACGGTCACCGTGATCCGGGTCCTGGCCGAGCAGGCCCGCCAGGTGGCGCTGATCGGTTTCGACGATCTGGAACTCGCCGACCTGCTCCAGCCCGGCGTCACCGTCATCGCACAGGACGCGGCGGCCCTCGGCCGCACGGCCGCCGAGCGTCTCTTCCGCCAGCTCGACGGCACCCTCACCGGCCCCGAGCGGATCGAGCTGCCCACCCGCCTGATCACCCGCGGCTCCGGCGAACTGCCCCCGGCGGACTGAGCGTTCGATGGAGGAGCGCACCCTCACGGCACTGGGGCTCCACGAGGCGCCCCGGGACCATCCGCTGCTCTATCCCGGCCACTGGCCCTCGGACTCCGCCCTGCTGGACGGCGACCGCCTGCTCCCCCTGGACCGGCTGGTCCACCCGGACCGCACGCCCGTGCTCGCCATCGGCTCCAACGCCTGCCCGGGCCAACTGCGCCACAAGTTCGACGAGTTCGGCATCGACTCGCCGGTGCCGATGGTCAGAGCCCGGGTCACGGGCGTGGAGATCGGGGTCTCCGCCCATGTCAGCCGGCTGGGCTATGTTTCGGCGTCGCCCGTCCACGCGCCGGGCAGGGAACGGGAGTTGTTCGTGCTGTGGCTGAACGCCGAGCAGCTCGCGGTCGTCGACGCCAGCGAGGGAGTGCCGCTCCCCCACGGCAACTTCCGGCGCGCCTGGCTGCCGTCCGGGGCGGCGCGGATCGACCTGGCGGACGGCACGACGCTGCCGGGCGTGCACTCCTACGTCAACCGCCGGGGCGTGCTGCACGACGGTGCGGGAGTACCGCGCAGCCATCCGGGCCAGCGGGAGCTGCTGACCGAACTCCTCGCGGGGATGCCCCGGTTGAGGGAGCTGTTCGGGGCGAGCCCGGAGGAGTTCTGCGCGCGGGCGCGCGCCGACCGGCTGCTGTGCGAGCGGGGCACCCGGCTGTTCGCGCGGGCGGGCCTGGTGACCTCGCACGGCCTGGAGCGGTACGTCCCTCAGCAGATCGGGAGTCCGGGGACCGGCTCGTCGTTGTCGCCGCCGGGGATGTAGACGTCGCTGACGTAGACGTCGGAGTTGCCGCTGTCGTCGTCGGTCCTGGCCCACCAGACGTTCGTCCACTCGCGGTAGGTCTCGCGGCGGCCGAGGTTCGCCTGGCAGTAGAAGTAGTTGGTGCCGGCCCGCAGGACGCCGACCTCGGTGCCGTCGGCCGTGTAGGACTTCGCGGTGCGCGAGAGCCGGCAGCTGTACTTGCCGCCGCCGATGGGGTGGCAGGCGGACACGTCCGTATCGGGTGTCGAACTCGGTGTGGGGGTGGGTGTGGGCGTCGGGGTGGGGCTCGGTGAGGGCGTCGGGCTCTTGTCGTCGTCCTTGCGGGTGGGCTCGTCGTCGGCGGCGTCCGAGTTCTTCGTGGTGCTCGGCGCGGAGGAGGCGGGCGGTCCCGCGGACGTCCCCGTCCCGTCGGCGTCGGCCAGCAGGGCGGCGGTGACGCCGGCCGAGGTCAGGAGGGCGGCCAGGGCGGCGGCGGCCAGCAGGACGCGGCCCCGGCGGCGCGGACCGTCCGGGGGGCCGACGGCGGTGGCGGGTGCCTGCGGGGTGTCCTGGGAGCCGGGGGTGTGCAGCGGCGGACGGGGGGCCGGTGTCCCGGACTCCGGAGCCGGGGCGACGACGCCGCGCTCGGTCGGCGCGTGGTCCGGCGGCACCGTGGCAGCGGCGCGGCGCAGGGTCGTCGTACGTCTGTCCCCGCCGCCCGACTCGGCGACCGTGCGCAGGAGTTCGCGTGCCTCCTCGGCGCCGGGGCGGGCCTCGGGACTCTTCTCCATCAGCCGCCCGAGGACGGGGCCGAGGGGTCCGGTGCGCTGCTGGTCGGGCAGCGGGTCGGAGACGATCGCGGTGAGCGTGGCGAAGGCGGAGGTCCGGCGGAAGGGCGCGCCGCCCTCGACGGCGGCGTACAGCGTGGCGCCGAGCGCCCACACGTCGGACGCCGGTCCGGGGTCGGCGCCGCGGGCCCGCTCGGGCGCCAAGTAGTCCAGGGAGCCGACGAGTTCGCCACTGCGGGTGAGGTGGGTGGCCGAGCCGTCGCCCGGGTCCTCCATGGTGGCTATGCCGAAGTCGGTGAGCACCACCCGGCCGGACCGGTCGAGGAGGATGTTGCCGGGCTTGACGTCGCGGTGCAGGACTCCGGCGCGGTGGGCGGCGGCCAGCGCGTCCATCACCTCGGCGCCGATCGCCGCCGCCTCGTACGGGTCGACGGTGCCCCGTTCACGGACCACGTCGTCCAGGGAGGGCCCGTCGACCAGCTCCATGACGATCAGCGGACGTCCGTCGACCTCGGTGACGTCGTGCACGGCGACCACCGCGGGGTGGCGCACCCGGGCCGCCGCGCGGGCCTCGCGCTGCATCCGCAGCCGCAGGGCGTCGAGTTCGGGGCCGTCGGCGTCGATGTAGGTGCGCAGTTCCTTGACCGCGACCTCGCGGCCGAGCACCTCGTCGCGGGCCCGCCAGACCACGCCCATGCCGCCTCGGCCGAGCTGGGCCAGGACCCGGTAACGCCCGGCCAGCAGGCGCCCGTTGCCGTCCGTCTGTCCGTACTCCCCCGAAGACACCGCTGCCCCGATCCTGTGTGGTCCCGCCCTGCGTGGCGTACAGCCTAGAGGCAGCGGTGACAGCGTTTCGCGGGGTCCAGTACGGCTAGCTGCCGGAGACCGTCAGGTCGCCGCGGCGCGGGGAGGCGAAGCCCTCCAGGTCGGCCCTCGTCAGTCCGGTGCGGCGGGCGACCTCGGCGGTGTCCAGGGCACCGCAGTCCAGGCCGCGCAGCAGGTAGCCGCTGAGGGCCTTGGCGGTGGCGGGTTCGTCCATGACGTCGCCGCCGGCGTGGTTGGCGTAGCGGGCGAGGCGGGCGGCCGCCTGTTCGAACCCCTCGCGGTAGAAGGCGAACACGGCCGCGTAGCGGGTCGGGATGTGGCCGGGGTGCATGTCCCAGCCCTGGTAGTAGGCGCGGGCGAGGGCGCGGCGGGTCAGGCCGTAGTGCAGCCGCCAGGCGTCGTGCACCTTCTCG
The DNA here is from genome assembly GCF_040299205.1 of Streptomyces sp. NPDC000983. NCBI lineage: Bacteria > Bacillati > Actinomycetota > Actinomycetes > Kitasatosporales > Streptomycetaceae > Streptomyces > Streptomyces sp. NPDC000983. The sequence continues at coordinate 231,594 of NZ_JBEPBM010000001.1, read as the reverse complement.
GTCGTGCCGACCGGGAGGACGTTGGTGGAACCGTCGGACACGCGTACGCCGGTGCCGGCGGCGGCGACCTGCATGATCGCCTTGGCGTGGTCGGCGGCGGGGTGGTCGCTGGCCTGGTGGGCGGCGGAGACGCCGAGGCAGGCGCTGTAGTCGAAGGTGCCGTAGTGCAGGCCGGTGGCGCGGCCCTCGGCGGCCTGGATCAGCCGGGCGACGGTGGCGGTGCCGTCGGTGGCGAGGATGGACTGGCTGGTCTCGATCTGGATCTCGAAGCCGAGCCGGCCGGGCTCCAGACCGCGGGCCTTCTCGAAGGCCTCCAGGAGTCGGACCATGGCGGACACCTGCTCGGGGTAGGTCACCTTGGGCAGGGTGAGCACCAGACCGTCGGGCAGCGGGCCGGCCTCCAGCAGGCCGGTGAGGAAGACGTCCAGGGTGCGGATGCCGCGGTCCCGGACGGCGGCCTCCATGCACTTCATCCGGATGCCCATGTACGGCGCCGCGGTGCCGTCGCGGTACGCCTCGGCGATCACCCGGGCCGCGCGGGCGGCGGCCTCGTCCTCCTCGGCGTCGGGGCGGGGGCCGTAGCCGTCCTCGAAGTCGACCCGCAGGTCCTCCACCGGTTCGCGCTCCAGCTTGGCCCGCACGCGGCCGTACACGGGCTCGGCGAGTTCGTCGCCGAGGCCGAGGACGGCGGCGAAGGAGGCGGCGTCGGGGGCGTGCTCGTCGAGGGCGGCGAGGGCGCGGTCGCCCCAGGAGCGGAGGGTGGAGGCGTCGAACACGTCGCCGGGGACGTAGACGGTGTGGACGGGCTGGCGGGTGCCGGGGTCACCGGGGTAGCGGCGCTCCAGTTCGGCGTCGACCGGGGCGAGGGAGGCGCTGATCTCCTCGCTGACGGCGCCCGCGAGGCTCGTCGGCACCTGCTGCTGGCCCTGACCCATCCCACACCCTCCAGTTTTCCGCTGTACGGAATCAACAATCCGTTGAATGAAGTTATCCGGGGAGGTTCCCGATGGTCAACACCATGTCCACGCGGAGCCACCGCCCCATCCCGCCGTGTTCACGCCGACCTCATGGCACGCTGGGACACTCGTGGGGCACGTCCGCAGGACTCGTCCGGCAGTTTCCAGCGAAGGAGCCCGAGTGCCGATCCACAGCCGCGTCACGCGCCGCCTGGGCCTGAAGACCGCGCTGGTGGCCGCCGCGGTGACCGTGCCCCTCTCCAGTACAGCACTGACCTCGCAGTCCACCGCGGTGGGACGACGCCCCCGCACCGCCCTGGAGGTCATGTCGTTCAACCTGCGCTACGCGAGCACCGTGGAGCCCCACAGCTGGGCCGTGCGCAGACCGGTGACCCGCGCGCTGCTGCGCCAGGAGGCCCCGCACGTCATCGGCACCCAGGAGGGCCTCTTCCCGCAGCTGCTGGACATCGACGCCGACCTCGGGCGGCACTACGACTGGATCGGCACCGGCCGGCTGCGCGGCAGCGGGGACGAGTCGATGGCGGTCTTCTACGACACCCGCCGTCTCACTCCGCTCGAGTACGACCACTTCTGGCTCTCCGGCACCCCCGATGTGATCGGCTCGAACACCTGGGGCGCCGAATACCCCCGGATGGCGACCTGGGTCCGTTTCCGCGACCGGCTCACCGGCGGCCGGGAGTTCTACGTCCTCAACACCCACTTCGACCACCGCAGCCAGTACGCGCGCGAGCGCGGCGCCGCACTGATCGCCGAGCGGATCGGCGGCTTCGCCCCGGGCCTGCCGGTCGTGGTGACCGGCGACTTCAACGTCCCCGCCCACGGCAACGCCGTCCACGACCTGCTGCTCGGCGCCGGCCTGCTCGACACCTGGGACACCGCGAAGGAGCACGGACCCTCGTACGGCACCTTCCACGGCTACCGTCCGCTGGAGCCGGACGGCGACCGCATCGACTGGATCATGGCCACGCGGGGTGTGACGGCGCACCGGGCGGCCGTCAACACCTTCGCCGTGGACGGCCAGTTCCCGAGCGACCACCTGCCCGTGCAGGCGTCCCTGAGCCTGGGCTGAACACGCCGAGGCCCCCGGCACCGCCAGTGCGGTTGCCGGGGGCCTCGGTCGGCCGGTGATCAGCCCTTGCGGGTCTTGATCTCCTCGGTGAGCTGCGGGACGACGTCGAACAGGTCGCCGACCACGCCGTAGTCGACCAGGTCGAAGATCGGGGCCTCGGCGTCCTTGTTGACGGCCACGATCGTCTTCGAGGTCTGCATACCGGCGCGGTGCTGGATCGCGCCCGAGATGCCGTTGGCGATGTAGAGCTGCGGCGAGACCGACTTGCCGGTCTGGCCGACCTGGTTGGTGTGCGGGTACCAGCCGGCGTCGACGGCGGCACGCGAGGCACCGACGGCCGCGCCGAGGGAGTCGGCGAGCGCCTCGATGAGTCCGAAGTTCTCCGAGCCGTTCACACCGCGGCCGCCGGAGACCACGATCGCGGCCTCGGTCAGCTCGGGTCGGCCGGTCGACTCACGCGGCGTGCGCGCGGTGACCTTGGTGCCGGTGGCCTGTGCGGAGAAGGTGACCGCGAGGGCCTCGACCGCACCGGCGGCCGGGGCGGCCTCCACGGCGGCCGAGTTCGGCTTGACCGTGATGACCGGGGTGCCCTTGGAGACACGGGACTTGGTGGTGAAGGCGGCGGCGAACACCGACTGGGTGGCGACCGGACCCTCGTCGCCGGCCTCCAGGTCGATGGCGTCGGTGATGATGCCGGAGCCGATGCGCAGCGCCAGACGGGCGGCGATCTCCTTGCCCTCGGCGGAGGACGGCACCAGCACGGCGGCCGGGGAGACGGCCTCGTAGGCGGCCTGGAGGGCGTCGACCTTCGGTACGACGAGGTAGTCGGCGTACTCGGAGGCGTCGTGGGTGAGGACCTTCACCGCGCCGTGCTCGGCGAGGGCGGCGGCGGTGTCGGCGGCGCCGGCACCCAGCGCCACGGCGACGGGCTCGCCGATGCGGCGGGCCAGCGTCAGCAGCTCCAGGGTGGGCTTGCGGACGGCGCCGTCCACGTGGTCGACGTAGACGAGAACTTCAGCCATGGGATTGCTCTCCTGCGGAATGCGAAGTCTGAGGGGCGGTAAGGGGGTTGGGCCTTAGATGAACTTCTGGCCCGCGAGGAACTCAGCGAGCTGCTTGCCGCCCTCGCCCTCGTCCTTGACGATCGTGCCGGCGGTACGGGCCGGACGCTCGGCCGCGGAGTCGACCGCGGTCCAGGAGCCCGCCAGGCCGATCTCGTCGGCCTCGATCTCCAGCTCCTCCAGGTCCCAGGCCTGAACCGGCTTCTTCTTGGCCGCCATGATGCCCTTGAAGGACGGGTAACGCGCCTCGCCCGACTGGTCGGTGACCGACACGACGGCCGGCAGGGAGGCCTCCAGCTGCTCGGAGGCGGCGTCGCCGTCCCGGCGGCCCTTGACCGTGCCGTCCTCGACGGAGACCTCGGAGAGCAGCGTGACCTGCGGGACGCCCAGGCGCTCCGCGAGCAGCGCGGGGACAACGCCCATGGTGCCGTCGGTGGAGGCCATGCCGGAGATGACCAGGTCGTAGCCGGCCTTCTCGATCGCCTTGGCCAGCACCAGCGAGGTGCCGATGGCGTCGGTGCCGTGCAGGTCGTCGTCCTCGACGTGGATCGCCTTGTCGGCGCCCATGGACAGGGCCTTGCGGAGCGCGTCCTTGGCGTCCTCCGGGCCCACGGTCAGCACGGTGACCTCGACGTCGTCGTCCGAGTTCTCGGAGATCTGCAGCGCCTGCTCGACCGCGTACTCGTCGAGCTCGGAGAGCAGACCGTCCACGTCGTCCCGGTCGACGGTCAGGTCATCGGCGAAGTGCCGGTCGCCAGTGGCGTCGGGCACGTACTTCACAGTGACAACGATCCTCAAGCTCACGCCGGCTCTCCTACTGCGTCGACATTTCTCTGCTGCCTACTTGCAGGCAGCATAGGCGCCTGAAGCGGCCGTTCCCGATCGGGGCGACCTGCGCTCCGACCGAAATATTACTCGTCAGTACACCCAGTTCGTTCCCGCTAAGCAAGCGCTTTGAACTGTGACCTTCGCAACGCAGCGTAATCGGAACTGGACCATTTCGCAGAACCGTCCGATACCCGGTCAGTCGCGCAGGCCGGTGAACCCGCCCTCGTGGTAGACCAACGGGCGCCCGGGACCGGCGGAGCGGCCGAGCAGGACCTCCGCCAGCACGATCCGATGGTCACCGGCCGGCACCCGGGCCGCGACCCGGCAGACCAGCCAGGCCGGGACCTCGTCGAGGAGCGGAACGCGCTCGGGGCCCTCGCGCCAGGCGGTGGGCGGTCCGAAGCGGTCGGCGCCGCTGCGGGCGAAGGTGGCCGCGAGCCCTCGCTGGTGCTCGCCGAGCAGGTGGACGCCGACGTGGGCGGCCCGCGACACGGTGGGCCAACAGGAGGAACCGGTGCCGATGCCGAAGGAGACCATCGGGGGTTCCGCGGAGACCGAGGCGAGGGAGGTCGCGGTGAAGCCGACGGGGCCGTCGTCCCCGTGGGCGGTGATCACCGCCACACCGGCGGCGTGCCGCCGGAAGACGGAGCGCAGCAGTTCGGGGGAGGCGAGCCGGGCGTCGACGTCGGGTGTGGCGGTCATGGTCACCTGGGGAGGGATCGCGCGGGGGACATCCCGTCAGACTGACGATAGGTGGTCCGTACAGTCAAGTACGTGCGGCGATGTGGGAGATGACTCACTGTCGGGTCGGCGCCTCTCACACGGCCTCGCCGAGGGCCGCGATCACGTCCGCCCTGCGGGGCTGTCCGGTGGCCCGCCGCACCACGCGCCCCTCGGCATCGAGCACCAGGACCGTGGGCGTCTTGAGGATCTCCAACTCCCGCACCAGTTCCAGCCGGTCCTCGGCGTCGATCTCGACGTGTGCCACACCGGGCACCATCGCGGCCACCTCACCCAGGACCCGCCGGGTCGCCCGGCAGGGTGCGCAGAAGGCGCTGGAGAACTGCACGAGGGTGGCCCGCTCACCGAGCGGTCCGCCCAGTTCGTCCGGCCCCAGCCGCTTCCCCTCGTCCCGCCCGCGCACCCGCACCCTCCCGTTCCGCCGCCGTTGCAGCACGCCGTACAGGCTCGCCGCCGCGAGCACCGCCACGCACACCACCAGTCCGCTCATCACCTGCACAAGCATTCATCAGACCGCAAAGATTCCCGCCTTCCGGGATCTCCCGGGCCTGCGGAATGCTTGATTCATGGACATCGACGTGAGAGGCCCCCGTTTCGGGGCCGCCGTGACGAGCGCGGTGCTGGCGGCCGTTCTGGTCACCGGGAACGCCTGGCTGCTGGCCTGGCAGACGCTGGCGTTCGCGCTGGGCACGGCCGGCGGGGTGGGCAGAAGCCCGTACGGATGGCTGTTCCGCACACTGGTTCGGCCGCGGCTGGGGCCGCCCGTCGCCTTCGAGTCGCCGGAACCGCCGAGGTTCGCGCAGGCCGTGGGTCTGCTCTTCGCGGGCCTGGGACTGGTGGGTTACACCGTCGGGCCCGAGTGGCTCGGACTCGGCGCCACCGGGGCGGCGCTCGCGGCCGCCTTCCTCAACGCCGTGTTCGGCTACTGCCTGGGGTGCGAGATGTACCTCCTGATACGGCGCGTTACGGTTCGCGCGGAGTAAGAGGACGATAAAACCCGAGGTGGATCACGGGATGACGTGACGAGGATCTCGCCCCGCACCGGCACCAGGGCTGGCTCCCCGCTCGTTCTTGGGGCACGATCTGCGAGATGCCGTAAACCTACGGCTGCGTAGCTTTCCCGCCGGGAAACCTTCCCAGGCAGAGAAGGAAGGGTCCACCCCGTCCATGGCAGAGCTTGTCTACCGTCCCGTCGTCGGTCTCGCCGTCACCCTGTTCAAGGCATGGGACCTCAAGATCGACTGCAAGGGGTCGGAGAACATCCCGCGCTCGGGCGGTGCCGTGCTGGTGAGCAATCACATCAGCTACCTGGACTTCGTCTTCAACGGCCTGGCCGCGCTCCCGCAGAAGCGCCTGGTGCGCTTCATGGCGAAGGAGTCCGTTTTCCGGCACCGGATCTCCGGTCCGCTGATGCGCGGGATGAAGCACATCCCGGTCGACCGCAAGCAGGGTGAGGCGGCCTACCAGCACGCGCTGGAGTCGCTGCGGTCCGGCGAGATCGTGGGCGTCTTCCCGGAGGCCACGATCTCGCAGTCGTTCACCCTGAAGAGCTTCAAGTCGGGTGCCGCCCGGCTCGCCCAGGAGGCCGGCGTCCCGCTGATCCCGATGGCGGTCTGGGGTACCCAGCGCCTGTGGACCAAGGGGCATCCGCGCAACTTCAAGCGCAGCCACATCCCGGTGACCATCCGGGTCGGCGAGGCCGTCGAGGCGTCCAAGGACAAGTACGCGGGCGCCATCACCCGCCAGCTGCGCGGGCGCGTCCAGGAGCTGCTGGAGGCCGCCCAGCGCGCCTACCCGGTACGCCCTAAGGACGCGAACGACACCTGGTGGATGCCCGCGCACCTCGGGGGTACGGCGCCCACGCCGGAGCAGGTCCGCGAGGCCGAGGCCCGCTGAGGGCCACCACGGGCTGAGGGCGACGCCGGGCCGAGCGGCTACGACGGGCGCACCCCGACCCGCGCCCCGGGGCTGAACTTCTCCAGCAGGGCGACGAGTTCGTCCGCCGCTCGCTCCACCTCGGCGAGCGGCATCGGCGCCAGGCTCTCCAGCAGGAAGATCGCCGAGACCGTCTCCTCGGTGAGGCGGGTGCGGGGGCCCTGGCGCCAGTTCCAGCGGCGGCAGGTCACGCCCGCCCCGTCGCACCACACCACCTCGCCGGCGTCGGGGTGTTCGACCACCTCGGCGCCGTCGGCGACGGTCACGAAGGGCTCCTCGCCGGTGGCCCTGATCAGCCGCATGCCGCCCTCGATCCGGTCGAGGTCCTCACCGCCGACCGGGATCAAGTGGGCCACGCTGACGGCGTTGTAGAGGTCGACGAGCAGGTTGATCCGGGGCAGACCGGCGCCCGACAGGGCCCGCTTGGCCAGCGCCTCCGCGGAGTTGCGGGTACGCGAGGGCTTGGACCCGAACGCCGTGTACACCTCCCGCCAGGCGGCCATGTGCGGATCCTCGTGCGGGGCCCGCCCTTCCAGGCGCTCGGCGAGGCGGCGGGCCGCGTCGTCGAGGAGCGCGGAACTGCCCTCGGTGCTGGGCCCGTTGACGAGTCCGTGGGCTTCGACGGCGATGTGGGCGAAGCCGGGGGCCAGGGCCCGCACCTCGTCGGACACGGTCGGCGTGAGGGTCATGGTGCGCCTTGCCTCAGAGTGCGGTCGGAAGGATCTGCCACAGGTGCGGCAGGTCGGTCGCGCTCCGGAGGGCGCCGAGGGCTGCCGGGTGCGGTTTAGCGTACAGGACCGGGTAGTCCAGCTCATTGGACCGCGGGTCGACGGGGAAGGCCAGCCGCTCGCCGTCCAGGGAGAACTGGGCATCCACTCCGGGCTTGTTGCCCCGGGGGTCCTGCCGGTGCCACGCCCCCCGGAACCGGACGGCGACCAGGCCGTGCACCACGTCGAACTTCTGGTAGCACAGCGCCGTGGGGATGTCCTCGGCCCGCAACAGGGCCGCCAGCGCGTGGGACTTGGCGTAGCAGATGCCGGTGCGCTGCTCCAGTACGTCGGAGGCGCGCCAGGTCACCCGCGGATCCCCCGAGTCGTGGGAGTGCGGGATCTCGTCGCGCACGTACTCGAAGGCCAGCCGCGCATAGGCATACGAGTCCTCGGCCTGTTCGGCGAGCCGGGCGGCGGTCCGCCGGACCACCGGATGTTCATGGTCGACAGCCTCGTCAGCGGCCAAGTAGGCGGAGAGGTCGGGGGTTTCCTGCTTGAGCTCCATGGCTGCCGAGCATAGGAAAGCGATCACCCGAGAGTCAATGCTTTTTCGGGTGACCGCATACCTATGCAGAGAGGGCTAGTGCGCCATCTCCTCCTTCAGTGCCGCCAGGAAGGCGTCCACGTCGTCCTCGGTGGTGTCGAAGGAGCACATCCAGCGCACGACACCCTCGTTCTCGTCCCAGAAGTAGAAGCGGAAGCGCTTCTGCAGGCGCTCGCTCACCTCGTTGGGGAGCTTGGCGAAGACACCGTTGGCCTGCACCGGGTGAAGGATCTCGACGCCGTGCACCGCGCGGACGCCTTCGGCGAGCCGCTGCGCCATCTCGTTGGCGTGCCGGGCGTTGCGCAGCCACAGGTCCTTGGCGAGCAGCGCCTCCAACTGCACCGACACGAAGCGCATCTTGGAGGCGAGCTGCATGGACAGCTTGCGCAGGTGCTTCATGTGGCTGACCGCGTCCGGGTTGATCACCACGACCGCCTCGCCGAACAGGGCGCCGTTCTTGGTGCCGCCCAGGGAGAGGATGTCGACGCCGACGGCGTTGGTGAAGGTCCGCATGGGGACGTTCAGCGAGGCCGCCGCGTTGGCTATCCGGGAGCCGTCGAGGTGCACCTTCATGCCGCGCGCGTGGGCGTGGTCGCAGATGGCGCGGATCTCGTCGGGCGTGTAGAGCGTGCCCAGCTCGGTGCTCTGGGTGATCGAGACGACCTGGGGCATCGCCCGGTGCTCGTCCTCCCAGCCCCATGCCTGCCGGTCGATCAGCTCGGGGGTGAGCTTGCCGTCCGGGGTGGGCACGGTGAGCAGCTTCAGGCCGCCCATCCGCTCGGGCGCACCGCCCTCGTCGACGTTGATGTGCGCGCTCTCGGCGCAGATCACCGCGCCCCAGCGGTCGGTGACCGCCTGGAGCGCGACGACGTTGGCGCCGGTGCCGTTGAAGACCGGGAACGCCTCGGCCGTGGGACCGAAGTGAGTGCGGATGATCCCCTGGAGGTTCTCCGTGTAGTCGTCCTCGCCGTAGGCGACCTGGTGGCCGCCGTTGGCCAGGGCCAGCGCGGCGAGGATCTCCGGGTGGACGCCGGCGTAGTTGTCGCTGGCGAAACCGCGGAGCTCCGGGTCGTGATGGCGACGCGCATCGGTCTTCGGGGGGTTCACGGCTTCTCGGTGAGCCACAGACGCTGTCCGTTCACTTCGGCGGCGGGCTTGTCCCAGACGCCGGCGATGGCCTCGGCGAGGTCGTCGACGTCGGTGAAGCCCGCGAACTTCGCGTGGGGGCGGTCGGCACGCATCGCCTGGTGCACCAACGCCTTCACCACCAGGATGGCAGCCGCCGACGTGGGCCCCTGCTCGCCCCCGGCCTTCTTGAAGTAGTCGGCCATGGCGAGCGTCCACGCCTCGGCCGCCGCCTTGCCGGCGGCGTAGGCGGCGTTGCCGGCGGTCGGGTTGCTGGCGCCCGCCGCGCTGATCAGGACGTACCGGCCCCGGTCGCTGCGCTGGAGCGCCTCGTGGAAGGCGAGGGTGGTGTGCTGCACGGTGCGGATGAGCAGCAGTTCCAGGAAGTCCCAGTCGTCGAGGCTGGTCTTGGTGAAGGTCTCGCTGCCGCGCCAGCCGCCCACGAGGTGGACGAGGCCGTCGACCCGGCCGAAGTCCTTCTCGATGCGGGTGGCCCAGTCGCGGGTGGAGTCCAGGTCGAGCAGGTCGACCGTGTCGCCGACGACGGTGGCGCCGCCGTGCGCGTAGCTGGCCGCGTCCACGGCCGCCGCGAGGCGCTCCGGGTCGTTGTCCGAGCCCACGACGGTCGCGCCGGCCTCGGCCAGCCGCAGCAGGGCCGCCCGTCCGGCGGGCCCGCCCGCGCCCGCCACCGCGATCACCGCACCGTTGAGCGTCCCGTTCCCGTTTGCCATCTTGCCCTCCTGAGCCAGGTCCTCGGCACGGTCGCTCACGCGGCGACCCGCTCGGCGCTGTCCGCCGTGATGCCCTTGGTGGAGGCGATCACGTTCTTGAGCTTCTTGGACAGGGCCTCATAGAACATGCTCAGCGGAAACTCGTCGGGAAGCACGTCATCGACGAGCTTGCGCGGCGGCTGGGTCAGGTCCAGGGCGTCGGGACCCTTGGCCCACTTGGAGCCGGGGTGCGGGGAGAGGAAGCCGGAGACCAGCTCGTACCCGGCGAACCAGTGGACCAGCTTGGGGCGGTCGATGCCGTCGCGGTACAGCTTCTCGATGTCGGCGCAGAGCTGGTTGGTGACCTGCGGGGCGCGCTGCCAGTCGATGAACAGCTTGTTGTCGGTCCAGCGGACGACGTCGTGCTTGTGCAGGTAGGCGAAGAGCAGCTGGCCGCCGAGGCCGTCGTAGTTGCGGTTGCGGTCGCCGGTGAGCGGGAAGCGGAACATCCGGTCGAAGAGCACGGCGTACTGCACGTCGCGGGCCTGCGGGACGCCTTCGGCCTCCAGCTTCACGGCCTCCTTGAAGGCGGTGAGGTCGCAGCGCAGCTCCTCCAGGCCGTACATCCAGAACGGCTGGCGCTGCTTGATCATGAAGGGGTCGAACGGCAGGTCGCCGTGGCTGTGGGTGCGGTCGTGGACCATGTCCCACAGGACGAAGGCCTCCTCGCAGCGCTTCTGGTCGTGGACCATCGCGGCGATGTCCTCGGGCAGCTCCAGACCCAGGGTGTCGACGGAGGCCTCGGTGACCCGGCGGAAGCGGGCGGCCTCGCGGTCGCAGAAGATGCCGCCCCAGGTGAAGCGCTCGGGCGCCTCGCGCACGGCGATCGTCTCGGGGAAGAGCACGGCGGAGTTGGTGTCGTACCCGGCCGTGAAGTCCTCGAACTTGATGCCGCAGAACAGCGGGTTGTCGTAGCGGGTGCGCTCCAGTTCGGCCAGCCAGTCGGGCCAGACCATGCGCAGCACGACCGCTTCGAGGTTGCGGTCGGGGTTGCCGTTCTGCGTGTACATCGGAAAGACGACCAGGTGCTGGAGGCCGTCGGCGCGGTTGGCGGCGGGCTGGAAGGCCAGCAGCGAGTCCAGGAAGTCCGGTACCTCGAAGCCGCCGTCGGCCCAGCGGTTCAGGTCCTGCACCAGGGCCTTGTGGTAGTCGGCGTCGTGCGGCAGCAGCGGGGAGAGCTCCTCGACGGCCTCGACGACACGCCGTACGGCGGCCTCGGCGTCCGCCCGGGCGGGTGCGCCCTCGGCCACGAAGTCGATCGACCCGTCCTTGGACTGCCATGGCCGGATCTGCTCCACGGCATCCTTGAGCACGGGCCATGCCGGGTGCTCCACCACCCTGGCCACAGGAGAAACCTGCATCTCCGTACCCGACTGCACAAGAATTTCCGTCATGTCCCATCCTCCACGGGAGAACCTCGCGTAAGGCCACCGTACGCGTAGGAGCTTTACCTCAGCAAGAGGAAGCCCGGGAAAATATCCTGCGCACCCCCCATCGTCACCGAAGTTTTTCCTGTCTGACGGGATGGCTGCACTCTTCCGGGGTAGGCGCAATGCTCCGATCGGTCAATCGCGGCGCGATGTGCCCACGGCCGGGTGAGCACCGGCCGGATCCCGCCGTCCACGGGGCCGATCCCCGGCGTACGCACGGGTTTCATCCGCCTCCCCGGCGGTTAGGCTGCGGCACTGTCACGCGAACGTGCCGTTCCGGGTCGGGCGCGTGCCGAGCCGCCGTCGACGGAAGCGAGTCGAACCTTGAACTTCCTCACCATCGGTCACCGCGGAGTCATGGGTGTCGAGCCCGAGAACACCCTCCGATCCTTCGTCGCCGCCCAGCAGGCCGGCCTCGACCTCATCGAACTCGATCTGCACCTGAGCAAGGACGGCCACCTGGTCGTCATGCACGACACCGACGTGGACCGCACGACCGACGGCAACGGCCCGATCGCCGAGAAGACCCTCGCGGAGCTGCGCGCCCTGGACGCCGGCCGGGGCGAGCGGGTACCGGTCTTCGAGGAGGTCCTGGACGCCGTGACGGCGCCGTTGCAGGCGGAGATCAAGGACGTGGCCGCGGCACGGGCGCTGGCCGAGGTGATGCTCCGGCGGGACCTCGTCTCCCGGGTGGAGGTGTCGTCGTTCCACGACGAGGCCGTCGCCGAGATCGCCCGCCTGGTGCCGGGCGTGCGGACCGCGCTGATCGGCAGCCGCTACGGCACCGACATCGTGGACCGGGCCGTGGCGGTGGGCGCCCGTACGGTCTGCCTGAACATCCGCCGGATCACCCTGGAGGTGGTCGAGGCGGCCCGCGCGGCGGATCTGAGGATCATCGGCTGGGTGGTGAACACCCAGGAGCACCTGCGCCTCGTCCGCGCCCTGGAGCTGGACGGGGCGACCACCGACCTCCCGGAGATCAAGCGCACCGGCCGCTTCACCGCCTGATGGTCAGCCGAGTTCCTTGGTGAGCAGCTCGAACCGGAGGTCGTCGCGCTGCGGGACGCCGAAGCGCTCGTCGCCGTACGGGAAGGGGGTCATCCGGCCCGTACGGCGATAGCCGCGGCGCACGTAGAAGTCGATGAGGTCCTCGCGCACGGAGATCACCGTCATGTGCATCTCGGTGGCGCCCCAGCCCTCCCGGGCGACGCGTTCCGCCTCGGCGAGGACGACCTTGCCCAGCCCCGCGCCCTGGAGGTCGGGGCTGACCGCGAACATGCCGAAGTAGGCGTGGGAGCCGCGGTGCTCGACATGGCAGCAGGCGACGACACGGCCGTCCCGCTCGACCACGAGCAGCCGGCTGTCGGGGGTGGCGATGACCTCCAGTACGCCCTGCCGGTCGGTGCGCTGCCCCTCAAGGATGTCCGCCTCGGTGGTCCAGCCCGTCCGGCTGGAGTCGCCCCGGTACGCCGACTCGACCAGGTCGACCAGGGCGTCGACGTCGGCGTCGGTCGCGTCACGGAAGGTCACTGCGGCGGCGGTCCCCATCGGTCGCGTCTCCTGTCTCGCACGGCACGGGCAGGGACGAGCGTAACCCGCTGCCACTACCCTCCGGGATCATGGTGCATGTACTGAGCAGCAGAATCCTGCTCCACCCCGTGGACCCCGACCGTTCCCGCGCCTTCTACGGCGGTCAGCTGGGGCTCGCGATCCAGCGCGAGTTCGGTACCGGCGTCGAGCGCGGCACCGTGTACTTCCTCGGCGGCGGCTTCCTGGAGGTCTCCGGCCGGGCGACGGCACCGCCCTCCCCCGCGCTCCAGCTCTGGCTCCAGGTGGCCGACGCGGCCGCGGCGCACGAGGAACTGCTGGCCAAGGGCGTCGAGATCGTCCGCCCGCCGGTGCGCGAGCCGTGGGGGCTGGTCGAGATGTGGATCGAGGACCCGGACGGCACCCGCATCGCGCTCGTGGAGACGCCCGAGGACCATCCGCTGCGGTACCGGCCGGGCATCTAGCCGCTCTCCGCCCGTGGCAGTCGCACCGGGCCGGTCGCGGCTCCGTTGGCCCGGTGCGGACGGGGGCCTTAGCGTGCTGGTGGGGGCCGTGCTGTCGGAAGGGGCGCCATGAAGGTCGACCGGCCGGTGATCGGCGGGCCCTGCTGGGCCGAGCTGGGAACCAGCGATCTCGAGGCCGCACGGCGGTTCTACGGCCACCTCTTCGGGTGGCGCGGCGAGACCGACCCGCGACAGGAGGCGGGCGGCTACACCGTGGCCCACCTCGGCGACGCCGCGGTGGCCGCGCTGAGCCCGCTGTACCAGGAGTCGCAGCCCGTCGCCTGGAACGTGTCCTTCCTGGTCGCCGACGCCGACGCCACCGCCGGGAAGGCGGAGGCGACGGGGGCGACGGTGCTGGTCGGGCCGATGGACGTCTTCGACATGGGCCGCTTCGCCGTGGTCCTCGACCCGGGCGGGGCGGCGTTCCAGCTGTGGCAGGCCCGCGCCTTCCCCGGCGCGGGCCTGTTCAACGTGCCGGGCGCGCTCGGCTGGGTGGAGCTGATGACCCGCGCCCCCGAGCGGGCCGTGGTCTTCTACCGGGCGCTGTTCGGCTGGAGCGTCGACGCCTCCGAGCACTACACCCAGTGGGGCCTGGACGGCGCCGACTTCGGCGGCATGGTGGCGATGGACGAGAAGTTCCCGCCCGAGGTGCCCGCGCACTGGCTGCCGTACTTCGCCGTGGCGGACGTCGACGCCGCCGCGGCCACCGCCACCGAGGCGGAGGGCACCGTGCTCATGGAGCCGACCTCGGTCCCCGAGGGCCCGCGCATCGCGGTGCTGCGGGACCCGCAGGGCGCCATGTTCGGCGTCCACCGCGCCGCGGACTACCAGGACTGAGCGGCCTCACACCCGCAGGGTTCCCGCCCGGCCCTCCAGACGCATCAGCAACTCGCCCAGCAGCGCGGCGAGTTGGGTCTGCCCGGGGGTGTCGAGGTCGGACAGGACGGCCGTCTCGTAGGCCAGTTGCTCGGGCAGGATGCCGTCGACCAGGGTCCGTCCCGCCTCGGTGAGGCGGACGTGGGTGACGCGGCGGTCGCGGTCGTCGCCCCGGCGCTCCACCAGGCCGCGCTCGGTGAGCTGCTTGAGGCGTTTGGTGACCGCGGCGCCCGAGGAGAAGGTCTCGCGGGCCAGTTCGCCGGGCGTCAGCTCATGGCCGGTGCGGCGCAGCGCGCCGAGCAGGTCGAACTCGGGGCGGCTGAGTCCGGCCCGGCGCAGCGGCGCGTCCTCGGCCTGCTGGAGGAGTGCGGCGCAGCGGTTGACCCGGCCGATGATCTCCATGGGCCCGGTGTCCAGGTCGGGGTGGACGGCCCGCCACTGCCGGACGACCGCGGCGACCGTGTCGTCCCGCCCGCCGCGTGCGCCTCCCGCCGGTGATGCCGTCATGGTCGTACGCCCTCCGTGGTGCGGTGGTCCGGGCGTGCGGCCCGGTGCCGGGTGGTCGCCGCGAGCGTACGGTGTCCGGCGTGCTCGGCGAGCACCACCCGGTCCGCGGGCAGGGCGCGCCGCACCCGTTCGCCGCAGGCGGTGTCGAAGACGGCGCGCAGGTCGACCAGGGCGGCGGTCAGGGACCGGTGGGCGGCGTCCACGGCGGCGGGCGCCGGACGCGGTTCGGCGAGCAGCCGGACGGCGCGCTCCCGGGCGTGTTCCAGGCCGGCGAGTGCCCCTTCGACGCGGTCACCGGCGCCGCGGTCGGCGACGAGGAGGGCCGCGGCGAGGCCGACGAGGGCGCCGACCAGGGTGTCGACGACGCGTTCGGTGATGAGGGTGCCGGGTTCCTGGAAGCCGGTGAACTCGGTGATCAGGAGCGCCATCGGGGTCACGCAGACGCTGCCGAGCCAGTAGTTGCGGCCGATCAGGGCCTCGGCGCCGAAGTTCAGGGCGAGGCAGCACAGGACGAGGGCGGCCGGGCCGAGGTGGGCCAGCGGGGCGAGGGCGGCGAAGAACAGGACGCCCGCGAGGTTGCCGACGACGCGCTGGACGCCGCGGCTCCAGGTCAGGGTGAGGTTGGCCTGGTACAGGGCGGCGGCGGTGACGAGCGCCCAGTAGGGGCGGCCGATGCCGAGGGCGAGGGAGGCGTATCCGGCGAGGGCGCAGCCGAGGGCGGTGCGGGCGGCGAGCGGGGCCAGGGGGCGGAGCCGGGGCCACAGGGGCTGCCGCTCGGGGGCGGCCGGGGTGGTGGCGCTCCGGCCGGGGAGCCCTTCGGTGTCCGGGACGGCGGCGCCGGTGCTCGGGACGGCGCCGGTGCCGCGCAGCGCGCGGGCCCAGTCGCGCAGCCGCTCGGGGTCGGCGTCGGCGGGGGCGGCGAGGGCGACCTCGGCGCGGACGAGGAGCCGTTCCAGGGCGCGCCGGGTGGCCGAGCGGCGCCCGGCGGAGAGCAGGGTCTGCCAGGCGGTGTGGAGGGCGACGGCGGCCCGGGCGCGGCCGAGGGTGTGCTCGGCGGCGGCCCTGGGGCGGCCGGGTGTGGGCTCGGCGGCGCCGTCCCCGGGGCGGTGGGCGGCGGCGTACGCGGCGGCCGCGTTCAGGGCGGCGGCGGTGGCCCGGCGCTCCGGGCCGTGCGGGCGGAGCAGGCCGGGGGCCATGCCGACGGCCCAGGCCCAGACGCCGGCCGCCGCGGCGAGCGCCAGATGGCCGGGGACCTGGGCGAGGGTCTGCGGCACGAAGAGGGCGGCGGAGCTGATGAAGGTGAGGACGACGTTTCCGGGCGGGCCGACGCGGGTGGCGTCGCACAGCGCCTTCTGGACCGCGGCGACCAGCGCCCCGACGGCCACCAGGACGACGGCGCTGCCGGTGAGCGAGGCGGCGACCAGCGCCACGGCGAGCCCGGCGAGCATCCCGGCGACGACCAGGGCGAGGGTGCGGGCCCGTGCGGCGTAGGGGCGGTTGTGGGCGTAGAGGGCGCACAGCGATCCGGCCATCGTGTACATGGCCAGGTCGAGGCGGCCGAGGGCGAGGAGGGTCAGGTTGGGCGGGGCGACCGCGACGATCACGCTCAGGGCGGGCTTGAACCAGATCTCCGAGGGGCGGCCGAGGCGCAGCGCGCCGGCCAGCGGAAGACGTCGGGAGGGGGTCGCACTGCTCATGACTCATAACCTTAGCAGGTGTTTTACTCGTAAAAGATATGCGCCGACCTGTCGTGCTCCCGTGAATGCTCCCCGTGTACACCCTTGCGCTCGCGTGCGCGCCGCGTGTCCCGGGCAGTCTCCGTGCGACCAACGGGGGACCGCCCGGCGGCGCCCAGCGGGGAGGACGTGTGCATCTACCGGCTTCGCCCGGCTGGCTGCTGGTCGCGTTGTGCGCGGCGACCGGCGCCTACTGTCTGCTGCGGATGCGCAGCGGCGTCGAGGAACAGCGCCGGGCCGCGGGCGGCGAGGCGCTGATGGGCTTCGGCATGGCCGTGATGGCCGTACCGGCCGCCGTGTTCACCCCGCCGTCCTGGGCCTGGCCCGGGTACGCGGCGGTGTTCGGCGCGGCGGCCCTGCACGCCCTGTGGGCGGCCCGGGCCAGCGCCCACCATCTGCACCATCTCGTCGGCGCCTGCGCGATGGTCTACATGGCGGTCGCGATGTCCTCCTCCCCCGGCCACCACGGCACCTCCGGCGTCCCCCTCCTGACCGGGACGCTCCTGCTCTACTTCACCGGTTACGTGCTGGTGACCGGCGTCCGGCTGGTCCCGGTGGCCGCGGGCGGCGGCGCCGTACGGCTGGGCGACCGGCCGGAGTTGGCGCGGGCGTGCCGGCTGTCGATGGGCATCGCGATGGTCGCGATGCTGCTGACCGTGTGAGCCCCGTGGCCTGTGTCACTTTGCCGCCGCGGCCCGTACCCCTCGGCGGTACGGCCCTCATAGGCTGCTCCCATGATGGTCCCCGCGGCACTGCTGCTGCTCGGCGCCCTGACCGCCGTGCTGGCGCCCCGCGTGCTCGCCCGGGCCGAATTCCCCGACCGTGAACCGGTGGTGGCGCTCTGGGTGTGGCAGTGCGTGGTGGTGGCCGTCCTGCTGTGCTGCGCCCTGTCGATGACCCTCAGCGCGGCCGCGGCCTGGCAGGCGGTGCGCGGTCATGTGTTCGCGCCGGCCCCGTCGACCGTGGTCGAGGCGTACGCCTTCGGGGTGCCCGGCCCCTGGGCGGCGGTGACCGCGGTGGCGCTCGCCTGCGCCGGGGCGTGGAGCGGTGTGACGCTGGTCCGCGAGATCGCGCGGGCCCGGGCCAGACGCTGCCGCCAGGAGGCCGAACTCCTCGACCGCGCCCCGCTGTTGCCCGGCGAGGAGAGCGGTCCCGACGGACGTCTGGTGGTCCTGGAGAGCGAGCGGCCCGACGCCTGGTGGCTGCCCGGGTCGGTGCCGCGCCTCGTCGTCACCACGGCCGCGCTGCGCCGCCTGAAGGGGCGGCAACTGGACGCCGTACTCGCCCACGAACAGGGCCACGCCCGGGCCCGGCACGACTGGCTGCTGCACTCCTCCGCGGCGCTGGCCACGGCGTTTCCGCAGGTGCCGGTGTTCGCCGCGTTCCGGGACGAGATGCACCGGCTGGTCGAACTGGCCGCCGACGACATGGCCTCGCGCCGCCACGGCCGGCTGACCACCGCGCTGGCGCTGGTCGAACTCAACGAGGACCGGGGCGTGTTCGGCCCCGGCCCCAGCACGCAGGCTCATGTGCCCCAGCGGGTGACCCGCCTGCTCACTCCGCCCCGGCGGCTCACCCCGGCCCGCCGGCTGCGGCTGACGGCGGCCGGCGCTCTGGTGCCCGTGATCCCGGTGCTGGTGACGTTCGGACCGGGGCTGCGGGCACTCGGATAGTCCGGCACGGGCGGGCCGGAGTTGGCCTCCGGCACCCGAGGTCGGCGAGTATCGCAGTATGCACACCCAGCCCGTCGACTCCCCGCCCCGTCCGCCGGCCCCCGCCCCCGCCCGCTGGGCGGCCGTGCTCACCCTGTGCTCCGCTCTCCTGCTCGCCCTGGTCGCGACCCGGTGGCGTCCCCTGATGACCCTCGACGGGGACATCGCGGAGACCACCCACCGCTGGGCGGTCGACGAACCCGGGCTGACACAGACGTTCCGGATCCTGACGGACTGGGTCTGGGACCCCTGGACCATGCGGCTGCTGTGCGCGGCGGCGGTGGTGTGGCTGCTGTGGCGGCACGCGGCCCGCCGGACGGCGCTGTGGCTGGTCCTCGCCACCGCGCTCGGCACCGCCCTCCAGCAGGGCCTGAAAGCAGCGGTGGACCGTGCTCGCCCGGTCTGGCCCGACCCCGTCGACTCCGCCCACTACTCCGCCTTCCCGTCCGGCCACGCCATGACCGCCACGGTGGTCTGCGGGCTCCTGCTGTACCTGCTGCACCGCCACGGCGTCGGCCGCGCGGTGTGGCGCACGGCCGTCGCGGTGGCGGTGGTGTCCGTGCTCGGTGTCGGACTGACCCGGGTGTGGCTGGGCGTCCACTGGGCCTCGGACGTGGTCGGCGGCTGGGTCATGGGCACCGCGCTGGTGGCCCTGGCGGTGATCGCGCACGGCCGCTGGGGGTCCCGGCGGCGGGGCGGGGCAACGGACTGAAACGCCCTCGCGGCAGATCCACTCCCCCGTAGGCTTCGGGCATGACGGCAGTCCTGTTCGACTTCTCCGGCACGCTCTTCCGCATCCAGTCCGCCGAGTCCTGGCTGCGCGGGGCGCTGGCCGAGCGGGACATCGAACTGCCGGAGCCGGAGGTGTCCGGCACCGCGAGGGCCCTGGAACGGATGGGGGCGCTGCCGGGCGGGGCGGATCCCGCCTGGCTGCCGGAGGACGTCGCGAGCGTCTGGGGCGTACGGGACAAGAGCCCGGAACTGCACCGGGCCGCTTACACGGGACTGTCCCGGCACGTCCCGCTGCCCGACGAGGGGCTGCACGACCTCCTCTACGACCGCCACATGGACCCCGACGCCTGGCGGCCCTACCCGGACGCCGCCGAGGTGCTGGCCGGCCTGCAGGAGCGCGGGATCGGGGTCGGCGTGGTCAGCAACATCGGCTGGGACCTGCGCCCCGTCTTCCGCGAGCACGGGCTCGACCGGTACGTGGACGTCTACGTCCTGTCCTTCGAGCACGGGGTGCAGAAGCCGGACCCGCGGCTGTTCCGGACGGCCTGTGCCGCACTGGACGCCGATCCGCGCGAGGTCCTGATGGTCGGCGACAACCGCCGGGCGGACGGCGGGGCCGCGGCGCTGGGGTGCGGGGTCCACTTCGTGGACCATCTGCCGGCGGCCGAACGGCCCGACGCGCTGCGCCCGGTACTGGACGTGGTGGAGCGCATGCGGGGCGGCCGGCACGAGGACTCCGGCGTCGGCGTCTGATCGGTCGCCCGGGGCCACCATCGGGGAGTCGCACGCCCGCCTTGGGCGATCCCCCGTGTCGCCCAAGGCAGGCGGCAACCCGAAACCCGAACGGCACAGCGGCCGACGGGCTGCGCTGAGTATAGTTGGCTGGCAGCCAGTCAACGCAGGAGTACAGCATGTCCCCGCGCAGCGCCTCGGTCAATGAAGAACTGCGGCGGCGTTCCCGGGAGCGGCTCCTCCAGGCAGCGGTCGAGCTGGTGAGCGAGCGCGGCTACGAGGCCACGACCCTGGGCGACATCGCGGACCGGGCCGGTTCGGCGCGCGGCCTGGTCTCCTACTACTTCCCCGGCAAGCGCCAGCTCCTCCAGTCCGCGGTGCACCGGCTGATGCACCGCACGCTGGAGGAGGCCCTGGAGCGGGAACCGGGCGCCGAGGACGGCCGGGAGCGGATGGCCCGGGCCGTGGACGCGATCCTGGGACTGGCCCGGGACCGGCCCGTGCTGATGCGCCAGCACATGGCGGGAATCCTCCAGGCCGAGGGCTTCGTCCAGTGCCCGGAGCAGCGCCGGCTCGCCGAACTGCTCCGCGACACCTGCGCCCGGTACGGCTCCCCCGACGTCGACGCCGACTACCCGATGCTGCGCGCGCTGCTGATGGGCGCGGTCTACGCGGCGGTGGTGCCCGGGGTCCCGATGCCCGTGCGGGTGCTGCGCGCCGAGCTGTTCAAGCGCTACGGGCTCGACCGGGAGATGGGCTTCCCGCCGGACCCCGACGCACCGCCCGGCGCCTGCGGCGACGCCGACCTCTCGCGGTTCTTCGCCACCGGCGACGAGCCGCTGACGCCCGGCTGCGAACTCAGCGCCGGGCGTGCCGGGGCGTCAGAAGCCCCGCGTCCCGGGCCTGGGCGATCAGCCTGAGCGACTTGCGGCGGCTGTGCCCGGTCGCGCACATGACCGCGAGCACGGGGTCGAAGCCCTCCTCCTGAGCGGCCCGGTACTCCTGCGCGAGCAGCCACCGGCCCTCCGCGCCGCGCGGCCAGGCCGGCCGGGCCCGCCGCCCCGTACCGGCCGCGTCCCGCTCCCCGTCGGCGCCGTCCGTCCGCGCGCCGGGCCCGTCCGGCACCCCGCACGCCTCGAACAGCGGCTCCTCGATCCAGTCGGCGAGCACGGACAGGTCGTCCAGGGAGAGGGCCGGCTGCGCCCGTACGTCCTCGACGGAGACGCCCCCGTCGGAGGTGACCACGGCGAGCGCGTCGACCCGGGCACCGTCCGCGAACGCGAGGCGGACCTGGAACCACGAGGTCGCGCCCCCGTCCTCCCGCACTTCCCACGCGGGCCACACGGACACCTGGCCATCCGTCGGACAACGATCAGAAAGATTAAGAAAGGATGCTTCTAGCACACACGGAACGTAACCGCATGATCACATTCCATACAAACGAACACGCGCGGCCCGTCACGGTCGGCACCCTGTCAGCGCAGCCCGCCGGGTGCCATGCTGGAGCCACCAGCGCTCTCCTGAGATCCCACGGGTGAGGAGTTCCGCCGTGCTGCATGTCGCCGTCGTCGGCTCGGGGCCGAGCGGGTGCTACACCGCGCAGAGTCTCGTACAGCTGGATTCCGCCGTCCGGGTGGACGTCCTGGACCGGCTGCCCTGCCCCTACGGACTGGTCCGGTACGGCGTGGCCCCGGACCACGAGAAGATCAAGTCCCTGCAGAACAACCTGCGTACGGTGCTGGAGCACGAGCGGGTGCGGTTCCTCGGCGGGGTGCGGATCGGGCCCGGCGGGGTCGCGGCCGCCCGGCTCCTGGAGCTGTACCACGCGGTCGTGTACTGCGTGGGCGCGGCCACCGACCGGCACCTGGGGATCCCGGGCGAGGAGCTGCCGGGCAGCTGGTCGGCGACCGAGTTCGTGTCCTGGTACAGCGCCCATCCGGACGCGGCCGACGACGGGTTCGTCAGCGGCGCACGGTCGGCGGTGGTGATCGGCATGGGCAATGTCGCGGTGGACGTCGCCCGCATGCTGGCCCGGGGCACGGCGGAACTGCGTCCGACGGACATGCCCGAGCAGGCGCTGACCGCACTGGCCGCGAGCCGGGTGACCGACATCGCGATGGTCGGCCGGCGCGGCCCCTCGCAGGCCCGCTTCACGACCAAGGAACTGCGCGAGCTGGGCTCGCTGCCGGACACCGACGTCACGGTGGATCCGGCGGAGGCGGCGGCGGACCCCGCCTGGGCGGACCCGTCCGACCTCCCCGGCGCCCAGCGCCGCAACGTGGAGGTGCTGCGCGGCTGGCCCGGGGCGGCGACCCCGGAGGCCCTGCGCCACATCCGGCTGCGGTTCTTCCTGCGTCCCGTCGAACTCCTCGCCGAGGACGGGAGGGTGGGCGCCGTCCGCTTCGAGCGCACGGCACCGGACGGGCGGGGCGGGGTGCTGGGGACCGGGCGGTTCGAGGTGGTGCGGGCCCAGTTGGTGCTGCGCTCGGTCGGCTATCGCGGGGTACCGCTGGAGGGACTCCCCTTCGACCCGGCGACCGCGACCGTGCCGCACTCGGCGGGCCGGGTGCTGCGGGACGGCACGGTCGCCCCCGGCGAGTACGTCGCCGGCTGGATCAAGCGGGGCCCGACCGGCGTCATCGGCACCAACCGGCCCTGCGCCAAGGAGACGGTGACCTCACTGATCGAGGACGCCCCCGCGCTCGCGGGCAGGGCCGTGCCCGAGGACCCGCTGGACGCGCTGCGGGCAGCGGGCAGCGAACCGGTGCCGTGGGAGGGCTGGCGCTCCATCGAGCGCGCGGAGGCGGAACTGGGCGCCGCGCTCGGGCGGCGCGTGGTGAAGCTCGCGGACTGGCGGTCCCTGCTCGACGCCGCGCGCGGCGGGTCCGTCCCGCCCCGCTGACAGGCCCCGGGGACGGGTCACCGACCGGAAACAGCTTCGAAATCAACAAACTGTTCAAGGCGCCTACGGTCTCGCCCATGACGACGCACCCCGTGGACGAAGTCCCACCCGCACGCCAACTGGCCGCCTTCGGCCTCCAGCACGTCCTCGCGATGTACGCGGGCGCCGTGGCCGTCCCCCTGATCGTCGGCGGCGCGATGAAACTGCCGCCGGCGGACCTCGCCTACCTCATCACCGCCGACCTCCTGGTGTGCGGCATCGCCACCCTCATCCAGTGCATCGGCTTCTGGCGCTTCGGCGTCCGGCTGCCGATCATGCAGGGCTGCACCTTCGCCGCCGTCTCACCGATGGTGATCATCGGCACCACGGGCGGCGGACTGCCCGCCATCTACGGCTCGGTGATCGTCGCGGGGCTCGCGATCATGCTGCTGGCGCCGGTGTTCGGCCGACTGCTGCGCTTCTTCCCGCCGCTGGTCACCGGCACGGTGATCCTGATCATCGGCATCTCGTTGCTGCCGGTGGCGGGCAACTGGGTGGCGGGAGGCGCCGGTTCGCAGGACTTCGGCGCGCCCAGGAACCTCGCGCTCGCCGCGTTCGTGCTGGCCGTGGTGGTCGGTGTGCAGCGCTTCGCGCCGGTCTTCCTCAGCCGGATCGCGGTGCTGGTCGGCATCGTCGTCGGACTGGCCGTCGCCGTGCCGTTCGGGTTCACGGACTTCGACGGGGTCGCGGACGCGGACTGGGTGGGCATCAGCACGCCGTTCCACTTCGGCGCCCCCACCTTCGAGGCGTCGGCGATCATCGCGATGCTGGTGGTGGCCCTGGTGACGATGACCGAGACGACGGGCGACTTCATCGCGGTCGGCGAGATGACGGACCGCAAGGTCGACGCGCGCTCCCTGTCCGACGGACTGCGCGCCGACGGCCTGTCGACCGTCCTCGGCGGGGTGTTCAACACCTTCCCGTACACGGCGTACGCGCAGAACGTCGGCCTCGTGGGCATGACCCGGGTGCGCAGCCGCTGGGTGGTCGCGGCGGCCGGCGGCATCCTCGTTTTGCTGGGGCTGCTGCCCAAGCTGGGCGCCGTGGTGGCGGCGATACCGGCGCCGGTGCTGGGCGGCGCGGGTCTGGTCATGTTCGGCACGGTGGCGGCGAGCGGCCTGCGGACCCTGGCCCAGGTCGACTTCAAGGGCAACAACAACCTGACGGTGGTGGCCGTCTCGGTCGCCATGGGCGTGCTGCCGGTGGGCGTGCCGACGCTCTACGACGGGTTCCCCGACTGGTTCCAGACGGTGATGCACAGCGGGATCAGCGCCGGGTGCCTGACGGCGATCGCACTGAACCTGATCTTCAACCACCTTCCCTCGAAGGGGACGTCGGCGGAAGCAAAGGCACCGACGCCCGCGCCGGTGCCGGCGGCGGCCCCGGTGCGCGAGGAGGCCGGATAGCCGCAGGAGTCGCGGGCCGGCGTTCGAATCCCCGCACCGCAGCCGGGAGTTCGACGGCAGGCCGGCGGCCGTCGGGGAGCACCGGCACCCCCCGACGGCCGCGGGGCTCACCCGACGGTGCAGGCGCTCCCGTTGAGCGTGAAGGCGCCGGGCGCGGCGCTGTCGCCCGAGTGGGTCGCCTGATAGCCGATGCTCACGCTCGCGTTCGGGGCGATCGTGCCGTTGTAGGAGGCGTTGGCCGCCGTGACCGCTCCGGAGGCAGGGGCGTACGAGGCGTTCCAGCCGTTGGTGACGGTCTGGCCCGCGGGCAGGGTGAAGCCGAGCCGCCAGCCGTTCACCGTGGTGGTACCGGTGTTGGTGATCGTCACCGAGGCGGTGAGGCCGGTGTTCCAGGCGTTGACGGTGACGGCGACCTTGCAGGGGCCGGCCGGGGGCTCGGGCGCCGGCCCGTCGCCGTCGAGGCCGAAGTAGGCGATGGCGAGCGGGCCCATCACGCCGTAGCTGTAGAGGTTGTGGCCGACGCCCTGGAGGCTGATCGCCTCGACGGGGGCCTGGTCACCGGTGCCGCCGTAGCGGGTGCGGGTCCAGCCCGGCTGCGGGGAGTCGGTGGCGGCCGGGGTCTGGCCGAGGCCGAGCACGTTCGTCCACTGCTCGATCTCCTCGCCGAAGTTGGGGTACCGCAGGACGTCGTCCTCGGTGCCGTGCCAGAGCTGCATGCGCGGCCGGGGGCCGGAGTAGCCGGGGTACGCGGAGCGGACGAGGTCGCCCCACTGCTGCGGGGTGCGGGCCACGGTGCCGCCCGCGCAGGCGCTGTTCCACTCGGAGCCGTCGGTGGTGGCGAAGCAGCCGAAGGGCACGCCCGCGAAGGCGGCGCCCGCCCGGAAGACGTCCGGGTACACCCCGAGCAGGACGTTGGTCATCATGGCGCCGGAGGAGATGCCGGTGGCGTAGACGCGTGAGGTGTCGGCGTCGTAGGCGGCGGTGACCCAGTCGACCATGGACTTGATGCCGACCGGGTCGCTGCCGCCGCCCCTGGTGAGCGCCTGCGGGGAGGCGACGTCGAAGCACTTGCCGGCACGGGTGACCGACGGGTAGATCACGATGAACCCGTAGCGGTCGGCGAGCGAGGCGTACTCGGTTCCGGAGTGCATCGCCGGGCCGGACCCGGTGCAGTAGTGCACGGCCACCAGGACCGCGGGATCGTCGGTGACGCTCTCCGGGACGTACACGTACATCTGCAGGCCGCTGGGGTTGGCGCCGAAGCCGGTGACCTCGGTGAGGGTGGCGGCGGGGACCGCGTCGGCGCGGGCGGCGGGTGCGGCGGACGAGGCGGGTGCGGTGACGAGCAGTGTCGCGAGCAGCGCGAGGAGCGCCGCGCACAGGGCGATGGACCGGGCGGAGGTGAGGGTGCGGGTGGGGGTGGGCACGTCCTTGTCCCTTCTGGTCACGACTCGTGGCGTCCGGGAAGGGCATCGTGGCATGGACACGCCTGCCATGGAAGCGCTCCCACGGCCTCGGGGCACAAGCGGGAAAGGCCCCCTCCCTTTCACCAGGGCGGACGTGATTCTTTTGACGAAAGCGTTGACCAGAAAGCGCTTACCGCTTACGTTCCGTTCAACAGAGTGACCGAGCCGCGGCGCAAATCCCCCAGAAGGTCACCCTGTGCGCGTGCGGTGTTCTGCATGACAAGCATCGTTCACGTACCCGAACAGCGAGCGAACCTCGCCGACCGGCAGCGCCACCGCACGCCCCGCATCTGACCCCCACTCAGAAGAAGGCATCGGGACATGACTTCACTGAACACCAGGCGACGCGCCCTGATGGGCGGAATCGCCTCACTCGGCGTCACGATTGGCATGATCACGACAGGAACGGCACCGACGGCCCACGCCGCCACCTGGCCGTCGGCCAACGGCAGCCAGGCCGTCAGTTCCACCATCTCCGTCTCCGGCACGGTCGACGGCGGCATGAAGCGCTACTACGGCAGCGGGGACCTGGCCGGCGACGGCCAGGAGGAGGGCCAGGACCCGATCTTCAAGCTGGCCGCCGGTGCCACGCTGAAGAACGTGATCATCGGAGCGCCCGGCGCCGACGGCATCCACTGCGAGGGCAACTGCACGCTCCAGAACGTCTGGTGGGAGGACGTCGGCGAGGACGCCGCCACCTTCCGCGGCGGGTCCACCTACACGGTGACCGGCGGCGGCGCGAAGAAGGCCGCGGACAAGGTCTTCCAGCACAACGGCCCCGGCACGGTGAACATCTCCAACTTCGCCGTCAGCGAGTTCAAGACGCTCTACCGCTCCTGCGGCGACTGCTCCACGCAGTACACGCGCAAGGTCAACCTCAGCAACATCGAGGCGACCGGCACCGGTTCGACCGCGCGCCTGGTCGGCATCAACGTCAACCGCAACGACGTGGCGACCCTGCGCGGCATCACCATCCTGAACGACTCGAGCCGCAAGGTCGTTCCCTGCCAGAAGTACAACAACACCACCGCGGTCGGCACCGGCCCGGACAGCACCAACTGCCTGTACTCCACCTCGGACATCACCTACCGCTAGGGGTCGGCCCCCAAAAGCCCCCCGGTTGGTGAAGGCGGCCGTACGAAGTGTCCCCACACGGCGCTTCGTACGGCCTCCGTGTCATGTCCGGCCGGTACGCGCGCGTACCCGCTCGGTCAGCTCGCGCTGGTACCGGGTGTACTCGGCCCGCAGCGACGCGCCCGGCCAGTCGGCGGGCAGCAGCGCGGGCGGGAGGACCGGGTCGGCCAGCAGGTGGCGTACGACGGCGGCGAAGACGGCGAACCGGTCCGCCGGGGCGTCCGTCTCGGTGACCCTGGCCAGCAGGGCCCGCGCCGTGGCGGCCCAGGCGTCCAACGGCCACAGGCTTCCCGCCAGTTCGCGCGCCGGGGCGTCCGGGCGCGCGGTCCAGTGCTGGGACACCGGCCCGAGGTCCGCCGGGAGCGGGCGGGTGAGGTTGGCCGGGCGCAGCCAGACGCCCTCCCGGAGTTCGGCCAGCCGCAGGGCCGCCAGCCGGGTGCGCAGTTCGGCGCGTTCCGCGGGACCGCGGCCCGTCGCGGTGATCACGGCCATCTCCCAGTCGCCGTCCCACGCGCGCGTGCGGGGACGCACCGCCTCGTCCTGGCGGCGCTGGCGCTCCAGCAGCCGGTCGCTGAGCCGGTGGACGGTGTCGGCGCGCCGGAGATCGCCTGCCGCGACCATCCGGCTGAGCGCTGCCCGCACCGTGGAGCCGCCCACCCCGAAGGGCTCCACGCCGCGCACGAGGTCCTTCACCGGCAGCTCGGGCGGATGACAGCCCAGCAGCAGGCTCAGGACGACCGAGCGCGCGGACAGCGGGCGCAGGGCCGGCTCCCCCTCCTCCGCCGTCTGGTTCGTCCGCATGGGCACGTACTGTACGGCGCCGATCTTCATGTTGCACCATTGCTGCGATCGCAGCGGAAATGCAACACTCGCCGTATGGTCCAGTCACCCGGGTACGCCCCGTACGCCACGCACGACGTCACCAACCAGCCCCCCTTCCTCGCCCCCTACGACGCCTCCGAGGACACCGCCCTGCTCGAAGGGCTGCGCCGGGAGGGCGCCGGGTGGGCCGAGGACGACATCCGGTGGCTGGGCCGTACCGCGGGTGGCGCCGCCGCCCAGGAGTGGAGCGAGCGGGCCAACCGGCACGAGCCGGAGCTGCGTACGCACGACCGGTACGGCCGGCGGATCGACGAGGTCGAGTTCCATCCGAGCTGGCACGACCTGATGCGGGTCGCCGTTTCCGAGGGCCTGGCCGCGGCGCCCTGGGCGGAGGACCGCGAGGGCGCCCATGTGGCCCGTTCCGCGCGCGGACTGGTGTGGGGGCACACCGACGCCGGACACGGCTGTCCGACGTCGATGACGTACGCCGCCGTACCGGCGCTGCGCGCCCAGCCCGAACTCGCCAAGGTCTACGAACCCCTGCTGACCAGCCGGGAGTACGACCCGGGCCTGCGCGTGCCGACCGAGAAGCGGGGGCTGCTCGCGGGCATGGGGATGACCGAGAAGCAGGGCGGCTCCGACGTACGGACCAACACCACGCTGGCCACGCCCAGCGCCGAACCCGGCGTGTACACCCTGCGCGGCCACAAGTGGTTCACCTCGGCGCCCATGTGCGACGTCTTCCTGGTGCTGGCCCAGGCGCCGGGCGGGCTGTCCTGCTTCCTGGTGCCGAGGATCCTTCCCGACGGCACCCGCAACGCCTTCCGGATCCAGCGCCTGAAGGAGAAGCTGGGCAACCGCTCCAACGCCTCCTGCGAGCCCGAGTTCGACGGGACCGTGGCCTGGCTGGTCGGGCCCGAGGGGCGGGGCGTGAAGACCATCATCGAGATGGTCAACTGCACCCGGCTGGACTGCGTGACGATGTCGGCGGCGCTGATGCGCAAGACGCTGGTCGAGGCCGGGCACCACACGCGCCACCGGAGCGCGTTCGGCGCGCGGCTGCTCGACCAGCCTCTGATGCGCAACGTTCTGGCCGATCTCGCGCTGGAGTCGGAGGCCGCCACCACGCTCACCCTGCGACTGGCCGGCGCCGCCGACCGTGCGGTGCGCGGGGACGCCGGGGAGGCGGCCTTCCGGCGGATCGCCACCGCGGTCGGCAAGTACTGGGTCACCAAGCGCGGTCCGGCCTTCACGGCGGAGGCCCTGGAGTGCCTCGGCGGCAACGGCTACGTGGAGGAGTCGGGCATGCCCCGCCACTACCGCGAGGCCCCCCTGCTGTCGATCTGGGAGGGCTCGGGCAACGTCAACGCGCTCGACGTCCTGCGGGCGCTCGGCAGGGAACCGGGGGCGGCGCAGGCGCTGTTCGACGAACTCGCCCTGGCCCGGGGAGCGGACGCCCGGCTGGACGCGGCCGTGACCCGGCTGAAGTCCATGCTCACCACGGCCTCCGAGGCCGGCGCCCGGCGGCTCGTGGAGCTGATGGCGATGGCGCTCCAGGCGTCCCTGCTGGTCCGGCACGCCCCGCCCGCGGTCGCCGACGCGTTCTGCGCGAGCCGCCTCGGCGGCGACTGGGGCCACGCCTTCGGCACCCTGCCGGACGGCGTGGACCTCGGGGCCGTCCTGGACCGCGCACTACCGGACTCCGACTGACCGGATCGCACACGGTTACGTCTCGATTCCACCCCGTTGTCAGTGCCGTGGTGCAGACTCCGAAGCAGGTGGCGCTCTGTGGGGAGGACTAGGTGTTCACGGGGATCGACGAGGTCGACTGGGCCTCGATGCGACATGCGTACGGCAGCGCCGAGGACGTTCCCGGCCTGCTGAGAGGGCTGGCCTCGGCGGATCCCGCCGAGCGGGAGTCCTCGCTCGACGGTCTGTACGGCGCCGTGCACCACCAGGGCGACGTGTACGACTCGACGCTCGCCTGCGTGCCGTTCCTGTTCGCGCTCGCGGCGGCCGAGGAGCTGCCGGACCGGGGCGCCGTCGTGGAACTCCTCGTCAGCATCGGCGGGGAGGCGGGCGCGGCCGACGGCTCGGCCGCGGTGCGGTCGGGCGCCGAGGTCTTCGGCCGCCTCACCGGGGACCGGGACGTGGGGGTGCGCCGGACCGCCCCCGGCGCGCTCGTGCGGTTCCTGGACGAACCGGCCCGCGTACTGGACCTGTTACGGCAGCGGATCAGGGTGGAGCGGGACGACCGGGTCCTGCTCGCCCTGACCGAGAGCCTCGGCCTGTACACCCGGAGGCACCCCGCGCACGCCGACGCCGCGGTGGACCTCCTGGTGGCGCAGAGCGCCCCGCCGTACGGGGCGGAGCTGCGGCTCGCGGCACTCGGGCAACTGGCGGCCTGCGCCCCCGGCCGGATAACGGCCGGCCTCGTGCCCACCGCCGTACGGCTGCTTCGGGAGCGGTCCGAACGGCGGGAGGGCGCACCCGTGGCCTGTACCGGAGGGCACACCGACACGCTCGTCGGGCGGCTGCGCAGACTGCGACCCTCGGACGAGGAGGGCGCGCAGCTGCTGCGCACCCTGCACCACGCGCTGGACACCCGGGTGGGCGACCGGATCGCCCTGCTGGTGGGGCAGTTGGGCAGCCCGGACCGGGCGGACCGGTGCAACGCGGTGTGGATGTCCGGTGGGCTCTTCCGCGGCTGGCGGGCCGACTACCGCGAGCCGGTGGCGCTCATCGGGGCCCAACTCGCCGAGGACGACGACCGGTTGCGCGAGGCCGCGGTGTCCGCGCTCAAACCGCTGTTCGCCCTGGCCGCCCCGGCCGCCGACGCGCTGCACGCCCTGGTCGCGGCCCGCCTCGAGCCGTGGGTGCGGCAGCGGGAGCACAGTCCGCCCGCTCTCGCGGATCCGCTCACCGCGCTGGTGCGGTGCGGGGACCCGCGAGCGGTGCCGATCCTGGGCGAGGTGCTCGCCGGAGCCGTGGTGCCGGACGAACTCGGCCACGAGGTCGCCGCGTTGGGCGCGTCGGCCGCTCCCCTCGCCCCGGCGCTGCGGCGCCGCCTGGGCTCCCTGGCGCTCGACGACCCCGGGACACCGGCGCGGGCGGTCCCGCTGCTGCGGGCGCTGACCGCGCTGGGGCACGCGGAGGCGGTGCCCGAGACGCTGCGGCTGCTCGGGGGCGTGGGCGTCGGCGGTCTCCTGTGGGAGACGGTCGCCGAGCAGGCGGTGCGGGCCCTCGGCGCGTGGGGGTCCCGGGAGGCCGTCCCGGTCCTGCGGGAGCTGCTGGACTCGGCCCACGCGGTTCCGGCGGCGGCCGCCCTGTGGCAGATCGAGGGGGACGCGTCCGCCGTACTGCCCGTGCTGCTGGACGTGTCGAAGGACCCGGCGGCCCGCCGGTGGGAGACGGCCGTGGAGACCCTGGGCCTGCTGGGGCCTCCGGCCCGGGCAGCGCTACCCGCGCTGCGCCGGGTGACGCGGGCCGCGGGACCCTCCGCGCGGCGGGCCACGGCCGCGTACGCCCGCTGGCGGATCGACGGCGACGCGGACGCCTGCCACACCGTGCTGCGCCCCGCCTGGACGGGCCAGCCCCGGCTGCGCCGCTCCCTGGCCGGGTGGCTGCGCGCGATGGGCCCGGCCGGCACGCCCCTGCACGACCTGGTGGAGGCGGAACTGGCGGAGCCGAGACGCCACACGGCCACCGCGGACGGCTACGGCAGCCATGACATCGCAGACGACGAGGAACTGCTGAGCCTGTGCCGGGAGGTGCTGCTGGGTCACTAGGACACGGCCGTCTCGCCTCGGTCGGTGGGGCGCGCCGCTTGGGCGGCGGTCCGGGTCGTCGTGCGGCCCCCTCCGGCGGGAGGCGATGCGGACCGCGGGTCAGCCCGGCCGACGAGGCCGATCATCTTGCCTCCGCCCGTCGTGCAGCCCCCGTGGGGAGACTCGGGGCGGGTGCACCCCGCCAGATGCCGGGTCGGCAAGACCGCCCGTGGCTCGACCCGTCGTGCCGCCCCGCAGACAGGCCATCCGGCCGGGTGCGCCCCGCCGGATGGCCCGGACGGCGATGCCGTGGCTCAGCCCGTCCGGCCGTGCCGGTCGCGGCTCAGCCCGTGATGCGGCCCCAACAGGAAGGGGTCGGGTTGTGGTGCGCCCCGCCAGGGCCGCCGGGAGCACTGCCGCCCGCGGCTCAGCCCGTCCGGCCGTGCCGGTCGCCGCTCAGCCCGTCGTGCAGCCCCCGTGGGGAGACTCGGGGCGGGTGCACCCCGCCAGGTGCCCGGACGGGGCCGCAGGACGGACCGAACCGCCGCCCCGCAGACAGGGCTCCGGCCGGGTGCGCCCCGCCATGGCCCGGTCGGAACAGTGATGCCGTTCGCGGCTCAGCCCGGCCGGCGAGGCCGTTCGCGGCTCAGCCCGTGACGCAACCCCCGCAGACAGGGCTCGGGGCGGAGGCGTCCCGCCGGACGGCCGGGGAAGCGATGCCCTCCGTGGCTCAGCTCGGCCGGTGAGGTCGGTCTTGGGTCAGCCCGGTCGGTGGGGCCCGTCGTCGGTCAGCCCGTGGTGCGGCCCCACAAGGGGCCGAAGCGGGACCATTCCGTGTCCCAGCGGTCGATGCGCCGCTGTTCCATGCGGTCGCGCAGCATCCGGCCGGTCATGAAGGGGAACATCGCCGCGCCGGCTCCCACCAGGCCGCCGGTGAGGCCCGCGCGCAGGTGTGCCTGGGTGACGGTGGCGGGCCGGATGACCAGGCGACCGGAGCGGTCCGTCCAGACGGTGACCGTGGTCCCCGATCCGCCGCCGGAGCCGACCCGTGCCTGCCCGGTGCGGGCGGAGCCGTCGGGGGCCGTCCAGCTCACCCGCGCCCACAACTGCCCGGAGCCCGCCGCGGAGGGCGCCGGATCCGTGAGCCTGGCCTGTACGGGACGCCACTCGGCGCGCTCACGGGCCAGACCCCGCTCCACGGAACCGGCGGTCGCCAGTCCGACGGCCACGCCCACGAGGACGGTCAGCGCCCAGGCGGCCACCAGCACCCAGGACTCGACCATGTCGGCACGACGCTTGAGCGGGTTGCGCCGCCAGCGCCACAGCCACACCCTCGGACCTCGCAGCGCCATCGCGGGGCTCCTCCTCATGCACACGCCGAACTGCCCGACCGCCCTCCCATACGGCGGACGCGCTCCGGATGCTCACGGCGCCCCGGTTCCCGGCGCCCGCCGGCCCTCGCGATCTCGGGCAGCCGGCCGCCATCGCCGTCCTGAACTGCGGCGGAGCCGTTTCCAGAGGTGACTGTCAGTGCCGGGGTGCAGACTGGCCGGTGTCTGGGACAGCGACGTCGCGGAGGTGATCGGCATGACCGAGGTACTGCTCGCCGTGGGCACCCGAAAGGGCCTGTTCATCGGGCGCAGGCGAGATGACGACTGGGAGTTCGACGAGAGCCCCTACTTCAACGCGCAGGCCGTGTACTCGGTCGCCGTCGACACCCGGGGCGGGCGTCCGCGGCTGCTGGCGGGCGGGGACAGCGCGCACTGGGGCCCGTCGGTGTTCCACTCCGACGACCTGGGCCGCACCTGGACCGAACCGGCCCGGCCGGCCGTCAAGTTCCCCAAGGACACCGGGGCTTCGCTGGAGCGGGTGTGGCAGCTGCACCCGGCGGCGGCCGAGCCGGACGTCATCTACGCGGGCACCGAACCGGCCGCGCTGTACCGCTCGGAGGACCGCGGGGAGACCTTCGAGCTGGTCCGCCCGCTGTGGGAGCACCCGACCCGTTCCCAGTGGGTGCCCGGCGGCGGCGGGGAGGGCCTGCACACGGTGCTGACCGACACCCGTGACCCGCGGTCGGTCACCGTCGCCGTGTCGACCGCCGGCGTCTTCCGCACCACCGACGGCGGCGAGAGCTGGGCCCCGTCCAACTCCGGTGTCTCGGCGGTGTTCCTGCCCGACCCCGACCCCGAGTTCGGCCAGTGCGTGCACAAGGTGGCCCGGGACTCGGCCAACCCGGACCGGCTGTATCTGCAGAACCACTGGGGCGTCTACCGCAGCGACGACGCGGGGGCGACCTGGACGGACATCGGCGAGGGGCTGCCGTCGACGTTCGGTTTCGCCGCGGCCGCCCATCCGCACCGCGGTGACACGGCGTACGTCTTCCCGATCAACGCCGACGCCGACCGGGTGCCCGCGGACCGGCGTTGCCGGGTCTTCCGCACCTCGGACGCCGGGCGGAGCTGGGAGGCGCTCTCCTCGGGGCTGCCGCAGGGCGACCACTACGGCACGGTGCTGCGCGACGCCCTGTGCACCGACGACGCCGACCCGGCCGGGGTGTACTTCGGCAACCGCAACGGCGAGGTGTACGCCTCCGCCGACGACGGCGACACCTGGCGGCAGTTGGCCTCGCATCTGCCGGACGTGCTGTGCGTGCGCGCCGCGGTGGTCGGATGAACCGCACCGCGGGGGGCCGGGGTTCGGGCCACGGGTTGATCTCCCCTCCGTGTACGGCAGTAGGGTGACGCCCGTGGCACCACGACCCTTGCATGAGATCGTCGAAGCGGGCTGGGCTGAGGCCCTGGCACCCGTGGCCGGACGGATCGCCGAGATGGGCGACTTCCTGCGCGCGGAGATAGCCGCGGGACGCACCTACCTCCCCGCCGGAGCGAACGTACTGCGCGCCTTCCAGCAGCCCTTCGACGAAGTACGCGTCCTGATCGTCGGACAGGACCCCTATCCGACACCGGGACACGCGGTGGGACTGTCGTTCTCGGTGGCGCCGGAGGTGCGGCCGCTGCCCGGCAGCCTGATCAACATCTACCGCGAGCTGCACACCGACCTGGGACTGCCGCAGCCGTCCAACGGCGATCTGACGCCCTGGACGCAGCAGGGCGTGCTGCTGCTCAACAGGGCGCTCACCACAGCTCCTCGCAAGCCCGCCGCCCACCGCGGCAAGGGCTGGGAGGAGGTCACCGAGCAGGCGATCCGGGCGCTCGCGGCGCGCGGCAAGCCGCTGGTGTCCATCCTGTGGGGCCGCGACGCGCGCAATCTGCGCCCGCTGCTCGGCTCGCTGCCCTCGGTGGAGTCGGCGCATCCCTCGCCGATGTCGGCCGACCGCGGCTTCTTCGGCTCCCGCCCGTTCAGCAGGGCCAACGAGCTGCTGATCGGTCAGGGCGGTCAGCCGGTGGACTGGCGCCTGCCGTGACCGGGCGGCGCGGGCTCCTCGCCGTCGACTCGGGGGGTTCCGGGCTGCGTGTCGTGGTCGGCACCGCCGAACGGGGGGTGCTGGGCCAGCGGGAGTCCCGTGAGCCGGTACGCACCGGGGCGCGCGGTATCGACCCGGACCATCTGATGGCACAAGTGGTCCCCCTCGTGCGCGAGTTGACCGCCGAGACACGGATCGACCGGCTGGACACCGCGGTGGTCGGCGCCGCGGGGCTCGCCACCCTGGGTGACGCCCTGCGCGCGGAGCTGCCGGCCGCGCTGGAGCGGGAGTTCGGCATCCGCAGGGTCGCGCTGGCCGCCGACGCGGTCACCGCCTACGTCGGCGCGCTCGGTACCGGGCCGGGTGCCGTCGTCGCCGCCGGTACGGGTCTCATCGCCATCGGCACCGATCTGACGCGCTGGCGCCGGGCGGACGGCTGGGGCCATCTGCTCGGCGACTGCGGCGGCGGCGCCTGGATCGGACGGGCCGGCCTGGAGGCGGCGC
The DNA here is from genome assembly GCF_040299205.1 of Streptomyces sp. NPDC000983. Lineage (NCBI taxonomy): Bacteria > Bacillati > Actinomycetota > Actinomycetes > Kitasatosporales > Streptomycetaceae > Streptomyces > Streptomyces sp. NPDC000983. The sequence goes on along the minus strand of NZ_JBEPBM010000001.1, from coordinate 196,534 downwards.
TGCGCGCCCACGACGGACGGCCGGGCGGATCGACGGTGCTGCTCGCCCGGGCCGAGGAGATGTTCGGGCCGATGCCCGGGCTTCCCGGGCAGCTGTACCCGCGGCCGGACCGGCCCGCCGTCCTCGCCTCCTTCGCTCCCGAGGTGGCCGCCCTCGCCGGGCACGACCCGGTCGCCGCGGCCGTCCTGCGCGCGGCGGCACGGCACATCGCCGAATCGGCCGCCGCGGTATGCCCCGCCGACGGCGCACCGCGAGTGGCACTCACCGGCGGGCTGTTGAAAACCGGGGACGCGCTCGTCGTCCCCCTGGAGGAGGAGTTGGCCGAGCGGCTGCCGCACGCGCGCCGGGTGGCCGCCGCCGGGGACCCGCTGCTGGGGGCGGTGCGCATCGCGACCGAGCTGGCGGCCGGCGACCTCACCCTGCCGGGTGACAGTGCGCTGCTCAGCGTGGTGACCGGCGCCGGTGACTGACCGGTCGCGCCGCCCGGTTCCGCAGCGCGCGTAACTCATCAGACAAAACCGGACGGATACCGCTCACCTGCACCCTCCCCGAACAGGGGAACCCCGGAAACCAGTAACATGCGGCGCCATGAGCTCCCCCACTGGGCCCGCCGGCCTGCCAGTACGAATGCCGCGACCGCGACAGCCCGGGCGGCACCGCCGACCCGAGCCGCTGGCCGCTCCCGAGGGCGCGCCCGCGCTCGTTCTCGCGGTCCCGGGCACGCCGGGTCCCGCCACCCGCAGCCTCGCCGAGGAGGTCGTGAGCATCGCCCGCTCCGAGCTGCCCGGCCTCGACGCGCGCATCGGGTACCTCGACGGGGACGACTCCGAGTTCCCCACGCTGCAGAACGTGCTCGCGCACACCGCGCAGGAGCGCACCGCACGCTACGAGCAGGCCGTCGCCGCCGGTGTGGAGGCCAAGGAGCCCGACGGCCCGGTGGCCGTCGTGGTGCCCCTGCTGGCCGGCCCGGACAGCGCCCTGCTGCGCCAGATCCGCCAGGCGGTCATGGAAAGCCGGGTCGCCGCGGATCTGACCGACGCGCTCGGCCCGCACCCGCTGCTCGCCGAGGCGCTGCACGTACGGCTGTCGGAGGCCGGTCTGGCCCGTGCCGACCGCGCCCGGCTGTTCACGGTGGCGACCGCCGCCGACGGCATCATCCTGGCCTCCGTGGGCGGCGAGGAGGCCGTGCAGGCGGCCGGTATCACCGGCATGCTGCTCGCCGCGCGGCTCGCCGTGCCGGTGATGGCCGCGGCGCTCGACCAGGAGGGTTCCATCGCCTCCGTCGCCGAGCAGCTGCGCGGCTCCGGTTCGCAGCAGCTGGCGCTCGCCCCGTACCTGATAGGGCCGGAGATCGAGCCGGCGCTGATCGAGGAGGCGGCCAAGGAGGCGGGCTGCGCCGCCGCCGAGGCGCTGGGCCCCTACCCGGCCATCGGCAAGCTCGCGCTGGCCAAGTACACGACGGCGCTGGGCATCGCTCCCCCGCAGCCGCAGGGCACGCCGGCCCGCTGAGGCCCGGCACGACCCCGGTACGACGAGAAGGGCCCGCTCCGTGCCGGAAGCGGGCCCTTCGTCGTCCCCGGAGCGATCCGGGGCAGGCAGGCACGGGTCAGCCGATGATCACACAGGAGGCCGCCGTGACCTCCACGGAGCCGCCGTAGCGCGGCAGGCCGGAGGCCGGGTCCGCGGTGAACCAGGCCACGTCGCCGGAGCGCTCGTTGGCGACGTACAGGCGGCCCCCGGACTCGGTGAGGTCGCGCGGCCAGTGCCCCCGGCAGGACACGGTGCCCAGGAGCCGCAGCGCCTCGCCCTCGACGGAGAAGGCGGACAGGACGTCCTCACCGCGGGTGGCGGTCCACAGGAAGCGGCCGTCGGGCGAGACGGCGAGGGCCGAGGGGTAGGCGTCGCCCGCCGGGGCGCCCGGCAGCACCGGGGTCTCGGTCAGCGGCTTCAGGGAGCCGTCGACGGCGTCCCACCGGCACACGGTGACCGTGGGGGTCAGTTCGTTCAGCACGTAGGCGTGGGTGCCGTCGGGGTGGAAGGCCAGGTGCCGGGGGCCTGAGCCGGGGCGCAGCGCGTACTCCCCGTGCAGTTCGAGGCGGCCCTCGGTCAGGGTGCACACCCGCACCGAGTCGGTGCCGAGATCCACACTGACGGCCCAGCGGCCGCTGGGGTCGGCCTGCACCTGGTGGGCGTGCGGGCCCTGCTGCTGGGGAGTGTGCGGGCCCGAGCCGGTGTGCGCGAGGACGCTGGAGGTGGCGGCGGCGAGGGAGCCGTCGGGGCGCACGGGGACGGCGCTGACGCTTCCGGAGCCGTAGTTGGCGGTGAGGAGGTGTCCGGCGTGGAGGCCGAGGTGGGTGGGGCCGCGACCGGCCACGGGAGTGGGCGGGCCGATGCGCTCGGGCCTGCCGCCGTTCACCCGGTACGCGGCCGCCGCGCCCTCGGTCGTCTCGCTGACGGCGTAGAGCGTGCCGCCGTCCGGCGCCAGGGCGAGGTAGGAGGGATCGGGCAGGTCGTCCACGCCGCCGACGACGGCCAGCGCGCCGCTGTCGGGGTCCACGGCCGCCACCACGATGCCGGCACCGCCGGCCGCCGTGAACGAGCCGATGAAGGCTCTCCTGCTGCCCCTGTCTGCCACCGCTGTCCCCTCTCCGTCGGGTGCGTCCGGAGGTGACGGTAGCAGTCGATCAATTGCGGTCTAGACCAAATGAACCGCATGCTGAGGGCGTCCGCGGCGATGAGTTCCGGGGGCCTTGCGAGTCTCTTCAGGTGACCGTCTCAGGACGGCCCGGCGCCCCGGCCCGGGCCGACAGATCCCGGAGGACATCATGACGACCGTGCCCGACGATCCGGCCGGCCCGCTGCCCGGCCGCCCGCCCGTCGTCGACCTGGCCGCCTGGCAGACCGCCCGTGACGAGCTGCTGGTCAGGGAGAAGGCGCACACCCGGGCGGGCGACGCCCTCGCGGCGGCGCGCCGCCGGCTGCCGATGGTGGAGGTGGACAGGTCCGTCGAGGTGGTGGGACCCGACGGCCCGGTCCCGTTCCGGGACCTGTTCCAGGGCCGTGCGGAGCTCGTGGTCTACCAGCACATGTGGTACGACGGCGCGCCGCACCAGGGGCAGTGCGAGGGCTGCACCGACGCGGCCTGGAACCTCCGGGACTCGGTCTACCTCAACGCGCGCGGCGTGTCGTTCGCCGTGGTCACCACGGGGCGCTGGGCGGAGGTGGCCGCGTTCGTGGAGTTCATGGGCTACACGCAGCCCTGGTACTCGGTCCGGGGCGTGCCGGGGCCGGTCGGCGGCGAGATGGGCCACCTGAACTGCTTCCTGCGCGACGGCGACCGGGTCTTCCTGACCTACTCCACGACGGGCCGCGGCATCGAGCCGGCCAACGCGACCTTCGGCCTGCTCGACATGACGCCGTACGGCCGGGGCGAGGCGTGGGAGGACAACCCGGAGGGCCGGCCCGAGGGGCGCCACGCCTGCTGGTACTGGCGCACGGACGCGGACGGCGCCCCGACCTGGGGTCCCACCAGCCGTCCCGTGCCCCAGTGGACCCGCCCCGGCGCGACCCCCGTAGAGACCCTCGGCCGGAGCGGTCCTCACCACTGACGCGGGCGGGTCTCAGGCCCCCACGAGCGGCGACCCCGTGGGGGTCCGCAGGGGCGTCGCCAGTTCGGCCAGCGCCCGCTCCAGGCCGTGCAGGTGGGCCAGGGCGGGTTCGGCCGCCACCGGGGCCGTGGCCGGCCGCGCGGGCTCGTCGGGGGCGTCCCCGGTGAGCGCCTCGACCGCCGCCTCCACCCGCCAGCAGGCCGCCGCCAGCCGGGCGTCGTGCGAGGCCACCGGGTCGGCGGCGACCGCGGCCAGGCCGCGGATCTCGCGGGCGCAGTCGTCCAGCAGGGCCAGCACCCGGCGGGCGCGGCGCTTGCGGCCCAGCATGGGGTTGAGCGGGTGGACGAGCGGGGCGACGGACAGCCGGACCCGGCCGAGCAGGGTCTCCAGTTCGGCGACGCGCGAGGCGGGGTCGGCGGTCGGGGAGCCGGCGAGGCGGGCCGCGGCCTCGGCGGTCGCCGCGTGGACGCAGCGCAGGGCCCGCTGGATCCAGGCGTCGGTGACGGCGTGGGTCGTCACCGGCAGCACGAACAGCACCGCGAGCACGGCGCCCAGCGCTCCGACGCCGGTCTCCGCCAGCCGCAGCGCGAGCAGCGCGGGATCGAGGACGCCGAGCAGGCCGTAGAGGAGGCCGGCGAGGAGGGTGACGCAGAGCATCATCCAGGTGTAGGAGACGGCCGCCGTGTAGAAGATGCCGAAGACGCAGACGGCGAGGACGGCGGCCGTGGGGGCCGGCGCGCCGTGCAGCGGGACCGCGACGGCCAGGCCGAGGCCGATGCCGAGGACCGTGCCGAGGACCCGCCGGAAGCCGCGGACCAGGGTCTCGCCGCGCGAGGTGGTGTTGACGAAGACCCACCAGGTGGCGCCGACGGCCCAGTACCAGCGCTCCCCCGAGACCAGTTGGCCCACCACCAGGGCGAAGCCGGCGCCGGCGGTGGCCTGGACGGCCTGGCGGGTGGTCACCCGGGCCAGGCCGGTGCCGCCGGGCGCGGCGGGCTGGGGTGCCGGGGGGATGCGGCGCTCGTAGCACCACAGCCCGAAACGGACGGCGAAGGCGGTGAGCAGGGAGAGCAGCAGGGCTGCGTACAGCTCGGGGAGGTGGCGCGGGGTCGCCTGGAGGAACTGCGCCACGAAGTACGTCATGAACGCGAAGACGCCGAGGCTGTGGCCGCGCGGGCCCCAGCGGCGGGCGTACACGCCGGCGCCGACGACCGCGAGGAAGGTGAGGTCACGGGCGAGCGGCTGGTCGTGGAGTTCGGCCGCGGCGGCGAGCACGGGCAGGCCGACCAGGGGCAGCAGCGCGGTGGTGACGGCCTGGCCGCGGACGGTGGCGTCGGTGACCGTGAAGAGGGCGAGCAGGGCGGCCAGTCCGCCGGTGACGGCTCCGACGAGGGAGTGGCCGGCCTGCCCGCAGACCACGACCGCCAGACCGATGCCGAGCACGGCCCGGGTGGCGAAGCGCAGCCGCGTCCGCCCCGGGTCCGGCGCCGCGAACACCCTCTTCAGCAATGCACTCCGCCCTTCGGACCGGCATGAAAAAGGCGCCGCGGGATCCGCAGCGCCATCGACGGCTCCATGAGAGCATCCCTTCCGCTTCTGGCTCAAGTGAACCTCGAACCGCTGGTCCATTGGCCCAGCGGCGACGGAGTCGAGCGGGCCGCCCTCGAGCCAACGGACCAGGTCGGACGGACCACCGCCGGGCCGTCAGGCTGGGCCATTGGTACAGTCGCCGGTGATCGACGAGCGACGAGGAGGTCGGGCCGCATGACCGTGGACGAGCTGGACACCCGCATCCTGCGGCTGCTGCTGGAGCAGCCGCGGACCAGCGTGCGCGAGTACGCCCGCGTCCTCGGGATCGCCCGCGGCACCCTCCAGGCCCGGCTCGACCGGCTGGAGCGGGACGGTGTGATCACCGGCACCGGACCCGCCCTGTCGCCCGGCGCGCTCGGCCATCCGGTGCTCGCGTTCGTGCACATCGAGGTCACCCAGGGACACCTCGACGACGTGGGCGACGCGCTGGCGGCCGTACCGGAGATCGTGGAGGCGTTCTCGATCACGGGCGGCGGGGATCTGCTGACCCGGGTGGTGGCGCGGGACAACGCGCATCTGGAGGACGTGATCCAGAAACTGATCAGTCTCCCGGGGGTGGTGCGCACCCGGACCGAGGTGGCGCTGCGCGAGCGGGTGGCGCACCGGCTGCTGCCGCTGGTGGAGTCGGTGGGCCGCGCGGCCCGCAAGTGATCGTTCCCGTCGGCGCGGCCGTACAACCCCGAGGCCGCCTCGAAGGTCATTCCTGCGTGTCCCAGATACTCAACGGTCGTGGGGTCCGCGCGGCGTTCGACGCCGACGGCGTTCACCTGGACCGCTCCGATCAGCGTGTCGACATCCCGCTCGCCGCGGTCCGCGAGGTCCGGGCCGCTCAGGCGCGGGCGGTCGACATCGTGCTCACCGACGGTGTGACCCATCGCGTCGAGGGCGGCAATCCGACCGCGACGGCCGCGTTCGCCGCGGCCCTGACGGCCGCACTGCCGGAACAACGCGATCCGGCCGGCAGCAGGCTTGTCACCAGCAGCGCCAACCGGCGCGCGGGTTTCGGCGACTGGTGGCCGCTCGCGGCCGCGGCCCTCGTCGTGGTCGGCTACCTCGCGTACGCGGTGTGGGTCGCCGCCACGCACGGCGCGCGCGTCCTCGGCGTCGTCGTCGGTCTGCTGCCGCTCGGGCTGGGGCTGTTCGGGCTCGGCACGACCGTCCAGGAAACGTTTCGCCGGATCCTGCTCTCCCGCCGCGGCATCACCGTCCTCGCCCACGCCGTCGGCACCACCGGCAAGCGGTCGGTCGTGTTCGAGTACACCGACACCGAGGGCCGGACGCACACCTACGCGTGCCGGCGCCGGATGCCCGCCACCCAGCTCTCCTACGACCCGCTCAAGCCCAAGCGCGCCGTGCACGCGCTGTCGCTTCCCCTCGCCGTCGCGAAGGCCGTGGTCCTCTTCGTCGGCTGCGCGGTGTGGCTGGTCGTCGGCGTCGTGATGGTCTTCGGGCTGCTGTGGTGAGCCGGCTCCGGCAGCGTGGCCGACTGATCCATGTGTACGAGCTGCGCCGTCTCCACCCGGACGGAAGGCGGGCGGAGCGGACCGGGCAGCTCCGCACCTGGGCGGCCCGGCTGGCCGCGGGCGCCGCGGTGCTGCTCGGCTGGCTGGCCGGGGTGCTCCTGTGGTGGCACCCGGACGGGGCCGGGCAGCGCCGGGCCCTGGCGGTGGCCGGGGCCGCGCTGGGCTGCGGGGTGCTCTGGACGGTGCTGCTGGGGCGCGCCGCCCGCTGGGTGCGGGACGGCGCCGTTGACGACGCCGGGAGCGCGCCGCGGGTGGCGGGCCTGGCCCCCGACAACCTGGGGGACCCCGAGTGGCTGTGGAACACGCTGCGCATCGCGAACCTGGTCCTGCTGGGCGTGCCGGTCGCCGGCCTGACGCTGGCCCTCGTCGCCGACCAGGTCCTCGCCGACGCCGACCCCGGGCTGCCGGCCCTGCGCTGGGCGGCCGCCGGATGCGCCCTGCTGCTGACGGCGCTGATGGGCGGGATCGTCGGCGGGTTGTCCGTGGGTCTCGGCGCCGACACGGAGGACTGCTGGACCCCGCGGGGCGCGGTCGGCTGGCTGACGGTCTACGGCACGCCCCTGCCGCTGGCGGCGCCGTGGCTGTCCGGCATGCACGGTGCCTGGACCGGCGGCCTGGTGTGCCTGGCCGCGCTGTGGCTGCTCATCGCCCCCGTGAACAAGGTCGCCGCGAAGCTTCCCGGCACGGCCGCCGACTGAACGGCCGGAACTGGCCGCTCCCGACCCGTTGACCACCATCCGCCTCCTCCCTAGGGTCTGGTCGATCATCCGCACGACGTTCGACATGTCGACCACTCGCTACGACGTGGACCCGTGGAGGAGCACCCATGGCACCGCCCCTCTCCAGACGATCCCTTCTCCAGGCCGGCGCGGCCACCGCGGCCGCGACCGCCGCCCACCTCCCCGCCCGACCCGCCGCGGCCGCGCCCGGGCAGGCATCCGCCACCGTGGCCGCGCTGCCCGCGCCCGCCGCCTGGACCGTGCGGCCCTTCACCCTCGACGAGGTCGCCCTCGGGCCCGGTGTCCTCGCCGACAAGCGCGAGCTGATGCTGGACCACGCCCGCGGCTACGACGTGAACCGGCTGCTCCAGGTCTTCCGCGCCAACGCCGGTCTGCCCACCGGCGACGCCGTCGCCCCCGGCGGCTGGGAAGGGCTGGACGGCGAGGCCAACGGCAACCTCCGCGGCCACTACACCGGCCACTTCATGACCATGCTCGCCCAGGCCCGGGCGAGCACCGGCGAACAGGTCTTCGGAGACCGGCTGCGCACCATGACCGACGCGCTGACCGAGGTACGCGAGGCGCTGCGCCGGGACCCGGTGGTGCACCCCACAGTCGGCCGCTTCGGCACCGCCGTCGAGCAGCCGCGCGGCTCCTACCAGTACGTCGACCTGCCCTCCGGGGTGCTCGGCGGCGCCTCGGCGGTGACCGTTTCCGCCTGGGTGAGGCCCGCCCACGCCGGGAACTGGGCCCGGATCCTGGACTGCGGCGACAACACCACCCGCTATCTGTACCTGGCCGCCCGCAACGCCGCCGGCGTCCCCCGGTTCGCGATCACCACCGGCGGGCCCGGCGCCGAGCAGGGGCTCGACGGCACCGCCGAACTGCCGCTGGACCGGTGGAGCCACCTCGCCGTGACCCTCGCGGACGGCACCGGCGTCCTCTACGTCGACGGCACCGAGGTGGCCCGCAACACGGCGATGACCCTCACCCCGGCCGCGCTCGGCACCCCCGTGAACAACTGGCTGGGCCGCTCGAACTACCCCGCCGACCCCGTCTTCGCGGGCGCCTTCGACGCATTCGACCTGTGGTCCCGGGCGCTGTCCGCCGACGAGATCTCCGCGCTGCGGGACAGCCGCCCCGCGGACAGCGCCGCCGGACGCGGCGACCTGGTGTCGTACGACTTCGACGAGACCGCCGGCGCGGCCTTCGCCGACCGCTCGGGGCGAGGGCTGACCGCCACCCTGCGCCGCACCTGGGGCGGGCCCAGCCATCCGGGGTTTCTCGCCGCCTGTCCGGAGACCCAGTTCATCGAGCTGGAGTCGATGACCGGCTCCGACTACACGCGGGTGTGGGCGCCGTACTACACCGCGCACAAGATCCTGCGCGGGCTGCTGGACGCCCATCTCGCCACCGAAGACGAACGGGCCCTCGACCTCGCCTCCGGCATGGGCGACTGGATGCACTCCCGGCTGTCGAAGCTGCCCGAGGCCACCCTGCAACGGATGTGGGGGATCTTCTCCAGCGGCGAGTTCGGCGGCATCGTGGAGGCGATCGTCGACCTGCACACGCTCACGGGGAAGGCCGAGCACCTCGCGCTGGCCCGACTGTTCGACCTCGACCGGCTGATCGACGCCTGCGCGGCCGGCACCGACATCCTCGACGGGCTCCACGCCAACCAGCACATCCCGATCTTCACCGGGTACGTCCGGCTTTACGACGCGACCGGCGAGGAGCGCTATCTCACCGCGGCCCGGAACTTCTGGGACATGGTCGTCCCGCACCGGATGTACGGCATCGGCGGCACCAGCTCGGGCGAGTTCTGGAAGGGGCGGGACGTCATCGCGGGCAGCATCGGCGCCACCACCGCCGAGACCTGCTGCGCGTACAACCTGCTGAAGCTGAGCCGGACGCTGTTCCTCCACGAGCAGGCGCCGAAGTACATGGACTACTACGAGCGGGCGCTCCTCAACCAGGTGCTCGGTTCCAAGCAGGACCGGGCCGACGCGGAGAAGCCGCTGGTGACCTACTTCATCGGGCTGACGCCCGGCCATGTGCGGGACTACACCCCCAAGCAGGGCACCACCTGCTGCGAGGGCACCGGCATGGAGAGCGCCACCAAGTACCAGGACTCGGTGTACTTCCGCACGGCCGACGGCGGCGCCCTGTACGTCAACCTGTTCAGCCCCTCCACCCTGACCTGGGCGGAGAAGGGCCTCACCGTCACCCAGACCACCCGCTACCCGAGCGAGCAGGGCACCACGCTGGCCTTCTCGGGCGGCAGCGCCGCCTTCGAGCTGCGGCTGCGGGTGCCGAAGTGGGCGACGGCCGGGTTCCGGGTGACGGTCAACGGCGCCGCGGTGCCGGGGACGGCTACGCCCGGAAGCTACTTCACGGTGGCCCGCACCTGGCGCGGCGGCGACGTGGTCCGGATCTCCGTGCCCTTGCGGCTGCGGGTGGAGAAGGCCCTCGACGACCCTTCGCTGCAGACTCTCTTCCTCGGCCCGGTGAACCTGGTCGGCCGCAACGCCTCGACGGCGCTGCTCAACCTGGGGCTCTTCCGCAACGCCGGTCTCTCCGGCGATCTGCTGCCCACCCTCACCCCGGTGGCGGGCAGCCCGCTGCACTTCACCCTCGACGGCACCGTGTTCGCGCCCTTCGCGGAGGGCACGGAGGACCCGACGCACGCCTACTTCCGGCGTGCGGAACCCCGGGTGGTGTTCGGGAACTCCGACTCGGGGGTCGCCAATCCGGTGCGGTCCGACGGGACCACGCTGCTGGACGAGGTCTGGGCCGGGGCGCCGTTCACCGGCAAGGGCGCGCTGGTCGCCCGGGTGCGGTCCACCGTGGACACCTGGGTGGCCGCGGGCCTGCTCGGGGCGGCCGAGGGGCGGACGGTGGTGGGCACGGCGCAACGCGCGACGTACGCCCGCTGAACCGAGCGGGGGCCCAGGTGACCGGGCCCCCGCTCGGTCAGGACTTGCGGCGGGGCTTGCCCCGGCGGCCGGCCGCGGCCTTCTTCGCGGGGGCGGGCTTGCGGCGCTGGGCGGCGGCCTCGGGACGCTTGCGCCGGGGCTGCTCGGCGGCCTGCTGCGTCTGAGGGGCCGTACGGCCGCGGGTGCTGTTGACGGTCCGGCCGCGTACGACGCCGATGAAGTCCTCGACCTGTTCCGTCGTGGCCTCCTCCGGCCAGGCCAGGCCGATGCCCGACTGGGGCGCGTCCACGAGGGTGCGGTAGGTGAGGTCCTTGCGGTGGTGGAGCCGGGCCAGCGACTGGGGCACGACGAGCAGGCCGACGTTGGCCGCGACCAGCTCCACGGCGTCCGCGACGGTGGCGGGGCGCTCGAAGCCGGGCAGGCCCGGCGGCCGGTCCCAGCCGATCACGTCGTCCAGCGGATGGAAGACCACCTCGTCGGCGAGGTCCTCGGCGGTCAGCTCCTCCACGGCGGCCGCCGCGTGGTCCTTGGGCACCACGACCACGGTGGTCTCGGTGTAGAGGGGGATCGCGCTGAAGAACGTCCGGTCGACCGGCAGGCGGACGAACCCGGCGTCGGCGGCCTTGTCCCGCAGGGCCCCCGGCGCCTCGGCCGCGGTGACCGGGAGGAGCTCCAGGGGGATGTCGGGGTAGCGCTCGTTCCAGATCCGCACCCACTTCGAGGGTGTCACTCCGGGAACGTAGGCGAGCCGGAACGTCGAGGGTGCTTGCGAGCCTGTCACCAGGCCAGGTTACCGGCCGTGGTCGGCGGGGGTCCGGCCAGTGGATACCCTTGGGTCATGACGTCGCACCAAACCTCCCAGACGATGAAGCCGGCCACCGCCGCCAAGAAGCTGGGTGTGTACCTCGAGGCCACCCCCGCGGAGTTCCGGGAGGGTGTCGTCTCGCGTGCCGAGCTGAACGCGCTCCAGGCGGACCCGCCGCAGTGGCTGAGCGAGCTGCGGCGCACGGGCCCGCACCCCCGCCCGGTGGTCGCGGCGAAGCTCGGTGTGTCCATCGCCGGCCTGGCCCGCGGCGGCGTGACCGAGGCGCTCACCACCGAGCAGATCGAGGCGCTGAAGCAGGAGCAGCCCGAGTGGCTGACGAAGGAGCGCGCCACGCAGGCCGAGGTCCGCAAGGAGTCGGTCCGGATCAAGCAGAAGAACGCCGAGCGGGCGGCCCGCGAGGACTCCTGACCCATCGCGTCGCGGGTGCCGGGCGCCGGGCGCGCCCGGCAAAACCGAATGCGTACAGGCGTGCGCCCCTGGGATCATCCCGGACATGTCGCACAGCCTGGAATCGCTGGTCGTCCAGCACACCCGCCGACTCCCCTCCCCCGTCGGGACCCCGGGTCAAGGGGCCGTCGCCGCACGCCAGTTGGACGCGGCGCTGATGACGGTGGGCTTCAAGCTCTCCGGCGAACTGCTGGAGCGTCTTTCGGGGCTGTCCGTGGAGACGGTCGTGGACACCGCCGCGCGCACCCTGGCCACGGTCCGCGCCTCGGTCGGCGACCACGTCCGTCACAACGCCTACTTCGTCGACTTCCCCGCCAACGTGCCCGACACGGTGGACTTCTGGCGGGACTGCGTCGTGCGGGCCCTCGCCGACGGGTCCGTACGCCCCGGCCTGCTCACCGAGTCGAGCGCCGGCGCGGTGAACCTGCTGACGCTTCCCTCGTACGGCCGCTACCAGCACACCTACGAGGAACTCCTCGCCGCGCACGACGAGTTGCTCGCCGCGGCCGGCGACCGGGTCACCGTGCTGCACCTGGGCGGTGAACTCGCCGACGAGGTGAGCGCGTTGTACCTGGCGCTGGCCGGGTCCACCACTCCGCCGGGCGACGAGCACCTCGCCGATCTGGAGGCCCTCGCCGCGGTGTGCGCCGACGGACCGCAGCCCGGGACGATTCCGGTGCGGGAGAACCGGGCCGTGGTCAACCGGGCCCGCCTGGCGGCGGGCGCCGCGCCGCTGCTGGACACCGTCACGGACGTGCTGCGGCTGGCCTGCGCGCTCTCCGGCGGCGACGTCACGCTCCAGCGGCCGACGCGGCTGCGGGCGCTGTCGCGTCCGGTGCGCCGCGCCCTGCTGGCGGGTCTGGACTCCGTCGTCGCGGCCGCACCGGGCAAGCTCGCCGACGTGCCCGTGCACCGCGAGATGTTCAAGCGGCTCGGGGAGCGGCTGCACCCGCACGAGTACCCGCGGTGGCCGCACGCCGCCGAGGTGTTCGCGGTGGCGCGCGGCGAGCGCAGGCCGCCGTCCTTCGACCGCCGGGTCGAGGAGCTGCTCGGCGCCGGTGATGTCGTCGGCGCGGTGGGCGTGCTCGTCGACGCGCCCGGCCGGCTCTACCGTGCCCTGGACCGGCTGCTGCGGATGTGCCGTACGGGGCAGGAGCGGGAGGCCGTCGTGGCCGCCGTCGTGGAGGCGGCGCCGCGGGTCTCCGGGCGGGTCGTGCTCTCGGTGCGTGAGCATCTGCACAACCGGACCGGTGACGGCGGCGGGCGGCGGGTGTTCGTCAACCGGCGCGGGCGGGCGTGGGTGACCGAGGACGCGCGGGCGGCGCTGCCGCAGGCCGAACGGGAGTCGCTGATCGCCGCGTTGGACGCGGAGATCCGCCGCCGGCTGCCCGACCCCGGGCGGCTGGTGGTCGACCCGGAGATGCTCGACGTGGCGCTGCCGCTCAGCGGGCGGGCGACCGCGGCCGGGCTCGGTGTGCTGCCCCGCGGTTCGCTCTCGGTGGTGGACGGCGAACTGCTGCGGTTCTTCGTGTACTGGAAGCAGGCCGCCCGGACCACCGACTACGACCTGTCCGCGCTGATCCTGAACGCCGACTACTCCACCGACTGCTGGCTGTCGTGGACCAGCCTCACGGCGGTGGGCGGCGAACACTCCGGCGACATCACCGAAGCGCCCCGGGGTGCCTCGGAGTTCATCAACCTCCGGCTCGGGGCGGTGCGCGGGACGTTCGTCGTGCCGCAGGTCAACGTCTACTCCGGGGAGGGCTTCGAGGAGGCCGCGGAGTCGTTCTTCGGATTCATGCTGCGCGAGGGCGAGCAGCGGGGGCGGCCGTTCGAGCCGCGGACCGTGCGGATGAAGTCGGAACTGCGGGGGCCCGGCCGGGTGGCGCTGCCGCTCGCCTTCCTGCGCGGCGAGGACGGGCTGTGGCGGGCCAAGTGGCTGCACCTGTACCTGCGGGGCGACCCGAACGCCAACCAGGTCGAGGGCAACCGGGTGTCGGTGGCCGCCCTGCTGCGCGGGATCGTGGAGCGGGAGCAGTTGACGGTGCGTCACCTGGTGGGGCTGATGGCGGGTGGTGCGGTGACGGAGTGGGACGGCGCGGACCTGCCGGACGGTCCGGTCACCTACATCGGGCTGGAGCGCCCGGAGGGACTGCACCCTCACTCGCGGGTCTTCACCCCGGAAAACCTGCGCGACCTGATCCCGGAGTGACTGGTAGCGTGAGCCGTGGCGAGGCCATGGAGGGGGCTTCCTTCTCACCGCCGTGAAAGCGGCTTCAATGGATCTAGTCCCCACGCTCTCCTCGCCGTTGACGAAGGCTCCGGCCGCCCCGCCCGAACGCGGGGCGGCCGGAGCCTTTTTCAGCTGTCGTAGTCGACCGTCAGCGTCTCGGAGACCGGGTACGACTGGCAGGTGAGGACGTATCCGGCCTCCACCTCGGCCTTCTCCAGGGCGAAGTTGCGGCGCATGTCGACCTCGCCGTCGGTGACCAGGGCCCGGCAGGTGCCGCAGACGCCGCCCTTGCAGGCGAACGGCAGGTCGGGGCGGGAGCGTTGGGCGCCGTCCAGGACGGTCCGCTCCCGGGGGAGCGCGTCGGTGGTGGAGCGTCCGTCGAGGACGACGGTGACCCGGCTGACCGGTCCGGTGGGTCCGGTCTCCTGGTGGCGGACCTCGCGCACCGGCTCGTCGTCGGCGTAGAACAGCTCCTGGTGGACGCGGTCGGCGGGGACGCCGAGCCCGTCGAGGACGCGTTGCGCGTCACGGACCATGCCGTGCGGGCCGCACAGCCACCAGTGGTCGGCCGTCGTCACGTCGACCAGCCCGTCGACGAGCGCCGCCAGCCGCTCGGCGTCGAGGCGTCCGGAGAGCACCTCGGCCTCCCGGGGCTCGCGGGACAGGACGTGGGCGAGCTGGAAGCGGCTCGGGTAGAGGTCCTTGAGGTCGGCCAGCTCGTCGGCGAACATCACCGTGCCGGTGCGGCGGTTGCCGTAGAAGAGGGTGACCGTGGAGCGGGAGTCCGCGGCCAGGACGGACTCGGCGATGGACAGCATGGGGGTGATGCCGGATCCCGCGGCGATCAGCACATGGTGTCCGGGGGTGGTCAGGTCGGGCGTGAAGTTCCCGGTGGGGGCCATCACCTCGACCGTGTCGCCGGGGCGCACCTCGTTGACCAGCCAGGCGGAGAACAGGCCGCCGGGCACCACCCGTACGCCGATACGGGGGGCCGATCCGGCGGGGGTGCAGATCGAGTAGGAGCGGCGCTCGTCGCGGCCGTCGATCTCACGCCGCAGGGTCAGCGACTGGCCGGGCGCGAAGGCGAACTCCTCGGCCAGCTCGGGCGGGATCTCGAAGCCGACGGCGGCGGCGTCCTCGCACAGCGGCCGCACCGCGGCGACCCGCAGCGGATGGAAGACCGGGCGGCGGCGCGGGCGCGGCTTCACGGCCTCGGCGGGGGCGGTCGGGGCCATCTAGATCTCCTTGACGTACTCGAACGGCTCGCGGCAGGCGCGGCAACGCCAGAGCGCCTTGCAGGAGGTGGCGGCGAACCGGGAGGTCTCCTCGGTCTCCGCCGAGCCGCAGCGCGGGCAGGCCACGGTGCGCCGGGTCGGCGACAGCGTGAGCGTGACCGGGCCGCGGGGGGCGGCGCCGGGCGGGGCGATGCCGTGCTCGGTGAGCCTGCGCCGGCCCTCCGGGGTGATCCAGTCGCTGGTCCACGGCGGGTTCAGCACCGTGCGGATCTCCACGCGCTCGTAGCCGGCGGCCCTCAGCCGGGCGGCGACGTCGGCGCGCATCTCCGCCATGGCGGGGCAGCCCGAGTAGGTCGGGGTGAGTTCGGCGACGACGGTGCCGTCCTCGGCGAGGGTGACCGCGCGCAGGACACCGAGGTCGGCGAGGGTCAGCATGGGCAGCTCGGGGTCGGGCACCTGCTCGGCGACGCGCCGGGCGTGCTCCGCGTCGAGCGCGAGGGTCACCATGTCGCCCCCGGGAGGGCGCGGGCCACGCTCTGCAACTCGGTGAGCAGTGGGGCGAGATGCTCGGTGTGCTCGCCGTCGCGGCCGGAGCCGGGGCACGGCCGGTAGACCGGCATGGGCAGTCCGGCCTCCTCGGTGACCTGGCGCAGCACGGCGACGACCTCGGTCCGTACGTCGCAGGCGGTGAACAGCTCGCCCAGGTACGGCGCGACCTGCTCGACGGCCCTGCGCATCCGGCGGTGCGACTCCTCGGTGCCGTCACCCAGACGCACCGCCCACTCGGCGGCGTACTGCCGGTGGTAGGCGAGTTCCTTGACACCCTTGGCGGCGACGGCGGACAGCACCGGGTCGGGGTGGGTGGCCAGCCGCTCGAAGTGGGCGAGGCGCCAGCTGGCCAGCACCAGCAGCCGGACGATGGTGAACGCGAAGTCGCCGTTGGGAAGTTCGGCCAGGCGGACGTTGCGGAAGTCGGCGGGGTCGCGGAGGTAGGCGTAGGCGTCCTCGTCGCGGCCGGTGCCGTCGGCCTGGCCGGCCCGGGAGTACAGCAGTCGGGCCTGGCCGAGCAGGTCGAGGCCGATGTTGGCGAGCGCGACCTCCTCCTCCAGCTCGGGGGCGCGGGTGATCCACTCGGCGAGGCGCTGGGCGCCGACCAGGGCGTCGTCGGCCAGGGCGACGCAGGTCGCGGCGAGCGCGGCGGCGTCGACGCCGTCCGGGACGGTGGTGTCGACGCCGTGCAGGGGGTCCTCGAAGCCGGTGCCGTAGGCCCAGCGGGTGTCGTCCTCGTGGCCCTCGGCGAGGGTCATGTAGACGTGGTCCTCACTCATCCCCGGCTCCTAGATGTGCGGGACATCGTCAGGGATGTCGTAGAACGTCGGGTGGCGGTAGACCTTGTCCGCGCTGGGGGCGAAGAAGGGGTCCTTCTCGTCGCGGGTGGAGGCGGCGATGTGCTCGGAGCGCACCACCCAGATCGACACGCCCTCGTTGCGCCGGGTGTACAGGTCGCGGGCGTGGGTGAGGGCCATCGCGTCGTCGGCCGCGTGCAGCGATCCGACGTGGACGTGGTTCAGTCCGCGCTTGCCGCGCACGAACACCTCGTACAGGGGCCAGCTCTCGGTGTGGCTCATGCCGCCGGTTCCTTCCGGGCCCGCTTGGCCGCGTGGGCGGTGGCCGCCTCGCGCACCCAGGCGCCTTCCTCGTGGGCGCTTCTGCGCCGTTCCATCCGCTGGGCGTTGCAGGGGCCGCCGCCCTTGATGACCCGCATCAGCTCGTCCCAGTCGGGCGTGCCGAAGTCGTGGGCGCCGCGCTCGGCGTTCCACTTCAGGTCCGGGTCGGGCAGGGTGACGCCGAGCTTCTCGGCCTGCGGGACGGTCATGTCGACGAAGCGCTGGCGCAGTTCGTCGTTGCTGTGCCGCTTGATCTTCCAGGCCATCGACTGGGCCGAGTTGGGCGAGGCGTCGTCGGGCGGGCCGAACATCATCAGGGACGGCCACCACCAGCGGTTCACCGCGTCCTGGACCATCTCCCGCTGGGCCTCGGTGCCGCGCATCATCGTCATCAGCAGCTCGTAGCCCTGCCGCTGGTGGAAGGACTCCTCCTTGCAGATCCGCACCATCGCGCGGGCGTAGGGGCCGTAGGAGCTGCGGCACAGCGGGACCTGGTTGCAGATCGCGGCGCCGTCGACGAACCAGCCGATGACACCGACGTCGGCGAAGCTCGGCGTCGGGTAGTTGAAGATCGACGAATACTTCTGGCGGCCCTCGATGAGCCGGTCGGTGAGGTCCGCGCGGTCCGCGCCGAGGGTCTCGGCGGCCGAGTACAGGTAGAGACCGTGGCCGGCCTCGTCCTGGACCTTGGCGAAGAGGATCGCCTTGCGGCGCAGGGACGGCGCGCGGGTGATCCACTCCCCCTCGGGCTGCATGCCGATGATCTCCGAGTGCGCGTGCTGCGCGATCTGCCGGACCAGCGTCTTCCGGTAAGCCTCGGGCATCCAGTCGCGCGGCTCGACGCGGTGGTCGCGCGCGATCGTCGCGTCGAAGTGCTCCTGGAGTCCGTCCGGGGGCGAGTCCTCGGCGAGGCGTGTCGTGGTCATCAGCACCAGCTTCCCAACCGACCATTCGTTCGGTATCAGTGTGACGCGTTTCCGCCTCCCCGGCAAGACCCCCGCGCATCCCCGCGGTCGAAGCCGCGGACCACCCTTGACAGGCCGCGGGCGGGACTGGTTGTTTGGCGGTGCGGAACCCGGACCGAATGGTCGGTCGGTACATGAGGTGGTGGAGACGGTGACACGGACCTCCGACCCGGCGTCGCCCGCCCGGGCGATGTTCGCCGCGGACGAGGCGTCCCGGGGGCTCGGGATCGAACTGCTGGAGCACGGCGAGGGCACGGCCGTGCTGCGGATGACCGTGACCTCCGCGATGGTGAACGGCCACGGCATCGCCCACGGCGGCTATGTGTTCCTGCTCGCCGACACCGCCTTCGCGTGCGCGTGCAACAGCCACGGCCCGGTGACCGTGGCGGCGGGCGCCGACATCACCTTCGTCGCCCCGGCCCACGAGGGCGACGTCCTCGTGGCCCGCGCGGAGGAACGCACCCGGTACGGCCGCAGTGGTATCTACGACGTGAGCGTCCTGCGCGGTGACGAGACCGTCGCGGAGTTCCGCGGACGCAGCCGCAGCATCGGCCGGACCCCCACCCAGGCGCCGAAGGAGTCGCGATGAGCAAGCCGGGCGAACCCCTCCCCCACGATCTGCGGGACGACGCGGAACGGCTGAGCCGGGAGCAGCTCGCCGAGCTCCAGCTCGAACGGCTGCGGTCGACGCTGCGGCACGCCTACGACCATGTGGAGCTGTACCGCAAGAAGTTCGACGAGGCCGGTGTCATCCCCGAGGACTGCCGGTCGCTCGCCGACCTCGCCCGGTTCCCCTTCACCACCAAGGCCGACCTGCGGGACACCTACCCCTTCGGCATGTTCGCCGTGCCCCTGTCCGAGGTGCGGCGCGTGCACGCCTCCAGCGGCACCACGGGACGCCCCACGGTGGTCGGCTACACCGAGAACGACATCTCCATGTGGTCGGACGTGGTGGCCCGTTCGATCCGCGCCGCCGGCGGCCGGCCCGGCCACAAGGTCCACATCTCCTACGGCTACGGCCTGTTCACCGGCGGTCTCGGCGCGCACTACGGCGCCGAGCGGGCCGGGTGCACGGTGATCCCCGCCTCCGGCGGGATGACGGCCCGGCAGGTGCAGATCATCCAGGACTTCCGGCCCGAGATCATCATGGTCACCCCGTCCTACATGCTCACCCTGCTCGACGAGTTCGAGCGGCAGGGCGTCGATCCCCGGGACACCTCCCTGGAGGTCGGCATCTTCGGCGCCGAGCCGTGGACGGAGGAGATGCGCCGCGAGATCGAGGAGCGCACCGGCATCCACGCCGTCGACATATACGGGCTCTCCGAGGTGATCGGCCCGGGCGTGGCGCAGGAGTGCGTGGAGACCAAGGACGGACTCCATGTGTGGGAGGACCACTTCTACCCGGAGATCGTCGACCCGGTCACCGACGAGGTGATGGCCGAGGGCGAGGAGGGCGAGATCGTGTTCACCTCGCTCACCAAGGAGGCGCTGCCGATCATCCGGTACCGCACCCGGGACCTCACCCGGCTGCTGCCGGGCACCGCCCGCCCCGCCTTCCGCCGGATGCGGAAGGTCACCGGCCGCTGCGACGACATGCTGATCCTGCGCGGGGTCAACGTCTTCCCCACGCAGATCGAGGAGATCGTGCTGCGCACTCCCGCGGTGGCCCCGCACTTCCAGATCCGGCTCACCCGGCGCGGCCGGATGGACCACATGACGGTACGGGTGGAGGCCCGCCCCGGCGCGGATGCCGAGCAGCGGCAGGCGGCGGCGCGGCTCGTCGCGCAGGGCGTGAAGGACGGCGTGGGCGTCAGCGTCGACGTGGAGATCGTCGAACCGGAGACCCTGGAACGCTCCGTCGGCAAGATCAAGCGGGTCAGGGACCTCCGGGAGGAGTAGCGGCCGGAAGGGCGGGGGCGCGCCCGGCCGTTCCGGCGGCCGTCGACGCCCCGTCCCGCTCGGCCACCACGGCGGCGGCCGACAGCAGGGTCGCCGCGCCGAGCGTGCCCCACAGGGCCGTCGGGCCATGGGGCGCGAGGGCGGTGATGACCATCGGGGAGACGGCGAGGCCGAAACCGGTGGAGACCTCGAAGCGGGCCAGGACCCGGCCCAGGGCGTGGGCCGGGGCGAGGGCCGTGACCAGCGCGGTGGCGCTGCCGGCGTAGACGATCTCGCCGAAGGTGCAGACCACGGAGACCGCGGCGACGGCCGGGGCGCCCCGGCCGGGTCCCAGCGAGGCCGCCGCGAGGAAGCCCAGGTAGGACACGGAGAGCAGGACGCCGCCCAGGGCCAGCACGGTCCGCCGGGGATAGCGGGACAGCAGCACCGTGACCGGCACCTGGAGCGTGACCACCAGGACCGTGTTGGCGACGAAGACGGCGGCCGACCACACCGGGGACGCGTCCAGTTGGGTCACCAGGATCAGCGGGAGCGCGATCTCGGGGACGTTGAGGCAGAAGACGTAGACCACGTTGGCGGTGAGCAGCGCGCGCATCCGCGGGGCGGGGCCGTCGTCGGCGGTCGCGGCCGGGTCGGCCGACGGCCGCGCGCGCAGGCGGACCGACCACGCCAGGCCCGCCGCGACCAGACAGGCGACACCGGTCAGCGCCGCCAGCGCCCGCAGTGCCGTGGTGCCGCCCGTCAGGCACACGGTGGCGATCAGCGCGCCCACCCCCATCCCGGCGTTGCGCAGGGCACGCCCCGCGGCGAGCGCCGCGTCGCGTTCGCGGCCGTGGGAGACCGTGGCGACGAGGGCGGCGTGGGCGGGCGGCCACGCCTGGTTGCCGACGCCCTGGACCAGGGCCGCCGCCGCGAACAGCCAGACGTGTCCCGAAGGGGTGGCCAGCAGCAGGGCCACGCCCAGCGCCCGTACGAGCATCGACGCCGCGACGACCGTGCTGCGCGCGCCCCGGTCCAGCCATCGGCCGACCGCGGGCACGCACACCAGGCCGGCGACGATCCCGGCCGTCATGGCGATGCCGGTGGCCGGTGCGGACAGGCCGAGCACCGTCACCCCGTACAGCAGCAGGAAGGGCCGCAGCAGGCCGGTGCCGAGCGCGTCCACGGCCAGGGCCACGGCGTAGCGGGGGCCGCCGGAGGCGTGGACCAGGGCGCGGGGCCGGATCTTGGAGAGGGTCGCCATGGCGCCCCACCGTGGCCTCGGCCGCCGTGCCCGGCACGCGAGTTGACGAAGACCGTCAATCGACGCCGCCGTCGGCCGCCCCGTCGGTGATCCTGTGCGGGTGACCTTGAGGATCGACATCAGCGGCCTGTCGGCCGAGCGTCTGCGGTTCGCCGCGTCCCCGCTGGCGGAGCTGACCGCGATGCTGCATGTGCTGGCCGAGCCCGGTCATCATCCTGGGTTCGCCGGCTGGGCGGCGGACGTGTGGGCGGGGCTGCGGCCGGAGGTGGCCGAGCGGCTCAGGGAGGCGGAGTTCCTCTGGCGTTCCTCGCAGGCCGACTTCCTGCTGCCGGCCCGGCCCCGGCCGACGCTCGCCGAGGAATTGGACGACGTGGACCGGATCGACGACGAGGCGTACGTGACGGCCGCGCTCGTCACCACCTGCGGCGGCGGCCGGGTCCCCGTCGCCGCGCCGTCCCCGCTCACCGACGCCGCCGCGCGTGAGCGGGCGCTGGACGTCGCCCAGGCGCGCGGGCCCCGCCAGGAGGCCTTCGCGGAGCGGCTGCTCGCGGACCCCGGGGCCGTGCGGGCGCGGGTGCGCGGCACCCTGGAACGGTGTGCGGAGGCGTTCTTCGACGCCGCCTGGGCGGAGGTCGCCGTGTCCCTCGCCACCGATCTGCGGACCAAGAACGACCTGCTGCGGCGGCAGGGCGCCGGCGCGGCCCTCGCCGCGGTCTCCGGCGCCGTCGCGCTCTCGTCGGACGGCGACTGCATCGTGGTGGACAAGCTCCAGGACAAGGCGACCGCCGCGCACGGCGCCGCGGTGACGTTCGTCCCGAGCGTCTTCGGCAGCCCGCATCTGACGGTGGTCCACGCGCCGGGCTGGCGACCCGTGGTGCAGTACCCCGTGGGCGAGCCGAGCCCGGCACCTCCGGTGTCCCTGGACACGGTCGCCCTGCGCCTGGAGGCGCTCTCCCATCCGGTACGGCTGCGGCTGCTGCGCACCCTGGCCCGCGGGCCGCACACCACCGGCGAGCTGGCCCACACCTGGGAGCTGTCGGCGCCGGAGGTCTCCCGGCATCTCACCGTCCTGCGCCGCGCGGGCCTGCTCACGGCCCGGCGGCAGGGCCGCTACGTCCGCCACACCCTCGACCTGCCCGGGCTGACCGCGCTGGGCACCGACCTGCTGGCCGCGGTGCTGCGCTGAGCCGGCCGGGTCAGCGCTCGATACGCGCGACGTGGGCGACGTTCGCCCGGTCCTCGGCGTCCTGGCCGCCCTCGGCGGCGAACCAGGCGTCGAGGATCTCCGTCAGCAGCGGCCCGGAGGTCAGGCGGAGGCCGAGAGCGAGCACGTTGGCGTCGTTCCAGCGGCGGGCGCCGTCCGCCGTGTAGGCGTCCGTGCACAGCGCCGCGCGGACCCCGCGCACCTTGTTCGCGGCGATGGAGGCCCCGGTCCCGGTCCAGCAGCAGACCACGGCCTGCTCGGCCGTCCCGGCGGCGACCTCGCGGGCGGCCGCCTCGGAACAGACCGCCCACCGGGGGTCGTCGCCCTCGCGCAGCGCCCCGTACGGCACGACTTCGTGGCCGCGCCGCTCCAGCTCCGCGAGGAGGAGGCGCGCGACAGGTTCGTCCATGTCGGAGGAGACGGCGATCCGCATGGAGCGGAGCCTACTCAGCCAGGTGTTCGACGTCGTCCCGAACCGGGACGTAGAGTACCCCTCGGGGTATTTCCGGAGGGGTGATCATGGAACTGGATCTGGCGGGTGCCGAGCTCAAGGCCGTGCTGAACCGGCTGCGCCGGGCTCAGGGGCAGATCGCGGGGGTGATCCGCATGATCGAGGAGGGGCGGGACTGCGAGGAGGTCGTGACCCAGCTCGCCGCCGCGTCCCGCGCCCTGGACCGGGCCGGGTTCGCGATCATCGCCACGGGTCTGCAGCGGTGCGTGGCCGACATGGAGTCGGGCCGCAGCACGGGCGAGGACGCCGAGCAGATGCGCGCCCGCCTGGAGAAGCTCTTCCTGTCACTGGCCTGACGGCTCCCGCCGGGGTTCCGGACGCCTGACGGCGTCCGCCGCGTTCCGGCTGCCCGACGGCTGCCCGACGGCTGCCCGACGGCTGCCCGACGGCTGCCGCCGGGATTGTGGCCCTCCGCCCTTCACCGGGCTGACGGCTCGGGCCGGGGTCCCGGGCCGGCCGCCCTCACTGAGCTGACGGCTCCCGCCGGGATTTCAGGGGTCTGACGGCGTCGCCGGGTTTCGGCTCGGGCCGGGGTCCCCGGCCGGCCTCACTCAGCTGACGGCTCCCGCCGGGTCCCGGGCCTGCCGCCCTCTCCTAGCTCACGGCTCACACCGGATCCCGGGCCGACCGCCCCCACCAGCCTGGCGGCTCACACCGGGTCACAGGTCAACCGCCCCCACCGGCATGGCGGCTCACGCCGAGGCCCGGGCCGATCGGCCCGGCGGATCGGGCCGGGGTCGCGGGTCGGCCGCGCTCACTCGCGCGTGGTCGTCCCGGCCCTTTCGGCGCACCAGCGCCGCGCCGCGTCGGCGGCCTCGTCCAGTGCGCCGGGTTCCTCGAACAGGTGCGTGGCGCCGGGCACGACGTACAGCTCGCAGGGTGTCCGCAGCCTCCGCGCCGCCTCCTCGTTGAGCCGCAGCACCTCCCGGTCCCGCCCGCCCACGATCAGCAGCACGGGCGCCCGTACGGCGTCCAGGGCGTCCCCGGCCAGGTCGGGCCGCCCGCCCCGGGAGACCACGGCCAGTACGCGCGCGGGCCGCTCGGCGGCGGCCACCAGGGCGGCGCCGGCCCCGGTGCTGGCGCCGAACAGGGCGACGGGCAGCTCCCGGGTGTCCGCCCGGCCGGCGAGCCAGTCGATCGCGGCGACCAGCCGCCCGCCGAGCAGCGGGATGTCGAAACGGTGCTCTCGGGTGAGCGCGTCGCGCTCCTCCTCCCGGTCGGTGAGCAGGTCCATCAGCAGGGTGCCGAGCGCGGCGGTGCGCAGCACGGCGGCCACCCGCCGGTTGCGGGGGCTGTGCCGGGAACTGCCGCTGCCGTGGGCGAAGAGCACCACGGCCCGCGCGGACTCCGGCACCACCAGGTCGCCCGCCAGTTCGACGCCCGGGCCCGCGGGCACCAGCACCGGGTCGGAGATCGTCGTCATCGCCTGCCTCCACGGTCGGCCGGTCCCCGAGTTCCTCCGATCCGCAGGCGCAACCGCGACCGGCCTACCGTGGAGGTGTGGGCGACGGTGCAGTGACGTTGTTCCTGTGCGGTGACGTGATGCTCGGGCGCGGCGTCGACCAGATCCTCGCGCACCCCGGTGACCCGGTGCTGCGCGAGCCGTACGTGACGGACGCCCGTGACTACGTGCGTCTCGCGGAGTCGGTGCACGGCCCGGTGCCCGCCCCGGTGCGGCCGTCCTGGCCGTGGGGAGAGGCGCTGCGCGTGCTGCGCGCGGCCGAGCCGGACGTGCGGATCGTGAACCTGGAGACGTCGGTCACCGGCGGCGGCAGCTTCGCGCCCGGCAAGGAGATCCACTACCGGATGCACCCGGCGAACCTGCCCGCCCTGTCCGTGGCCCGGCCCGACGTGTGCGTCCTGGCCAACAACCACGTCCTGGACTTCGGCCGCTCCGGTCTGGCGCAGACGCTCGGCTCGCTCGCCCGCGCGGGACTGCGGACGGCGGGCGCGGGACGGGACGCCGACGAGGCGTACGCGCCGGCGGCGGTCCCCCTGCCCGGCGGCGGCCGGGTGCTGGTGTTCGCGCTGGGGATGCGGTCCAGCGGCGTCCCCCCGGGGTGGGCGGCGACCGGGGACGGGCCCGGGGTGGCGTACCTGCCCGCGCCGACGCCGGCGGCCGCCCGTGCCGTGCTGGAGCGGGTGGGCCGGCACCGGCTCCCCGGCGACCTGGTGGTCGTCTCCGTGCACTGGGGCTCCAACTGGGGCTATCGCGTACCGCGGGACCAGGTCGGCTTCGCGCACGCCCTGGTGGACGGCGGCGTCGCCCTCGTCCACGGGCACTCCTCGCACCACCCGCGCCCGGTGGAGGTGTACCGCGGGCGGCTGATCCTGTACGGCTGCGGCGACTTCGTCGACGACTACGAGGGGATTCCGGGGTTCGAGCGGTACCGGGACGACCTGCGGCTGATGTTCCTCGCCACGCTGGCGGCGGGCGACGGACGGCTGGCCGGGCTGCGCATGGTCCCGCTCGCGGCCCGGCGGATGCGCCTGGAGGGGGCACGGAAGGCGGACCGGGAGTGGCTGCGGGCGACCGTCGAGCGGATCAGCGACGGAGTGCGCCCCACCTTGGAAGACGACGGGTCGCTGACCCTGCGCTGAGGTGTTCGGACCCCGTTCAGCGGCCGGGTGAGGGCGTTGTCAGTGGCCTGCCCTAGAGTTCCGGTCACTTGATCACGGATGTGGGGGAGGCACCTGTGGGGTGGGTGACGGCGGGCGACTACGAGGTCGCGCTGGAGTCGGGGAAGGTCGTGTGCCGCAACGCGGCCGGACGGCGGTTGAAGTCGGTACCGACCAAACTCGCGGACGACCCGGCGGTGGTGGGGCTGCGTCAGCTCACCGAGTGGCTGGAGCGGCACGAACGGCAGTGCCTGGCCGACGTCGAGAAGTGGATGGTGCGTTCGCTGCCGGTGCCGTTCGCGGTCGTCGCCGGGGTGTGGCCGGACCCGGCCTGGCAGGCGGCCCTGCGGGACGTGGTCGTGACCGGGCCGGACGGCGAGGTCGCCGGGTTCCTCCGGGACGCCGACCCCGAGCGCGGCCTCGGACTGGTCGACCTCGACGGCGACACCGTGCGCATCCGCCCCGAACTCGTGCACATCCCGCACCCGGTGCTGCTGGCGGACCTGGAGGAACTGCGGGAGTTCGCCGTCGAACTCGGTGTGGAGCAGCGGGCCCAGCAGCTCTTCCGCGAGGTGTGGCACCGCCCGGCCGACCTGGACCCCGAGTCCACGTCCGTCGAGGACTACGCGGGCGGCGTCTTCAAGGAACTGCGGTTCCTGCACGGCAGGACCACCCAGCTCGGCTACCGCGCCCGCGGCGGCGACGCGGTGTGCTCGCTGCGCGAGGACGGCCGCGCGATCGAGGCCCGCGTCTGGATCGGCGACTACGACGGCTACATGGAGACCGAGACCGGTCCCCTCACCTGGACCGACGGCTCCGGACGGCCGTTGAAGCTCGGCCAGGTCGGGCCGGTGGCCTGGTCGGAGGGCATGCGCATGGCGGCCGCGCTGTACGCCGGACGCGACATCGAGGACGAGGAGAAGGCCGCATGAACACGTACGACGAGACCACCGCGGCCGCGCTGCTGGAGGCGGGCGCCGTCCTGCCGCCGGGCACCACCGACCGTGAGGACGCCGACACCCTCACCGTCCGCACCTACACCCACCCCGCCCTGGACGACCGGCGGATCGTCCGGCTGGTGCCGGGCACCCTCGGCGAGGCCGAGGACCTCGCCCTGGAGTTCCTCGGGCTGGCCCGCGAGGCCGAGGTGCCCGAGGTCGGGCAGGTACGCCGGGAGACGCTCGGCTTCCCCGCCTGGGCGCTGGTCAACGACCCGGCCAACGGGCACCACGCGCTGGCCCTGGTCAAGGACGTCGAGCGGCTCGCCCGCCAGGCCAAGTCCCGGCCGGGCGCCGCCAAGGAGGGCTTCGAGGAGCTGGGCGAGCGGCTCGGCCGGGCCGTGCCGCACTTCCTGCCGACCTTCTACGAGCAGGCGGCGCGGATCTTCCTCCAGCACGAGAACACCACCTACGCGGCGGCCTTCTTCGGCAAGGCGCGCCAGGCCGAGCGGGTGCACGCGCTCGCCGTGGACGAGGACCGGCAGCGGGCGGTGTTCCTGGAGTTCGCGTTCGCCGGCGCCCTGACGGTGAAGGCGCTCAAGGAGCACGTCAAGGACCTGGCCCGGCGGCTCGACCCGGCGCAGGCGTGGGCGCAGTACCGGCAGCTGACGGTGGAGCGCTGCGCGGCGGGCATGCCGCCGTACGCCTCGCTGCCGCAGGACGCCCGGAGTCTGATCAAGGCGGCCGGTCTGTCCCGGGTCGACGAGGAGTGCGAGCTGGTCGGCGACCTGATCGCCTCCCCGGCCGCGGTGCGCGCGCCGGCCTCGTTCTGGAACGCCTACCGGGCGACGCTGGGCGTCCTCGCCGAGCGGCGGCCCGCCGCCCGGGTCCGGCTGCTGGAGATCATGCCGGGCGGCCTGGGCCGGTCCGTGGAGGACGACGAGTTCTGGCTGGCGCTGCTCGCCGAGTGCGGCGCGGACCGGCTGCTGACCGGTGAGGACACCGAGGCGGCCGGCGAGGTCGACGCGGCGGACTGGCTGGGCCGCTGGGCGTTCCACCGCAAGCACGGTTCCGCGATCTCCTGGCGCTCCCCCGGCACCCTGGCGCTCGCCGCGCGCATGGCGGAGCGGCTGCGCGCCGACGGCCGGCCGGTCGACCTGTTCTCCGGCCGCTGGCAGGCCGGCGCGGACCTGGACCTGCTGGACCTGTGCGCGGCCGAGAAGGTCCCGCTGGCCCTGCCCGACGCGGAGACCCGCGTCCACCTGGCGCTGGACCGGTGGCTGCGCGACGAGCGCCCCGGCGCCCGCGACCTGACGGCCACCGCGGCGGACCCGCGGCTGCTGCGGCTGCTCCACGAGGCGGTCGGCCGTCTCGGCGGCGAGCACCGGGGCCTGACCCAGCTGCTGGAACCCCTCGCCGACCACCCGGTGCTGGGCGAGGTGCTGCGGGCGTGGCTGGAGCGGTCGGCCGGGCGGTACACCGCCGCCACCGGTCTGCCGGGGGCGCGTGCCGCGCTGGAGCGGATCCAGCCCTTCCGGCCGGTGGCGTTCCGGGTCGACGCCGAGGCCGTGGCCGGCGTGGCCGCGCACGACGTCGCCCCGCTCCTGGGCCGTACGCTGCGCGCGGGCATCCTCGACGAGCTGGGCTGGCCCGCCCTCGACGAGGCCCTGCGCGTGCTCGACGAGGCCGTCCCGGCCAAGGACCCGAACCGTGAACTGACGGTCACCGAGGCCTGGCCCGCGCTGATCCTGTCCCGGGGCGTCAAGGTGATCGTCGTCGGCCCGCAGGGGACGCTCCTCGAACACGAGCTGCGGCTGCCCATCGAGCTGGACCGGTGGAACCGTCCGCAGTTCCGCTACGCCGACGGTGAACTGATGGTGATGTGGCGGCAGGACGGCAAGCAGGTCGGCTACTGGTCGAACCGCCCGTCGGAGGTGTTCGCCCTCGGCGGGGAGCAACTGCCCTACTGGCGCAGCTCCGACGCCGGCCACCCCTCCGTGCCGCTGTCCGGCGGCGGCGTGGCGACCGGCGGCCGCACGCTGCACGCCGGGGACACGGTGCTGCCGCCGAGCCGTCCCCTGCTCGGCGACGGCGTCACCTGCTGGCGGCAGGGCAGGCAGGGCCTGAAGCAGGTGTGGCTCGAGTACGACCCGGCGACCGGTACGCACGGGCGTGCCTCCCTGCCCGCCTTCCTCCAGTCCGGCATCCACGAGGACGCCTCGCTGGTGCAGTCGGCGTGCGAGGTCCTGCCGCTGCAACCCGGCCTGGAGGGAAGCCCGTTCGGCACCGACGGCAAGGTCGTCGGACGCTGGGTGCGCACGGCGAAGGACGGCGAGGAGACCCTGACGACCGCCGGTTCGCCGGACGGCCGTACCGTCACCGTCGGCCGGGCGGCGGGGGTGCCGATCGGCGCGCTGCGGCTGCCCGGCGGCGCCGAACCCGTCGCCACGTACCGCGACGGGCGGGTGGCCCTGTTCGCCCCCGACGACACCTCCGAGGGCGGTCTGCTCGGCCGGGTGACGCTGGGCGAGCGGGGCAGCGAGTTCGCCTCGGGGACCCGGTTCGTCCCGCCGGTGGCCTTCTGGCACGCCCTGCGCGCCCGCGACGAGCAGGGTTCGGCGGCGCTGCGCGCGCTCACCGACGAGCGGGCGGCGAAGCTGCTGCGGGCCGGGGCCGAGGCCGTGGCGGAGCGCAAGGCGCTGCTGGACGCGGCCGGTGACGACACCGACGCCCGGGCCGCGGTGCCCAACGGTGACGTGTTCATCAGGCGGATGGTCGCCGACGTCCTGCCCGAGATCACCGACAAGCGGCTGCGCATCGGTGTGGCCGCGCTGGTCCGCGCGGCGCTGTGGCTGAGCGACTCGGCCACCACCTTCGCCACCCCGCCGGTGCCCCGCGAGCAGCCGGACCGGCGGAACACCCAGGGCATGTTCGCGGACTACAGCCCCGAGCACGGCAACGACCGGGCGGTCCGTGACGCCGCCTCCGGCATCGCCTCGCTGTGGGGCGGCTGGGGCGGCGAGCGGGAGTGGACCGTGCTCCGGCAGATCCGCGCGGTGAACCACGTCCTGTCCGGCAGGCCGGCCGACGGAACGGCGCTGCCCGCCAAGCCCGGCAACCCCGGCGTCCTCGGCGACGGCTGGGCCAGCGACCAGCGCACGATCCCGCGGATGGGCGCGGTGTGGCCGTCGCTGCTCGGCACGCTCCGGGCGCTCGCCTACCGGGCCGCCCTGCCGACCACGCCGGACACCGCGCGCGAGGCGCTGGTCCTGCTGCTGGAGGCGGTGGCCGAGGGCCCGCTCGCCGAGCCCGGGTCCGCCCTGCGCCAGGTCGTCCTCAGCGAGCCGCATGAGAACCAGCCGCGCGTGGGCCAGGTGCTGCGCCGGGACGGCCGTACCGTCGTGGTGCTGAGCTGCCCCAACTCCCACGGGGTGAACGGCAGGGTGCACTGGACCGCCCTGGACCACGATCCCTCCGGCGCGTTCGGCGCCATCGCCCACTTCACACTGGAGGAGGAGACCCGGATCGGGCAGGTGTTCCCCGCCGACGGGCTCACCGCGCTCACCCGGCTGATCCGGGACAAGGGGGCAGCCCCCTGGCGGCCGGAGGCGTCCGAGGCGCTCGCCGCGGCGACCCGGGGCGGACTCGGCGCGCTCCAGGCGACCGTGCTGCTCGCCGGTCAGCCCCAGGACCGCGACGCCCAGGCCCTCGCCCTGATGGACCTCAAGCCGCGCCAGCTGGAACAGGCCACGCGCATGCTCAGCACGGTCTCGGCGCAGGACCGCAACGCCCTGCTCGGGGCGCTGCTGCCCGCCGAACCGGCGGACCTGTGGAGCACCGGCCCGGACACCGGGGCCGCGGGCCGGGTGTGGGCCGAGCGCCTCGGCTCGCTGGTCCGGCTGCCCGAGGACGTCGCGGCGGACCTCGCCGGGCTGCCCGCGGGATCCGCCCAGGTCGTGCTGAACCCCGGGCACTCGGCCTGGGTCAGCAGGACCACCGTCCTCGGCCTGGACAAGGACGGCAACCTGGTCGCCGAGGACCCGTCGGCCGTGCCGAGCGCGCACGACCTGACCGGCGCCGTCGCCGCCCTGGCCTCGCTCGCCTACGCACTGCCCCACGGGCATCCGCTGCGCGCCGCCCTGCCCGAGGGACTCGCCGCGCTGCGCCGCCGGGTCGCCGACCCGGAACTGCTGCTCCAGCTCGACGTGGAGTGGACGGAGAAGGGCAGCCCCTCGGCGGTGGAGGTGCGCAAGACGTACGGGCTCCCGGAGACCGGCGGCGCGGACGCCCTCGGCCTGACCCGCGCCGGGGAGGCGCTGGTCCTGCGCCCGTGGCACGGCGAGAGCGAACTCACCCTGGTCCGCCCGGCGGGCCTGACCGGCCCCGACGACGCCGTGTTCGGGCTGCTCGAAGGGGTGACGGGACCGCTGCGGGGCGCCGGTATGCGGTCGCTGCGGAACCTGCTCTCGGACGACCTCGCCCGGACCGTCGCGGCGGGCATCGACCCCGACGGCCCGGCCGGTCACGCGCAGGACCCCACGGTGAGCGTGCCGGAGCTGGTCGCCGAGGTCGCGGCGGCCCACGGCCTCGGCGAGGACGCGGCGGCCCTGTACCTGCAGTTGCTGGCGCTGCCCGACCCGACGGACCGCAACTGCGCCCGGTGGACGGGCTGGAAGCCGGCCCGGCTGAAGCAGGCCCGCGCCGAGCTCGCGGCGTCCGGCCTGGTCGTGGAGGCCAAGCGGCCCCGCGCCGGACGGACCCTGTTCCTGCCCGGCGGCTGGCGCGACCTCAAGGGCTCGGCCCTGCCGGTGGAGTCCTGGAAGGAGGGCCTGTACCCGATCCACGACCATGTGCGCGCCGTCCCGCTGCTGCCGCTGCCGGAGCTGTTCGCCCGCGCCTGGGCGCGGGTGCTCGACGGCGACCCGCCGGCCTACGAGGAACTCACCACCCGGGCCACGCGCAAGGGCCGCCGCCGATGAGACGCGCCGTCCCGCACCAGCCGACCCGCACCCCCGCCGACCGGAAGAACGACCGCCGATGAGCACTCTCACCACCGCCCCACCCCGCCAGATCGTCCCGCCCGAGGAGCTGTACGCCGCGGAACTGGCCTTCCTCGCCGCCTACGACGACGGGCCGCGGCCGCCGGCCTGGCGGCTCACCCCGCGTGCCGTCGTCACCTTCGTCATGGGCAGCGGCGGCCGGGCCCTGAAGCTGCCGGAGGCCGCCGAGGCGCCGGACGGCGTGCCGCGGCGCATGGAGGTGAGCGGCAAGTTCGTCGGTGACCGGGCGCTCGTCGAGCGCTGTGTGGTCACGCTCGCCGGTGAGCGCGGACTGCTGCTGGTCGGCGAGCCCGGCACCGCCAAGTCCATGCTGTCGGAGCTGCTGTCGGCCGCCGTGTGCGGCACCAGCGGCCTGGTCGTGCAGGGCACCGCGGGCACCACCGAGGACCAGCTCAAGTACGGCTGGAACTACGCCCTGCTGCTCGCCCAGGGGCCCAGCCGGCAGGCCCTGGTGCCCTCGCCGGTGCTCACCGCGATGACCCGGGGTGCGGTCGCCCGGGTCGAGGAGGTCACCCGCTGTCTGCCCGAGGTGCAGGACTCGCTGGTCTCCCTGCTCTCGGAGCGGCGGATCGCGGTGCCCGAACTGGCGGGCGGCGAGGACGCGCTGGCGCACGCCGCGCCCGGTTTCACCCTCATCGCCACCGCGAACCTGCGCGACAAGGGCGTGTCGGAGATGTCCGCGGCGCTCAAGCGGCGCTTCAACTTCGAGACGGTCGGCCCCATCGCCGACCTCGACACCGAGACGGCGCTGGTGCGCGCCCAGGCGCGGGCCTCGGTGGAGCGGGCGGGGGCGGCCTTCGCGGTCGACGACGCGGTCCTCGAGGCCCTGGTGACGGCGTTCCGCGATCTGCGCGAGGGCCGGTCCGCCGAGGGCTGGGAGGTGGAGCGGCCGTCCACGGTGATGAGCACCGCCGAGGCGGTGGCCGTGGCGGGCGCGCTGGGGCTGGCCGCGGCGTACTTCCCCGGCGACCACGACGTCCTCGGTCTGCTGCCGGGGCATCTGCTCGGCGTGGTCCGCAAGGACGACCCGGCGGACGCGGCCCGGCTGCGCGGCTACTGGGACGGTCCGGTGCGGCGGCGCGCCGAGCAGGGCTCCGCCACCTGGCGCACCCTGTGGGACCTGCGCACGGTCCTGGAGGGCTGACGCCGTGCCCCTCTCCCCCGACGAGGCCGTCGCGGCCCTCACCGACCCGGCGGCGCCGTACCTGATCGGCGTGCGGCATCACGCGCCGTCCCTCGCGGCGGCCGTGCCGGCGCTGCTGGAGGCGGCGGCCCCGGACGTGGTGCTCGTGGAACTCCCCGAGGAGCTCCAGGAGTGGCTGCCGTGGCTGGGGCACCCGCAGACCCGGGCGCCGGTCGCTCTCGCGGCCGCTCCGGCGGACGGGTCCGGCGGGCCGGCGTTCTATCCGTTCGCCGACTTCTCTCCGGAGCTGGCGGCGGTCCGCTGGGCGGCCGGGCGGGGCGTGCCGGTCCTCACCTGTGACCTGCCGCTCGCCGACCGGGCGTGGGGCGAGGGGCGCGGGACGGCCGGGGCGCCGTCGGTGGGGCCCGGTCTCGCCGACGCCCTGCGGGCCCGGCTGACCGGCCGGCCGGGGGACGACCTGTGGGACCGGCTGGTGGAGGCCACCGCGCCGGGCTCCTCCCCGGAGGCGCTGCGGCGCGCCGCCCTGCTCACCGGCTGGGCGCTGCGGGAGGACGCCGCGGGGTCGGGGGGCGTTCCCGAGCTGGATCTGCGCCGCGAGCGGTGGATGCGGGCGCGGCTGACGTCGGCCACCGCGGACGGGCGGCGGGCGGCCGTGCTGGTCGGCGCCTTCCACGCCCCCGCGCTGCTGTCGGACGAGCCCACGCGGGAGGACGGCACGCCCGCGGAGAAGGCCGGCTGGACGACCTCGCTCATCCCGTACACCTACGCGCTGCTCGACGAACGGTCCGGCTACCCGGCGGGCATCCGCGACCCGGAGTGGCAGCACCTGGTCCTGGAGGCGGGCGGCGATCCGGGCGCGCTGGAGGACGCGCTGACCCGGGCGGCCGTACGGGTCTGCGCCGAGCTGCGTGCGCTCGGCCATCCGTCGGGGCCCGCCGACGCACGGGAGATCACCCGGCTCGCCGGTGACCTGGCCCGGCTGCGGGGGCTGCCCGCGGCGGGGCGCGGTGAGCTGGTCGAGGCGGTGCAGACCGTGCTGACGCAGGGTGAGCCGTACGGCAGGGGGCGGGCGGTGGCACGGGCGATGGAGCGCGTGCTCGTCGGCACCCGCGCCGGGCGGCCCGCGCCGGACGCGCCCCGCAGCGGGCTCGCGCCCGCGGTGGAGGAGGAGTTGGCGGCGCTCGGCCTGCCGGGTCCGGGGGCGGCCGGGGCGGCCCGCGATCTGCGCCTGGATCCCCTGCGTTCCGATCTGGACCGGCGGCGCGAGCTGCTGTTGCACCGGCTGAGAGTGTGCCGGATTCCCTACGCGGAGGCCCAGGAGGTCACCGGTGCGGGCGGCGCGGAGGCGCTCACCTCGCGGTGGACGGTGCGGTGGACCCCCGCGACGGCGGCGATGCTGACCGCGGCCGGGGTGCGGGGCGTCACCGCCGCACAGGCCGCCGAGGGCATGCTGCGCGAGGGGCGGCGGCTGGAGCGGGAGGCCGGCGGGTGCACGGCCGAGCAGGCGCTGAGCGGGCTGCGGGAGGCTGCCCTGTGCGGGCTCGGGTCGCTCGCGGAGGAACGGCTCGACGACGTGGCCGAGGTGCTGCCGCACTCCGGGACCCTGCCCGAACTCCTCGCCGGTCTCGCCCTGTTGGACCGGGTGGGCGCCGGCCACATTCCCGGGCTCGGCGCCGACGAGGAGCGTACGGCCCGGGCCGGGGCGGTCGCCGGGCTGCTGACGGCGGCCGCGGTCCGCCAGGTCGACGGACTCACCGGCTCCGAGGAGCCCGCCGACGCCCACGCCCTCCTCGAACTCGCCCACCGAGCCGACCTGTTGGGCGGGGTGCGGCTCACCGACGCGCTGGCCCGGCTGGCGGCCGACGGCTCGCCGCTGATGCGCGGTGCGGCCGGGGCGGTACGGGTGCTGCTCGGGCACGAGACGCCGGCCGCGCTCGGCGGGCGGCTCGCGTCCTGGGTCGACTCGGCCACCGGCCCCGAGTCCCGGGCGGCGCTCACCGCACGGCTCACGGGCGTACTGACGGCGGCCGGACCGCTGCTGGAGTCGGCGCCGGCCGCCCTGGAACCGCTCCTCGACCGGGTGACGGACCTGCCCGACCGGGCGTTCCTGGACCGGCTGCCCGCGCTGCGGGGCGGCTTCGACACGCTCAGTCCGGCGGCTCGCGAGCGCCTGCTGACGGCGGTCGAGGACCGGGTGGACGGCTCGGCGGAGGTGACCGACACCGGTGGTGTCTCCCCCGCGTCGCTCGCCGCGTGGACCCGCGCCGACCTCCTGGCGCGCGCGGACCTGGAGCGTCGGGGCCTGCTGCCGCCGCCCGCGGCCGTCCCGGCCGTCGGCCCGGCTCCCGGGGAGCCCCGGCGGGCGCCCGCGCCCGCGGACCGGCGGCTCTCCCCCGCCGACCGCTGGCGGCTCCTGCTGGGCCGCCGCTCCGACCAACTCTCCCCCTCCGCGGCCGGGTTGGCGACGGCGCTGGACGAGCTGTACGGCACCGGGCGCGGCGAGGGCAGCCGGGGCGGCCTGCCCGGCTCCGGGGGCGGCCGGGAGGCCCCGTACCCCGGGGTGCGGGAGTGGTCGGAGGAACTCGCGGCCCTGTTCGGGCCGGGGATCCGGGAGGAGGTGCTGGCCGCGGCGGCCGCCTCGGGGCGGACCGACGTGCTGGCCGAGCTCGATCCCGACCGTGTACGCCCCTCCGTCGACCTGCTGCGCACGGTGCTGCGGCACGCGGGCGGGCTGCCGGAGGCCCGGCTGGCCGCACTGCGCCCGCTGGTCGCACGGCTGGTGGAGGCACTGACCCGGGAACTGGCCACACGGCTGCGCCCCGCCCTGCACGGCACGGCGCTGCCCCGCCCGAGCCGTCGTCCCGGCGGCGGCCTGGACCTGCCGCGCACCCTGCGCGCCAACCTGGCGACCGCGCGACGCGGCCCGGACGGCCGGGTCGTGGTGATCCCCGAGCGGCCGGTCTTCCGGAGCCGTGCCAAGCGGGCCGCGGACTGGCGGCTCGTCCTGGTCACCGATGTGTCGGGGTCGATGGAGGCGTCCACGGTCTGGGCGGCCCTCACCGCGTCGGTGCTGGCCGGCGTGCCGACACTGTCCACGCACTTCCTCGCCTTCTCCACCGAGGTCATCGACCTCACCGGCCATGTCGAGGACCCGCTGTCGCTGCTGCTGGAGGTCAGCGTCGGCGGCGGCACGCACATCGCGGCGGGGCTGCGGCACGCCCGCGAACTGGTGACCGTGCCGTCCCGGACGCTCGTGGTGGTCGTCAGCGACTTCGAGGAGGGCTACCCGCTGGGCGGGCTGCTCGCCGAGGTGCGCGCCCTGGTCGGGGCGGGCTGCCATGTGCTGGGCTGCGCCAGCCTCGACGACGCGGGCCGGCCCCGCTACTCCACCGGCGTGGCGGGACAGCTCGTCGCCGCGGGCATGCCGGTGGCCGCCCTCAGTCCGCTCGAACTCGCCCGCTGGGTAGGAGAGAAGATCGCATGAGCCCGGGCCTTCCCCCGGTCACCCCGGACGTGACCGCGGACCTCGTCGGAGCGCTCTCGCCCCGGCTGCGCAAACGGCTGGACTCCGGTGTCGCGAAACTGTCGGGGCGCCCGGTCGTCGTGGACGGCGACACGGTGCGCGTCGCCGTGGACGACGACACGGACCTGACCCTGCACGCGCCGGGCGGGGTCGTGACGACCCCGGAGGCGATCCACTGCGGGTGCCTGCTGGCCCCGGACTGCCTGCATCGGGCGGCGGTGGCCTCGGCGGCGCCGGTGGCGTCCATGGAGGACATGGAACTGAGCGAGCCCGCGGAGCCCGTCGCGTCGACGGGGTCCGACGGGGGTGCGGGGGCGGGGGCCGGGCAACTCCGCGGAGACACGGGGCCGAGTGCCGTGCAACCGGACGGAGGTACGAGGCGCCCGGCCGGGGCCACCGCAACAACCCCGGGAGGGGCGACCGGGGCGGCGGACTCGACTGGCGGCGAGCCCGGGCAGGAGAGCGAGACGACCGGCCGCGAGCCCGGAAAGCAGATCGAGACGGCCGATGCGGAGCCCGGGCGCGGCGCTGCGGCCGACGCGCAGGCCAGGCGGCGGGCTGCGGCCGTCGGCACGGAGTCCGGGCACCGGGCCGAGGCTGCGGACGGTCACCGGCGTCCGCGCGCCCCCGCCTCCGAACCCGCCGGCGGCTCAGGCGCCGACTCCTCCGCGACCCCCGCGCAGCGGGCCGCCGCCCGCGCTCTGCACACCGCGGCCGCGGCCGTCCTCGACGCGGGTACCGACGGTGCCGGAGCCGTGCCGCAGGCGGAGTTGCTGCGTGCGGCGCACACCGCGCGCCTCGCCGGGCTGCCCCGGGCCGCGTCCTCGGCCGTCGCCGTCGTCACGGCGCTGCGCGCGGCCCGCGCCGCGGATCCGTCGTACCGGCTCGCCGACCTGGTCGCGGCCCTGCACTCCGTACTCGGCTCGGCCCACCGGCTCCCGCACGCGGACGGCGCGGAGTTGGCCGAGCTGCGCGGCACAGTGCGGCAGCCGTACACACCGGACGGCTCACTGCGGCTGTACGGCCTGTTCTCGGAACCCGTGCTGACCGCGACCGGATACGCCGGTGCCGTCACCTGGACCGCCGACGCCGAGGGCCGCCTCTACACGGTCTCGGACGTGGCGCCGGGCGGGCCGAGCCGGGCGGTGGGCGCCGCCGACCGTGCCGTACGGATCGGTGACACGGCGCTGTCCCACCGGGAGCTGTCCCGGGCGGGCCTCGCGGTGTCCGGGGCGACCGTGTCACCGTCGGGCCGGCTGGGGGCGGGGAAGGCGGTACGGGCGGTGCGCGCGTCCGGCGCCGCCTGGGACGGCGAGCCGCTGGACCGGATGTGGGCGGTGCCCGCCGCCGAACAGGCGGTGCGCGCGCTGGCCGGTGAAGGGCACGGCCTGCTCTTCCTGGACGTGACCCTGGTGGGCACGGTGCGGGAGGCGGCGGGCGACTGTCTGCTGGCCGACTGCGACGGCCTGACGGTCCGGCTGGCCGCCGCGCACGACCATCCGGCGCTCCCGGACCGCGACAACCTGCGGCTTCTCGCGGCGGCCCGGGGCACCCGGCTACGGGTCGTGGCCCGCCTCTCCCCCGCCCCGCACGCCCGCGCCCTCCTGCTGGCCGCCTCCCATCCCACCGACCCGTCCGCCCGGCTGGACCTCGGAGTGGACCGGCTCCAGCACGCGGACCTGCCGACCGGCCCGGCGGCCGCGCCACCGCGTGCGTCCACCGACGAGGCACCCCTGCACCTCCTGACGCGCCGGGTCCACCAGGCCGTCTCCGGCGGCCGCCGCGTCCTGGCCTTCCCCGGGGACAGCGCGACCGACGGGCGACGGTTGCGCGGGCTGGGCCTCGGCACGGCGGGAGACCTCCTCGACGAACTGCACGCGGCGGCGGCCGACCGGGACCGGGACGTGTTCGGCCGGCTCGCCCCGGCCGACCTCGACCGCTTCGCCCGCGCCTGGCTGGCCTCGGCCCACTACGTCGCGGAGGTCGACCGCTCGCTGTGCGCGGCGGCCTGGGGCGCGGAACAGGGGGTGACCGGGTAGGGCCCGTCGCGGGGGTTGGCCCGCCGCCCGAGGGGCGGTCGTGCGGCGCCCGTGCGTGAGCCGGTGAGGCCGGTACAGCGACCCCGACACGGGGATGACGTCGGGGCCCGAAGGGCGGCCACGCGACAGCCGGTGGAGGCCGGCCCAGCGGCCCCGTCGCGCAGGTGCCGTCGGTGCCCGAAGGACGGCCGGGCGGCAGTTGGTGGGGCAGGTGCAACGGCTCCGTCGCGGGGGTGCTTCACTCCCCGAGGGGCGACCGCTCGGCAGCCGGTGGGACCGGTGCACCGGCTCCGTTCACGGAGGCGACATCGGGGTCCGAAGGACGGCCACGGCACAGCCGGTGCGGGCCGGCGCAGCGGCCCCGTCGCGGGGGTGGTTCCCTGCCCGAGGGGCGACCGCTCGGGCAGCCGGTGCGTGAGCCGGTGAGGGTGGTACTACGGCCCCGTCACGGAGGCGACATCCGGGCCCGAAGGACGGCCACGCGACAGCCGGTGCGGGCCTGCGCAACGGCTCCGCCGCAGAGGTGGATGCTCCCCGACGGGCCGCCGTGCGGCGCCCGGTGCATGAGGCGGTGCGGCGGCGCCTCACAGCACAGGCCACCTTCGCACCAGGCCCGGGCTCTCGGGCAGCGCTGGCACCCCGCACCGCGCCCCCACCCCTCAAACCCCGCCCGGCACCCCGTCGCCCTTCAACCGCTCCAGGTCGGACGGGCGGACCTGGATGGCGAGGATGGCGATCAGGGCCGCGGCGACGGTGAAGATCGCCGCCATGATGAACGCCGACGAGACGCCCGCGGTGAGGACCTCGTCGGAGAAGGGCGGTGGCAGTTCCCCGGTGCGTTCGAAGCGCAGCCGTTCCACCGGGGTCGCCTGGGACAGGAAGAGCGGGATCTGCTCCTCCGCCTCGTTGGTGCTGGCCGTGCCGTACATCGTGACCAGGATGGACAGGCCGAGCGAGCCGCCGACCTGCTGGGTGGCGTTGAGGAGTCCGGAGGCGGCGCCGGTCTCCCGGACGGGCACGTCGGACAGGGCCATCAGCGTCAGTGAGACGAACTCCATGCCCATGCCGAGGCTGAAGACGAGCATCGGCCCGAGGACGCTGCCGACGTAGGTGGAGTGGATGTCGGTCAGGGTCAGCCAGCTCAGCCCGATGGCCGCGAGGATCGCGCCGACCACCATGAACGGTTTGGGTCCGTAGGTGGGCAGGAAGCGGGAGGCGAGCCCCGCGCCGATCGCGATGACCGCGCTGACCGGCAGGAAGGCGAGTCCGGCCTGCAAGGGGCTGAAGTCCAGCACGTTCTGCACGAAGAGGGTGAGGAAGAAGAACATGCCGAAGATCGCGGCGGCCAGGCAGAGCATGATGCCGTAGGTGCCGGCGCGGTTGCGGTCGGCGAACATGTGCAGTGGGGTGATGGGCTGCGCGGAGCGCCGTTCCACGAAGACGAACAGCGCGAGGAAGAGTACGGCCGCGGCGAACGAGGCCAGGGTCAGCGGGTCCCGCCAGCCGTCCTGGGCGGCGCGGATGAAGCCGTAGACCAGGAGCACCATGCCCAGGGTGGAGGCGAGGGCGCCGGTGATGTCGAAGTGCCCGGGGTGGCGTTCGGACTCCCTGATGAAGCGCGGGGTGGCGAGGGCGATGAGCAGTCCGATGGGGACGTTGACGAAGAAGACCCAGCGCCAGTTGAGCCACTCCACCAGCATGCCGCCGGCGAGGAGTCCGATGGCGCCGCCGCCCGCCGAGACGGCGGCGAACACGCCGAAGGCCCGGTTGCGTTCCGGGCCTTCACGGAAGGTGGTGCTGATCAGGGCGAGGGAGGTCGGCGAGGCGATCGCTCCGCCGACGCCCTGGAGGGCGCGCGCGGCGAGGAGTTGGGCCTCGTTCTGGGCGAGCCCGCCGAGCAGCGAGGCGAGGACGAACAGCAGCACACCGAAGATGAACACCCGCCGTCGGCCCAGGATGTCGCCGGCCCGGCCGCCGAGCAGGAGCAGTCCGCCGAAGGTCAGCGTGTAGGCGTTGACCACCCAGGACAGGCTGGTGGTGGAGAAGTCCAGGGAGCGTTGGATGTCGGGCAGCGCGATGTTCACGATGGTGATGTCGAGGACCACCATCAACTGACAGGAAGCGATGACCAACAGGGCCATCGCTTTGCGGCCACCGCCGTTCTCCTGGGCGGTGGTCTGCGCGGAGGTGGGCTGCGGGCTGCTGCTCATGGCTTCTCGCACTCTCGGGGCTAGGGCCCTCGCGAGGGGTCGGTGAACGACTGCGTCCACCGTCGGTCCACCAGTCGACGGTACGCCCGCGCCCCTCGGGTCACCACTTGATCTACAGCCCCCCTTGACGCCCGCGCGGGCTGTTGACACACTCACGCCGCGTCGTAGAAAACGCTTGCTGCGACCGCCCGCGATGGGCACCCACGGCGCCCGCCCGCACCCGCGGCACCGCACGCCCCCGGCCACCCCGGGCCCATGAGTGAATCGATTCAACCCCATGATTCACTCAGCAACGGCGACGCGACGATCCGGCCCAGCCACGGCCACGACGCACCGCGAACCGCCGCGAACCGCCGCGCACCACACCACGCACCTCCGTGCACCGCCGCGCACCGCACCCCGCAGCCCGGGCGCCTCCAACCCCCCAAGGAGAAGCCGAGATGAAACGCAGAGCCGCAGTTCACCTCGCCCCGCACACCCCGGCCCACCGTCACCGGCGCGCCGTCGTCACCGCCGCCTGCGCCACCGCACTGCTCACCGGCGCCGCGTTAGTGAGCCAGCCCGCGAACGCGGCCGCACCGCGACTCGCGGCGGCACCACAGCTCGCCGCGGCCTGCGGCGAGGGCAGCTACCAGGCGGAGGCCGTGCTCAACGGAAGCACCTGGACCGCCCGCCGCGGCGGTTCGGCCGTGTACACCGGCACGGACATGCGCGCCGCCATGCAGGCGGCCATCAGCAGCCTCACCTCGGGCCGCACGTCCAAGGAACGCGTGGTGGTGCGCGGTTCGGGCTCGATCAGCGCCGGTTCCCGCGTGTCACTGCCCAGTTACACCATCCTCGACGTGTGCGGCACCATCAACGTCACCGGCTCCGGCTCGGGCGACCAGGCCCCGGTCTACGCCCGCGGGGTCCGCGACATCGAGGTGCAGCACCTCAACGTGACCGGCGCGCCGCTGTACGGCGTCTTCATGCGCAACGTCCAGAACGTGGTGCTCGGCCAGATCGACATGCGGCTGTCGAAGGGGCTCGGCGTGCGCATCGACAACCGCGGCGACACCAGCCAGTGGACCAGGAACGTACGCATCGACAACGTGTACGTGTCCGGCGCGAGCAGCCACGCGGTGGAGACCTACGGCGTGGACGGCCTCACCGTCGGCACGGTCACCGCCCGCAACGTCGGCGAGTCCGGACTGCTGCTGAACCAGACCATCAACGCCACCGTCACCAAGGTCGACGCCGACGGGGCGGGCACCGGCACGGGCTACGCGGCCTTCCGGATGGCCAACCGCAACGGCCGCATCGGCAGTTCGTACCCGACCAACATCCGGGTCGGCGAGGTCGTCGCGCGCGGCGGCGGACGCGGGGTGTTCTGCGTGTCCGAGAGCGGCGGCGCGGTCATCGACCGGATCTACCTGTCCAACACCGGCAACAACGCGGTCCTGATCGAGAACTGCCACAACGTGAACCTCGCCGCCCAGGGCGGCACGGTCACCGGCGGCGGCGAGATCCGCCTGGCGGCCCGGTCGGAGTTCGCCAACAACTCCGACATCCTCGTGCAGAACCTGACCGTCACCAACTCGGCGATCACCGAGAACCCGTGCGGGAACAACACCACGTTCCGCAACAACACGCTGGTGAACAGCCGTCAGTCCATCTGCTGACACGGCGGGCCGGGCGGGTCGGCGGGCGGGTCAGTCGTCCCCGTCGCCGGCCCGTTCGGCCGCCTTGCGCCGCTCCTTCTCCCGGTCCTCGCGCTCGTCCGCCCGCCGGTCCCGTTCCTTCTCCTGCCGCTTGCGCTCCTCCTCGGCCGCCTTGCGTTCGCGGTGCGCCGCCCTCTCCGCCGGTTCGCCGACGCCCCGATGACGGTCTGTCGCCGAGTGCTCGGCGGCGGGGGGTGCGGCCGGGGCCGGCGCGGAGGTGCCGGGCGGAGGGGTGGACACGGAGCCGCCTCCGTCGGGCGACAGCGTCACCCCGGCGGTCGTGACGACGGCGGACACGACGACCCCGGCCGCGGCGAGCAGGACCCTCCGGGACCCGCTCCGGCGCGGGGCGGCATGCGACC
This sequence comes from Streptomyces sp. NPDC000983, assembly GCF_040299205.1. Taxonomy (NCBI): domain Bacteria; kingdom Bacillati; phylum Actinomycetota; class Actinomycetes; order Kitasatosporales; family Streptomycetaceae; genus Streptomyces; species Streptomyces sp. NPDC000983. Next base: position 154,333 of record NZ_JBEPBM010000001.1, on the reverse strand, counting down.
GGGTGACCGTGGACAGCTTCTCCGTCGGGTTGAGCCGCGCCGACGACGGCGGGGACGTCTTCGCGGAGTCGCGCACCGCGCACGGGCCGGGCGCCGGCGCCGCGGGGCGTGCCACCGCCTCCCCGTGCGCGCGGTCCGCAAGCCACCGGGCCGCCTCGTGGGCCGAGGGACGCAACGCCGGGTCCTTGGCCAGCATCCGCATCGCGTAGTCGCTCAGCTCCACCGGAATGCCGGGCCGTCGCCGTTCGGGCGGGACCGGGGCGGCCTCGACGTGCAGACGGACCACCGACAGGGCGGTGGTATCGGCGAACGGCGGTCCCCCGGTGAGTAGTTCGTACAGTACGCAGCCGAGTGAGTAGACGTCCGAGGCGGGTTCGGCGGGGCGTCCGAGGGCCCGCTCGGGAGCGAGATAGGCAGCGGAACCGACGATCTGACCGGTCGCGGTGAGCGAGCACGCCGCCTCGCCGGCGAGCCGGGCGATGCCGAAGTCCGTTATCTTCACGCTGCGGTCGGCCGCGAGCATCACATTGGCGGGCTTGATGTCCCGGTGGATCACGCCCAGGCTGTGCACGGCGGCCAGGCCGGAAGCCGTCTGCGCGACTATTCCGGCGGCCTCCCAGGGCTCCAGCGCACCGCGCGCGGCCCGCTCCTGGGCCAGGCTGTGCCCGTCGACGAGTTCCATCACCAGGTGAAGCCGGCCGTCGTCGGAGCCGAAGTCGTAGACGGTGACCACATGGGCGTCGTTGAGACGCCCGGCGGTCCTGGCCTCCCTGCGCAGCCGCTCGATGTCCGTCGCCGCCTCCGGGTCCGGCCGGTCGGCACGCAGGAGCTTCACCGCGACCGGCCTGTCGAGGATCTGGTCGGTGGCCCGCCAGACGTCGGCCGTGGAACCGCGTCCGAGTGGTTCGTCGAGCCGGTACCGCTGTGCGACCAGCACTGGTCTCCGCCCTTCCCCCGCTTCGGTCCGGTTTCGTCCGGCCCTCACGACGGCCGCTCGTCCTTCCGCTTCCTACAGCGCACCGGTTACCCCGCTCGTCACCTCTCACGCCCGCGACAGTGCGTGACCGGGCTTCGCCAAAGGGGTGGCAGCACAAAGGACTTCTGGTTAGCCTTACCTAAGTTGTGAGTACGGTTCATGAACGCTGTGGATCCGGTCCGGAGGATGCGTGAGAGAAGCGGACCTGCCGGGACGGAACGTCCTGCGGCGCGCGGTGCGCGGCCAGCGCCGCGACGTCACGCTCGGCGCGCTGCTGGGTATGGGGCACCAGACGGGCGAGGCACTCGTCCCCGTCGTCATCGGACTCGCCGTGGACAGCGGTGTGGTGGACGGCGACATCGGTGGACTGCTGTTCTGGCTGGGGGTGTTGGCCCTCGTCTACGTCGGCCTCTCGTACAGCTTCCGCTTCGGCGCGCGTGCCGGGGAGCGCGCCTCGGTGACGGCGGCGCACCGGCTCCGTACCGAGCTGGTCGAGCGGGTCCTCGCCCCCGAAGGCGGCGCGGACGAGGGCCGGTTGCCCGGGGAACTCGCCAACACCGCGACCGAGGACGCCAAACGCGTCGGCGCCGTGATGATGGCGCTGGTAGTCGGGGTGGCGGCCTCGACGGGGCTCGCGGTGGGGGCGGTCGTCCTGCTGCGCGTCTCCGTTCCGCTCGGTCTGCTGGTGCTGCTGGGCACGCCTGTGCTGCTGTGGCTGGTCCACCTGTTGAGCAAGCCTCTCGAGCGGCGGAGCGAGACCGAGCAGGAGCGCGCCGCCCGGGCCTCGGGGGTGGCGGCCGATCTGGTGGCGGGGCTGCGGGTGCTCAAGGGCATCGGCGCGGAACCGGCGGCCGTCGCCCGCTACCGCGGGATCAGCCAGGACTCGCTGACCGCCACGCTGCGCGCGGCGCGGGCCGAGGCCTGGCAGAGCGGTGTCGTCACCATGCTGACCGGAGCGTTCCTCGCCGTGGTGGCGCTGGTCGGCGGACGGCTCGCCGCGCGCGGTGACATCGGCCTGGGCGAGCTGGTCTCCGTCGTCGCGCTCGCGCTCTTCCTGATCGGCCCGCTCTCCGAGTTCTCCTGGGTCAACGCGGAGCTGGCACAGGCCAGGGCGTCCGCGGCGCGCATCGCGGCCGTCCTCGGCTCGCCGCACGCCGTACGACAGCAGCACGTCGACGCCGAGCACGCCGTACGGCAGCAGCACGTCGACCCCGAGCACGCCGTACGGCCGCGGAAGGCCGGCGCGGAGGGTGACGTACCGTCGGCGGCCCTTCCGGTCCCCGGCGAGGGCGGGCTGCGGCTGCGCGGGCTGTCGTACGGGCCGTTGCGTGGGGTGGACCTGGACGTCGCGCCCGGCGAGACGGTCGGCGTCGTCGCCACCGACCCCGCCGACTCCACCGCCCTGCTCCGCTGCCTCGCCCGGCACGCCGACCCCGACGAGGGCACCGTGGAACTCGACGGGACGGACGTCACCGCGCTGGAACTCGCCGAGTTGCGGGCGGCGCTCCTCGTCGCCGAGCACGACGCGGACCTGTTCGAGGGAAGCCTGCTGGAGAACGTGACCGCGGCGGCGGGGCCGGACGCGCCGGTCGAAGCGGCGATCACCGCCTCCGGCACCGACGAGATCGTCCGCACCCTGCCCGACGGGACAAGGACCGCGGTCACCGCGCGGGGCCGCTCGCTCTCCGGCGGGCAGCGCCAACGTGTCGCGCTGGCGCGGGCGTTGGCCGCCGACACGGCGGTCCTCGTCCTGCACGAGCCGACGACCGCGGTCGACGCGGTCACCGAGACCCGAATGGCCGCCGGTCTGAAGGAGCTGCGGGCCGGGCGGACGACCGTGCTGGTCACCAACAGCCCCGCCCTGCTCGCCGTGACCGACCGGGTCGTCCTGCTGGACCGGGGCTCGGTCGTGGCGGCCGACGCCCATGAGCGGCTGGTCCACCGGCACGACACCTACCGTGGGGCGGTGCTGGCGTGAGCGAGTCCGGGACCGGGCTGCTGCCCGTGGCGACACCCGCGCGCACCCGTGCCGCCGTCGCCGAACTGCTGCGCCCGCAGAAGGGGTTGGCCCTGACCGCGGTGACCGTGATGGTCTGCGCCACCGCCGTCGCGCTGCTCACCCAGCCGCTGCTGGGCCGGATCGTGGACCTGGCCGCCGACCGCGGGTCGGTCGACGCCATCACCACCACCGCGGCCCTGCTGGTGGCCGTGGCCGTCGCCCAGGGAGTCCTCTCCGGGTTCGGCCTGTCGCTGATCTCCCGGCTGGGCGAGACCACGCTGGCCCGGCTGCGGGAGAGGTTCGTCGAACGCGCCCTCGGCCTGCCGCTGGACCGGGTCGAGCGGGCCGGGGCCGGTGATCTGACCGCCCGGGTCACCGCCGATGTCTCCCTCATCGCCGAAGCGGTCCGCAACGCCCTTCCGGAACTGGCGCGTTCGCTGCTGACCATCTTCCTCACCCTGGGCGCGATGGCCCTGCTCGACTGGCGGTTCCTGCTCGCGGCGCTGCTGGCGGTGCCCGTGCAGGTGGCCACCGCCCGCTGGTACGTGGCCCGGGCGGTGCCGCTCTACGCCGAGCAGCGGGTGGCCGCGGGCGCCCAGCAGCAGCAGCTTCTCGACACCGTCGCCGGTGCCTCCACGGTGCGTGCGTTCCGGCTGGAGCGGGAGCACATGGAGAAGGTCACCGAGCGGTCCCGGTCGGTGGTGGCGCTGACCATGCGCGGGGTGCGGCTGGTGCTGGGCTTCTACAGCCGGCTGCACATCGCCGAGTACCTGGGCCTGGCCGCGGTGCTGTTCACCGGGTACTGGCTGGTCCGCCAGGGCTCGGCGTCCATCGGTACCGCGACCGCCGCCGCCCTGTACTTCCACAGCCTGTTCACCCCGGTCAACGCCGCTCTCGTCCTCCTCGACGACGCCCAGTCGGCGACGGCGGGCCTGGCCCGGCTCGTCGGCGTGACCGACGAGGAGGCGCCGGCGGAGCACACGGCCGCGGCGGGGACGGGCCGCTTCGAGGTCACCGTGCGCGGCCTGCGGCACGCCTACCGTCCGGGCCATCCCGTGCTGCACGACATCGACCTGACGATCCGTCATGGCGAGCGGGTGGCACTGGTGGGCGCCAGCGGGGCCGGGAAGACGACCCTGGCCCGGCTCGTCGCGGGCATCCAGCCGCCGACCACCGGAACCGTGCTCGTCGACGGCGTGCCGCCGACCGAGCTGAGCCGGGCCGCGGCCCGCCGCACGGTCGCCCTGATCACCCAGGAGACGCATGTCTTCGCCGGTCCGCTCGCCGACGACCTCCGGCTCGCCAAACCCGACGCAACCGACGACGAACTGCGGGCCGCGCTCGACCGGGTCGACGCGCTGGCCTGGGCCGAGGCACTGCCCGAGGGCCTCGCCACGGTCGTCGGCGACGGCGGCCACCGGCTCACCGGGGACCGCACCCAGGCGCTGGCCCTCGCCCGGCTGATCCTCGCCGATCCTCCGCTGGTGATCCTCGACGAGGCCACCGCCGAGGCGGGCAGCGCCGGGGCGCGGGCGCTGGAGAAGGCCGTCACCCAGGCCACCGACGGGCGGACGGCGCTGATCGTGGCGCACCGGCTCAGCCAGGCGGCGACCGCCGACCGGATCGTCGTCATGGAGGCCGGACGAATCGTCGAGACCGGCACCCACGACGAACTGCGCGCCGCCGCCGGTCCCTACGCCACGCTCTGGGCCGCCTGGTCCGACACCCGCGACACCGGCTCCTAGCCCTTCGACCCCACGCGTTACCCGTCCCCCGCATCGCACCGCACCGCACCGCAGGAAACCGAACCGAAGGACCACCGATGCTCCGCTCGCGCAGAACCCGAAGGCTCACCGGCGCCCTCGCCTCCGCTCTCCTCCTCCTCACCGCCGCCACGGCCTGCGGCGACGACGACGCCGACGCCTCGGACACCGAAGCGAAGGCGAGCTCACCCGGGACGTCCGCCTTCCCGGTCACCATCGCCCACAAGTACGGCAGCACCACCGTCGACGCCGAGCCGAAGCGGATCGTCACCGTCGGCCTCACCGACCAGGACTCGGTGCTGGCGCTCGGCCAGGTTCCGGTCGGCACCACCGAGTGGCTCGGCGGCTACAAGGGCGCGATCGGCCCCTGGGCCGAGGACAGGCTCGGCGGGGCGGAGGCGCCCACGGTGCTCAAGGACACCGGCACCGGCCCGCAGGTGGAGAAGATCGCGGCGCTCAAGCCGGACCTGATCCTCGCCGTGTACGGCGGGCTCACCAAGGAGCAGTACGAGTCGCTGTCCAAGTTCGCGCCCGTGGTCGCGCAGCCCAAGGAGTACAACGACTGGGGCGTGCCGTGGCAGGAGCAGACCGAGACGATCGGCAAGGCGCTCGGCAAGTCGGAGGAGGCGGCGAAGGTCGTCGCGGACACCGAGGCGAAGATCGAGGCCGCGGCCGGGGAGCACCCCGAGTTCAAGGGTGCGAGCGCGGTGATGGCCACGCCGTACGAGGGCATGTTCGTCTTCGGCAGTCAGGACGCGCGCTCCCGGCTGCTGACCGGGCTCGGTTTCGCCCTGCCGAAGGACCTGGACAAGGCGATCGGTGACCAGTTCGGGGCGAACATCAGCAAGGAGCGCACCGACCTGCTCGACCAGGACGCGGTGGTCTGGATCGTCGCCGACGTCGACAAGGAGTCCGGCAAGCTGCACAAGGACGCCTCCTACAAGGACCTCGGCGTCGTGAAGGAGGGCCGCGAGGTCTTCGTCAACGAGTCGAGCGACTACGGCAACGCCACCTCGTTCGTCTCCCCGCTGAGCCTGCCGTACGTGGTGGAGCGGCTGGTCCCGCAGCTGGCGGCGGCCGTGGACGGCAAGCCGGACACCGCGGTGGAGCAGCCCGCCGACTGACGCGCGACAAGGCATGAGGAAGAGGGGCGGCCGGGCGGCCGCCCCTCTTCCGCGTGCGGTCAGCGGTCCATGGCCTCCGCGAGGCTCAGGGGCCGCATGTCGGTCCAGTGCGTGTCCACGTACTCCAGGCAGTCCTGGCGCGCGGCGGGGCCGTGGACCGTGCGCCAGCCGGCCGGCACGTCGGCGAAGTCGGGCCAGAGGCTGTGCTGGTTCTCGTCGTTGACGAGAACCAGGTAGACGCCCTCGGGGTCCTCGAACGGGTTGCTCATGGTCATCCTCTCCTCAGGGTCCTACGGTCGACGATCGCGCTCGGCCCGGGCGACGATTCCCTCCAGTGCCCGGAACCAGGTCTCGGCGAGGTCCTGGACGGTCTCGCGCGGCAACAGCCCTTCCAGGTACGACCAGTGGGCGGTGAGCACGGGGCCGTCCGCCCGGTCCTCGGTGACCACGTTGACGGTCAGCGCGTGTCCCTGGCGCATCGCGGCCTCGGGTCCGATGTCGGCGGCGTCCTCCTCGGGCGCGTACGACCAGTCGGTCTCCTCGGGGATGCCGAAGCGGCCGAGGTAGTTGAACTCGATCTGCGCTCCTTGCCGGCCGGCCAGCTCCTCGCGGGTGCGCGGGTTGAGGTGGCGCAGCAGGCCGTAGCCGACGCCGCTCGCGGGCAGCGACGCCAGGTGTTCACGGACCCGTCGCACGGTCTGCTCGGCGGCCGGGCCGCCGGCGAAGGCGTCGGCGGGTTCGGCGGTGCCGGAGTCCAGCCGCACCGGGTAGACGCTGGTGAACCAGCCGACCGTGCGGGAGAGATCGGCCCGGTCCCCGGCGAGCTCCTCCTCGCGGCCGTGGCCCTCCAGGTCGACCAGGACGGAGGTGTCGGTGCCGCCCGCGCGCCGCCGCCAGTCGGTGCAGGCCAGGGCGAGCCCGGCGAGCAGTACGTCGTTGACTCCGGCGCCGAACGCGGCGGGCACGGTGGACAGCAGGGGCCCGGTCCGCTCGGCGGGCAGTCGCATGACGACCTCCCGCTGGGTGGCGGTGGTGTCGCGGTCGGGGTCCAACGGCCTCGTCAGCGGCAGCGGTTCGGTGCCTCCGTCCAACACGGCTGTCCACAGGGGAAGTTCCGCCTCCAGGGCCGGTTCCTGGGCTCGTTGGGTGAGGACACGGGACCAGCGGGCGAAGGAGGTCTCGACGGGGTCGAGGCGCGCCGCCCGCCCGGCGCGGACATCCCGCCAGGCGGCGGCCAGGTCGGGCAGCAGCACCCGCCAGGAGACGCCGTCCACGACGAGGTGGTGGGCCATCAGCAGCAAGCGGCCGGGCTCTGCGCCCGCGTCGAACCACACCGCCCGCACCATCGCGCCCGCGTCCGGATCGAGCAACGCCCTTGCGGAGTGAGCGTGTTCCCGCACGGCTCCGTCCAGCGCGGCGGCGTCGAGGCCGGTCACGTCGACCCGTCGGATCCATCCGGCGGCGTTCACCGAGCCGACAGGCGGGACGTGCAGCGACCAGTCCTCCAGTGCCTCCCGGGAGGGCCGCTCCAGACGGGCCCTGAGCAGGTCGTGGCGGTCGGCCAGCGCCTGGAGGACGGCGGTCAGGCCGGGCAGGTCCAGCTCGGCGGGGGTCCGGACGAGCGCGCCCTGGTGGTAGGTGGCGGTGGGGCCGCCCAGTTCGCGCAGCCAGTGCATGACCGGGGTGAGCGGCACGGTGCCGGTGCCGTCGTCCTCGGGTCGCGGTGCCGTGGCGTCGGCGGTCTCCGCGACGGCGGCCAGGGCGGCGACGGTGCGGTGCCGGAACACCAGCCGCGGGGTGATCCGTACACCGGCGGCACGGGCGCGGCCCACGAGTTGCATCGCCACGATGCTGTCGCCGCCCAGGGCGAAGAAGTCGTCGTCCGCGCCCACCTGTTCCAGACCGAGGACCTCGGCGAAGACGGCGCACAGCGCCACTTCGAGCGCGGTGCCGGGGGCGCGTCCCGAGGACAGGGCGGTGAAGTCGGGCGCGGGCAGGGCGGCCCGGTCGAGCTTGCCGTTGGCCAGTTGCGGGAACCGGTCGAGGGCCACGACGGCCGCGGGCACCATGTGGTCGGGGAGCCGGGCGGCGACATGCCCGCGCAGCCGCGCCGGGTCCGGCGGGGCGGCGTCCGGGGCGCCCACCACGTAGGCCACCAGCAGTGTGCGCACGCCGTCCCGATGGACCGTCACCAGGGCCTGTGCGACGCCGGGGTGGGTGGTGAGGGCGGACTCGATCTCGGCGGGTTCGACGCGGAAGCCGCGGATCTTGACCTGGTCGTCGGCCCGGCCGAGGTAGTCCAGGCGGCCGTCGGACGTCCAGCGGGCGAGGTCGCCGGTGCGGTAGAGGCGGGAGCCGGGTGGGCCGAAGGGGTCGGCGACGAACCGTTCCGCGGTGAGCGCGGGGGCGCCCAGGTAGCCGCGGGCCAGTCCGCCGCCCGCGAGGTAGAGCTCGCCGGTCACCCCGGGCGGCACCGGTTGCAGGAGTCCGTCGAGCACATGGGCCCGCGTCCCGGCCACCGGCCTTCCCACCAGGGGGCGTTCGCTGTCGCCGACCCGGGCCACCAGGGCGTCGACGGTGGACTCGGTCGGTCCGTAGAGGTTGAACGCCTCGGTGCCGCGCAGTGCGGCCAGCCGCCGCCACTGCGCGAGGGGCACCGCCTCGCCGCCGACCCCGACGACGGCGAGGGGGCAGTCGTCACCGTCCAGCAGCCCGCTCTCGGCCATCTGGGCGAAGAGCGACGGAGTGACCTCCAGGAAGTCGAGGCGGTGCTCGCGCACGGCCGCGGCGAGCAGTTCGGGGTCGCGCCGGACCTCCTCGGAGACGATGTGCACACAGTGGCCGTCGAGCAACCACAACTGGGGCTGCCAGGAGGCGTCGAAGAAGAACGACCAGGCGTGCCCGGCGCGCAGATGGCGCCGCCCGGTGGCCTCGACGGCGGGCCGGTACAGGGTCTCGCGGTGGCTGTGGAAGAGGTTGCCGAGGGTCTCGTGGGTGATCACGACGCCCTTGGGGCGGCCGGTGGAGCCCGAGGTGTAGATGACGTAGGCGGGGTGGAGCGGGGTCAGCGGGCGGTCGCGGTCCGTGTCGGTGAGGTCGGACGCGTCCTGGGCGGCGATCCGGCGGGCCGTGCCGGGCTCGTCCAGGACCAGCCGCTCCGAGCCCGTGGGCAGGATGCCGACGAGGCCCTGGGTGGTGAGGGTGAGCACGGGCCGGGCGTCGTCGAGGACGTCGGCGGTGCGTTCCCGGGGCGCGTCGGGGTCGAGGGGCAGGTAGGCGGCTCCCGCCTTGTGGACGGCGAGCACGGCGACCAGGAAGCGGGCGGTGCGGGGCAGTGCGAGCGCCACCAACCGCTCGGGTCCCGCGCCGAGTTCCACGAGGAGGCGGGCGAGCCGGCTGGCCTCGGCGTCGAGTTCGGCGTAGGTGAGTTCGATGCCGTCGGAGGCGACGGCGGGCCGCTGCGGGCAGGTGCGCACCCGCTCCTGGAAGAGGGCGGGCACCGTCGTCGGCGGGGCGAGGGCCGGGCGGCTGTGCCAGCCCTCGCCGAGCAGCCGGCGTTCGTCCGCATCGAGGACGTCGACCCGGCCCACGGTGACGTCGGGGTCGGCGGTCACGGCGCGCAGGACGCGGCGCAGCCGGTCGGCGAAGGACTGGGCGGTGGCGTGGTCGAACAGGTCGGCGCTGTACTCCAGGACGCCGTCGACGCCGCTGCCGTCGCCGCGCTCCACGAAGTCGAAGGAGAGGTCGAACTTGGCGGTCGTCTGGGCGACTTCGTCGCGGCGGGCCGTCAGTCCGGGCAGGCCCGCCTCCTCCTCCCCGGCGGTGAGGTACACGACCATCACCTGGAACAGCGGGTGCCGGGCGAGGGAGCGGGCCGGGTTGAGGACCTCCACCAGGCGTTCGAACGGCACGTCCTGGTGGTCGAAGGCGGCCAGGTCGGTCTCCCGCACCCTGGCGAGGAGTTCCCGGAAGGTGGGGTCGCCGGAGGTGTCGGTGCGCAGGACCAGGGTGTTGAGGAAGAAGCCGACCAGGTCCTCCAGGGCGGCGTCGGTGCGCCCGGAGATGGGGCTGCCGATGGGGATGTCGTGGCCGGCGCCCAGCCTGGTGAGCAGCGTCGCCACGGCGGCCTGGAGCACCATGAACACGCTGACGCCGTTGGCGCTCGCCAACCGGTCGATGTCCGCGGCCAGTTCGGCGTCGAGCGACAGGTCGGCGGAGCCGCCCCGGTAGCTGGACTCCAGGGGCCGGGGCCGGTCGGCGGGCAGTTCGAGTTCTTCCGGCAGCCCGGCCAGCGCACGCCGCCAGTAGGCGATCTGGCCGTCGCCGACCTGGGCCAGCAGGCGTTCCTGCCACAGCGTGTAGTCGGCGTACTGGAGGGGCAGCGGCGCCCAGTCCGGGGCCCGGCCCTCGGTGCGGGCGGCGTAGGCGAGGGCCAGGTCGCGGTGGAAGGGGGCCTGCGACCACTCGTCGCCGGCGATGTGGTGCAGCAGGAGCAGCAGCGTCCACCGGTCCTCGCCGGTGCGGAACACACGGACGCGCAGCGGGGGTTCGCGGTCGAGTGCGAAGCCGTAGGCGCCGGCCTCGGTCAGCAGTGCGGGGAGCCGCTCCTCGTCGGTGTCCGCCACCTCGAAGGGGATCCGGGCCCGGTCCGGGGGGAGGACCAGCTGGAAGGCCCGTCCGTCCTCGTCGGGGAAGACCGTGCGCAGGGTCTCGTGCCGTACGACGAGGTCGTGCACGGCGGCGCGCAGCGCGTCGACGTCCAGCGCGCCGGTGAGCCGCAGGGCCGAGGGGATGTTGTACGTCGCGCTGGGGCCCTCGACCTGGTACAGCACCCACAGGCGGCGCTGGGCGGAGGAGAGCGGCAGCCGCTCGGGACGCCGGGCGACGACCGGTGCCGGGCGGGCCGCCCCGGCGGCGCCGTCCTCGGTGAGCCGGGCGGCGAGCGCGGCCACCGTGCGCGCGTCGAACACCGTGCGCAGGGCCACCTCGACGCCGAGGGCGGTGCGGATCCGTGCGGTGAGGCGCATGGCGAGCAGGGAATGGCCGCCCAGGGCGAAGAAGTCGTCGTCGACGCCGACCCGGGGCACGCCGAGGGCGTCGGCGAACAGGGCGCAGAGGATCTCCTCCCGGGGGGTGCGGGGGCGTCCGCCCGGGGTGCCCTCCGCCGCGAAGTCGGGGGCGGGCAGGGCCGCCCGGTCCAGCTTGTCGTTGGGCGTCAGCGGCAGCGCGTCCAGGGTGACGAAGGCCGCGGGCACCATGTGCTCGGGCAGGGCGGCGGCGCTGTGGCGGCGCAGTTCCGCCGGGTCGGCGCTGGCTTCGGCGGCCGGGATCACGTAGGCGACGAGGCGCTGGTCGCGGGCGACGACGACGGCGTGCCCGACGGACGGGTGCCGGGTGAGGACGGCGGCGACCTCGCCGGGTTCGACGCGGATGCCGCGGATCTTTACCTGGTCGTCGGTGCGGCCGAGGAAGTCGAGCGTGCCGTCGGCCGTCCAGCGGGCGAGGTCGCCGGTGCGGTACATGCGGGTGCCGGGGGCGCCGTGGGGGTCCGGGAGGAACCGTTCGGCGGTGAGGGCGGGGCGGTTGAGGTAGCCGCGGGCGAGCTGGACGCCCGCCAGGTACAGCTCGCCGGGCACGCCGGGCGGGACGGGACGCAGGGCGGCGTCCAGGACGTAGGCGCGGGTGTTCCACACCGGGCGGCCGATCGTGACCTGCCGCTCCCCCGCGGGTACCTCGGTGGCCGTGACGTCGACGGACGCCTCGGTGGGCCCGTACAGGTTGTGCAGCCGGGCCGGGAGCAGCCGGTGGAAGTGCTCGGCCACGGGCGCCGGGAGCGCCTCGCCGCTGCACATCACCTGGCGCAGGCCGGTGCAGTGCGCGGCGGCGGGCTCCTCCAGGAACCGTTGGAGCATGGAGGGCACGAAGTGGACGGTCGTGACGGCGTGTTCGCGGATCAGCCCGGCGAGCCGGGCGGGTTCGCGGTGGCTGTCGGGCGGGGCGACGACGAGGGCGGCGCCGGTGATCAGCGGCCAGAAGAACTCCCACACCGAGACGTCGAACCCGGCCGGGGTCTTCTGGAGCACCCGGTCCTCGGCGGTGAGCCGGTAGGTGTGCTGCATCCACAGCAGCCGGTTGGCGATGCCCGCGTGCGGGACGGCGACGCCCTTGGGCCGGCCCGTCGAGCCGGATGTGTAGATCACGTACGCCGGGCTCAACGGGTCGTATCGGGAGGGCAGTTCTCCCTCGGGGCCTTCCGGGAGGGTGTCGCGGACGACGTGGACGGGAGCCGCGTCCTCCAGGGTGAACGCCAGGCGCTCCGGGGGCTGGCCGGGGTCCAGGGGAAGGTACGCCCCGCCCGCCCGGTGTACGGCCAGCAGGGCCACGACCAGTTCGGTCGACCGGGGCAGTGCCACGCCCACCGTGCGTTCGGGTCCGACGCCCGTACCGGCCAGGACCCGTGCCGTGTGTTCGACGCGGGCGTCCAGCTCCGCGTAGGTCAGGCGCTGTTCGCCGCTGATCAGGGCCGTGGCGTCCGGGGTGCGGGCCGCCTGGGCGCGGAAGAGTTCGGGCAGGGTCGTCGCGGGCAGGTCGGCGGCGGTGTCGTTCCAGCCCTCGACGACCCGGTGCCGTTCGTCGGTGTCGAGCAGGGTCAGGTCGCGCACCGGCAGGTCCGGCGTCGCGGCCACCTGGTCCAGCAGGCGGGCCAGGTACCGGGCCAGGCGTCGTGCGGTCGCCGGGTCGCACCGGTCCAGGGCGTGTTCCAGGAGCAGCACCAGGCGGCCCCGGCCGGTCTCGTCCACGAAGGTGAAGTGGAGGTCGAACTTGGCGGCGCCGGTGTCCATGTCGAACCACTCGGTGGGCAGGCCCAGAACGTCGGGGTCGCCGTCCGGCCGGTGGTGGTAGCCGAGCATCACCTGGAAGAGCGGGTTGCGGCCGGCCTCCCGGGGCGGGTTGAGGGCCTCGACGACGTGGTCGAAGGGAAGGTCCTGGTGCTCGAAGGCGGCCAGGGACGCCTCCCGGACCCGGGCGAGCAGGCCCCGGAAGGTGAGGTCGGCGCCGGACAGGTCGGTGCGCAGGACGAGGGTGTTGACGAAGAAGCCGACCAGGTCGTCGAGGGCCTCGTCGGTGCGTCCGGCGACGGGTGCGCCGAGCGGGATGTCCTCGCCCGCGCCCAGCCGGTGCAGCAGCGCGGCGGTGGCCGCCTGGAACAGCATGAACATGCTGGTGCCGGTGGACCGGGACAGGTCCCGCAGGGCGGCGCCGGTGCCGGGGTCCAGCTCCAGGCGGACCCGGCCGCCGTGGCCCGTGGGGGTGTCCGGGCGGGGCCGGTCGAGCGGCAGGGCCAGCTCCTCGGGGAGGCCGCGCAGGGTCTCGGTCCAGTGGGCGAGCTGGGCGGCGCCGACCTCGGCGAGGAGTGTGTCCTGCCAGAGGGTGTAGTCGGCGTACTGCACCGGAAGGGGCGTCCAGTCGGGAGCGCGGCCCTCGCGGCGGGCCCGGTAGGCGGTGTCGAGGTCGGTGAGGAAGGGCCGGTCGGACCACTCGTCGGTGGTGATGTGGTGCAGCATCAGCGCCACCACCTGGTCGGCCGGCCCGAGCCGCAACACCTCGGCCCGCAGCGGCAGTTCCACGCTCAGGTCGAACGGCCGGCGCTGCGCGTCCGCGACGCGTACGGCCAGATCCCGCTCGGCGCAGTCGACGACCCGCAGTTCGGGTTCCGCCTCACCGGGCGCGGCGATCCACTGGTACGGCTCGCCGTCCTCGTCGAGGATCCGCGTGCGCAGTGCTTCATGACGTGCCGTCACATCGCTCAGGGCCGCCCGCAGCGCGTCCACGTCGAGTGCGCCGCGCAACCGGAAGACGAGCGGGAAGTTGTAGGCGACGCCGCCGCCGATCCGCTCGACCAGCCACAGCCTGCGCTGGGCCGCCGACAGCGGGATCCGCTCGGGCCGTTCGTCCACCGGGGCGAGCACGGGGCGGGCGGGGCGGCCCGCCCCGGCGCGCAGGGCCAGGGCCTCCGGGGTGGGGGCCTCGAAGAGGTCGCGGATCGCCAGTTCCGCGCCGAGTTCGGTGCGGGCCCGGCTGATCAGGCGGGTCGCGAGGAGTGAATGGCCGCCCAGGTCGAAGAAGTTGTCCTCGGCTCCGGTGCGGGGCAGTCCGAGGACCTCGGCGAAGAGCCGGCACAGCACTTCCTCGACGGGGGTCGCCGGGCCGCGCCCCCGGGAGAGGGCGACCGCGGGCTCGGCGTCGGGCAGGGCGCGGACGTCGAGCTTGCCGTTGTCGTTCATGGGCAGCCGCGGCAGGACGACGAACGCGGCCGGGACCATGTAGCCGGGCAGCCGTCGGCCGAGGTCCTCGCGCAGCCTGCGCACGAGGGCGCCCTGACCGCGGGTGGCGGTGGGGGTGTTGGCGTAGGGGGCGGTGCCCCGGTCGGCGCGGGGACGGTGCAGGCCGAGGGTGCGGCCGGATCGGCCGTCGGGGACGAACACGGCGTCGAAGAAGCCGGGTTCGTCGGACCAGGTGGTCAGGACGCGGTAGCCGTGCGCGGCGCCGAGCTGCCGGATGTCCTCGGGCTCCTCGCCGGGGGCCGGGGTCGGCGCCGACTCCGTGGCGCGCAGGGCGGCGAGGTCCTCGGCCGTGCGCGCGTCGGGGATCGCGCGGACCCGGAGGGGTCCGGTGCCGTCGAGGCGGGCGTGGAGGTCCGTGCCCCACGGGAGTTCGGGTGCGTCGTCCAGTCGGAGGGCGGGTTCGGTGTCGGCGTACAGGACGACGTCGTAGCGGTAGCGGGTGAGTTCGTTGTGGTGCCGGCCGGCCTTGGTGCGCAGTTCGCAGCCCAGGCCGAGGGTGCTGAACCAGTCGGGGTCGACGAGGAGTTCCTTCTCCAGGGCGAGGCCGCGGTCCACGGCCCGGCGCAGCGCCTCGGGTTCGGGGCCGGTGCGGGCGAGCTGGATGCCGGTCTGGAAGACGCGGGCCTGGCGCAGGTCCCGTACGTCGCCGAGGAACAGGGCGCCGCCCGGGGCGAGCAGCTTCATGGCGCCGCGGATGACCTTGGCGAGGTGGTCCAGGCTCGGGAAGTACTGGATGACGGAGTTGATGACGACGGTGTCGAAGAACCCGGCCGGCAGGCCCTCGGTGACCTCGGCGGGCCGGCAGTGCAGGTGGACCTTGCGGGCCAGTTCCGGGTCGGCGGCGAGGTCCTCGCCGAGCTTGCGGATGACGGGCGCCGCGAAGTCGGTGGCCCAGTACTCCTCCGCGTCCGGGGCGAGCCGGGAGAGCAGCAGGCCGGAGCCGACGCCGATCTCCAGGATGCGCCGGGGGGCGAGTTCCCTGATGCGTTCGACGGTCGCCTCGCGCCACTCCCGCATGTGCTCCAGCGGGATGGGTGTCCCGTCGTAGGAGCTGTCCCAGCCGGCGAAGTCCTCGGTGCGGACGGCGGTGCCGATCTCGGTGTACTCGGCGGAGTAGATCTCCCGCCACTCCCCGATCTGCTCCTCCTCGGCCTCCTGGCGGGCCTCGGCGTCGGGTTCGGCCGCAACGACGTAGCCGACGAGGCGCTGGGTGCCGGGGGCGGCGGTGTCGTCGCGGGCGAGGACGGCGGCCTGGGAGACCTCGGGGTGCTGGGCGAGCGCGGTCTCGATCTCGCCGAGTTCGACCCGGTGGCCGCGGATCTTGACCTGGTCGTCGGTGCGGCCGAGGAAGTCGAGGTTGCCGTCCGGCCGGCGCCGTACCAGGTCGCCGGTGCGGTACATCCGCTCGCCGGGGCGGCCGTAGGGATCGGCGACGAACCGGTCGGCGGTCAGGCCCGGCCGGTCGAGGTAGCCGCGGGCCAGGCCCACGCCGGCGATGTACAGCTCGCCCGCCACGCCGTCCGGGACCGGCCTGAGCCAGCTGTCCAGGACGCGGGCGCGGGTGGCGCGGATGGGGCGGCCGACGGTGGGGGTGGCGCTGTCGTGGGTGCCGCCGCCGAGGGTGTTGATGGTGTACTCGGTGGGCCCGTACAGGTTGTAGCCGTAGGTGCCCTCGGTGTCCCGCAGGGTGTTCCACACCGTCTCGGTGACGGCCTCGCCGCCCAGCAGGACCAGCGGCGGCCGGTGGCCCTCCAACAGGCCCTCCTCGATGAGGAGATGGGCGTAGGTCGGGGTCACGTTCACGACGTCGACGCAGTGTTCCTCGCAGTAGGCGACCAGCGCGATGGCGTCGCGGCGCAACTCCTCGTCGCAGATGTGCACTTCATGGCCCTCGACGAGCCACAGCAGCTCCTCCCAGGACATGTCGAAGGCGAAGGACACGGTGTGCGCGATGCGCAGGCGCCGTCCGCCGGCCGAGGCGACGGCCGGGGCGAAGATCTCCTTCTGGTGGTTGAGCTGCATGTTGGTCAGGCCGACGTAGGGCGTGACGACGCCCTTGGGGCGGCCGGTGGAGCCGGAGGTGTAGATCACGTAGGCGGGGTGGTCCAGGCTGAAGGACACCCGTACGGGGCCGTCGGGCAGGGCGGCGAGTTCGGCCGCCGTCTCGGGGTCGTCGAGGAGGAGGCGCGGGGTGTCGCCGGTGAGGGTGTGGGAGACGGCGGTCGTGGAGAGCAGGAGCAGGGGGCGGGCGTCGGCGAGCATCAGCGACAGCCGCTCGGCGGGGTGGTCCAGCTCCAGCGGCAGGTAGGCGGCTCCGGTGCGCAGTACCGCGAAGAGCGCCACCACCGTGTCGATCGAGCGCGGCAGGCCGAGCGCGACGACCCGCTCGGGTCCCGCGCCGCGGGCGATCAGCAGCCGGGCCATGCGGTCGCAGCGGGCGTCGAGTTCGGCGTAGCTGATCCGCTGGGCGCCGAAGACCAGGGCGGTGGCGTCGGGGGTGCGGGCGGCCTGCGCGGCGAGCATGTCGGCGACCGTCTCGTGCGGCACGGGCTGGCGCTGCCGCTCCTCCTCGCGGGCCAGGGCGTCCGCCTCGGCGGGCAGCAGGGCCGAGAGGGAGCCGACGGGCGCCGTCGGGTCGGCCGTCAGGCGGCCGGTGAGCAGCACGAATCGGTCGAGAAGGCCGCGCGCGTACGCCTCGTCCAGCAGGTCGGGCCGGTAGGCGAGGGTGACGCGGACCCGTTCGCCGGGGGTGACAACGAGGTTGGCCGGGTAGTGCGTGGCGTCGACGTTGGCGACCGCGGTCGCCCCGTGCCGCTCGCGCAGTGCGGCGAGCCGCTCGTCGGTGTCGGCGTTGCGGAGCACGAACAGGGTGTCGAACAGCCGCCGGTGTCCGGTCTCGGCCTGGAGCACGCCGAGGCCGAGGTGTTCGTACGGCATGACGTCGAGGCGTTCGCGCTGGACGCGGCGGAGCAGGTCGAGGACCGGCTCGCGCGGGTCGAAGGCGATCCGGGCGGGCACGGTGTTGAGGAACATGCCGATGACGTTCTCGACGTCCGGCACCTCGCTGGGCCGCCCGGCGACGGTCGTGCCGAAGGCGATGTCGGCGCGGCCGGACGCCCCGGCGAGGACCAGGCCCCAGGCGGCGTTCAGCACGGTGTTGAGGGTCAGTCCGTGCTGCCGTGCGGTGTCCCGCAGGCGGGCCGCGGTGCCGGGGTCGAGGACGGCCTCCAGATGCTCGGGGACGACGGGTTCCAGGCCGCGGTCGTCCACGGCCGGGACCAGCAGGGTGGGTTCCTCGAAGCCGGCGAGCGCGGTGCGCCAGGCCCGGGTCGCGCCGGTGTCGTCCTGCTGCTCCAGCCAGGTCAGGTAGTCGCGGTAGGAGCCGGGGCGGGCGAGGCCGGCCGGGTCGCCGCCGCTCTCGTACAGCGCGAACAGCTGGTCGAGGAAGAGCCAGGCCGACCAGCCGTCCCAGAGGATCAGGTGGCGGCCGACGACGAGCCGGTCGCCGCGCCCCTCACCGAGGCGCACCAGCAGCATCCGGAAGAGCAGGGGGTCGCCGAGGTCGAAGCGGCGGGCGCGCGACTGGTCCATCAACTCAGCCATCCGCACGTCCTGTTGGGCCGCCGTCAGCGCGGACAGGTCGATCTCGGTGAGCGGGACCCCGGCGTCGCGCACGATGAACTGCACCGGCTGGCGCAGTCCCTCGCTGGTGAACCCGGCGCGCAGGGAGGGGTTGCGGGCCAGCAGGGTGCGGGTCGCGGCGCGCAGCCGTTCGGCGTCGACTCCGGCGGTGAAGTCGAAGGACTCGTGGACGGTGTAGACGTCGAGGGCGCCGTCGTCGTAGGTGGAGTGGAAGAACAGGCCCTCCTGGAGGGGGGCGAGCGGCCAGACGTCCTCGACGCGGCCGGGTGCGAGCCGTTCGACGCGGGCGCGTTCCTCGTCGGTGAGCGCGAACACGGACGGCCGCGGGGCTGCCGAGGTGTCCTCCACACCGGCCGCGGCGGCGAGCGCGGCCGGTGTGCGGTGTTCGAAGACCTCGCGGGGGCCGATCGCCAGTCCGGCGCGGCGGGCCCGGCTGGCGACGGCGATGGAGCTGATGCTGTCCCCGCCGAGCAGGAAGAAGTCGTCGTCGACGCCGGCGTCGGGCAGCTTCAGCACGGCGGCGAAGATCTCCGTGAGGAGCTGCTCGCGCGGGTTGCGCGGGGCGCGTGCCTCGGCCCGTACGGCGCGCGGTGCGGGCAGTGCGCCCCGGTCCAGCTTGCCGCTGGGCGTCAGCGGCAGGGCGTCGAGGACGACGTAGGCGGTCGGCACCATCGCCGCGGGCAGCGCGTCCGCGAGGGCGTCGCGCAGGGCGGCGGGTTCGGTCTCCGCCCCGGCGGCCGGTACGACGTAGGCGACGAGCGCGTTGTCCCGTACCGTCACCGCGGCCCCGGCGACGGCCGGCAGCCGGGTCAGGGCGGCCTCGATCTCGCCGGGTTCGATGCGGTTGCCGCGCAGTTTGACCTGCCGGTCGGTGCGGCCCAGGTATTCGATGACGCCGTCGGGGCGGCGGCGGACCAGGTCTCCGGTGCGGTACATCCGGCTGCCGCGCGGGCCGTAGGGGTCGGCGGTGAACCGTTCGGCGGTCAGCGCGGGGCGGTCGTGGTAGCCGCGGGCGAGCTGCACGCCGGTCAGGTACAGCTCGCCGGGGACGCCGTCGGGGACCGGCCGCAGACAGGTGTCGAGCACGCGCAGGCCGGTGTTCCACACGGGTCGGCCGATGGGCACGGAGGTGCCCTCGTCGTCGTCCCCGCAGGGGTGGTGGGTGACGTCGACGGCGGCCTCGGTGGGTCCGTACAGGTTGTGCAGCGGTACGCCGGTCAGCTCCCGCCAGCGGCGGGCGGCGGCGGCCGGTAGGGCCTCGCCGCTGCTCAGCACCCGGCGCAGGGAGGCCGCCCAGGAGGAGTCCTCGGTGACCTCGTCGGCCTGGAGGAACGCCTCCAGCATGGACGGCACGAAGTGCAGGGTGGTGACCGCCTCCTGCCGTACCAGCGAGACCAGGTGAGCGGGGTCGCGGTGGCCGTCGGGGCGGGCGAGGACGACGGCCGCGCCCTCCAGGAGCGGCCAGAAGAACTCCCACACGGAGACGTCGAAGCTGGACGGCGTCTTCTGCAGCACCCGGTCGTGGGCGGTCAGCGGGTAGGCGCCCTGCATCCAGGCGAGCCGGTTGACGATGGCCCGGTGGGTGACGATCACGCCCTTGGGCAGGCCGGTGGAACCGGAGGTGTAGATGAGGTAGGCGGGGTCGTCGGGAAGGGCCTCGCGCGTCTCGGCGGGCCGGGCCGGGGGTTCGTGGCGGACCTCGTCGCCGTATGCATGGAGGTCTTCGCGGAGGTCTTCGCGGAGGTCTTCGTCGCGGTCGAGGAGGAGGATCGTGTCTGCGGCCTCGGCGGGGAGGCGGTCGGCGGTCGTGCTCAGGGTGACCACCGTGGTGGCCCGGGAGTCCGCGAGCATGTGGGCGACGCGGTCCGCCGGGTAGTCCGGGTCGACGGGCAGGTAGGCGGCGCCGGACTTCAGGACGCCGAGCAGTGCCACCATCAGTTCGGCCGAGCGGGGGACGGCGACGGCGACGAACGTCCCGGGCGTCGCGCCCCGGGCGCGCAGCCGTACGGCCAACGCCTCGGCGCGCGCGTCGAGTTCGGCGTAGGTGAGCCGTTCACCGGCGAATACCACGGCGGTGGCGTCCGGGGTGCGGGCGGCCTGGTCGGCGAAGGCGCGGGCCAGGGTCGTCTCCGGGACGGCGTGTTCCTCGCCGGCCGGGTGGGCGCGCAGTGCCTCGTCCGGGGAGAGCAGGTCCACGGAGGCGGTGGGCCGGGCCGGGTCGGCGGCGATCGCGTCGAGCACGCGGACGAGGCGGTCGCCGAGGACCCGTACGGTGTCGCCGTCGAGCCGGTCGGCGTGGTGCTTGAGCCGCAGGTCGAGCCGCTCCCCCGGCTTGACGACGAGGGCGAGGGGGTAGTGCACGGCGTCGTGGAAGGCGTCGCCGGTGATCCGTACGGTGCCCGAGGGGTCGCGCAGGTCGTCCTCGGCCGGATAGTTCTCGAACACCACGAGGGTGTCGAAGAGTTCGCCCTCGCCGGCGTGGCCGGTGAGCCGCTGGATCTCGGCCAGCCCGAGGTGCTGGTGGTCGAGGAGGCGGGCCTGTTCCTCCTGGAGGCGGGTCAGGAGTTCCCCGAGCGGTTCGGCGGGCGTCCAGCTCAGTCGGGTCGGCAGGGTGTTGATGAACAGGCCGACCATGGAGGCGATGCCGTCGACCTCGCTGTCCCGGCCGGAGACGGTGGTGCCGAACACCACGTCGTCGCGGCCGGTGAGCCGGCCCAGGAGCAGGCCCCAGGCGGCCTGGACGACGGTGCCGAGGGTGACTTGGTGCGCGCGGGCGCGCTCCACGAGCCGGGCGGTGGTCCGCTCGGAGAGTTCCACCCGGACGTGCGCGGGGTGGACGGGCGCACCGGTGGCCGGGGTGCCGACGAGCCGGGTGGCCTCGTCGAGCCCCGCGAGCGCCGTGCGCCAGGCCGTGCGGGCCGCGTCGCGGTCCTGCGCGGCGAGTCTGCGCAGGAAGCCTTCGTAGGGCGCCACTTCGGGGAGGTCCGGGGTGTCGGTGCCGTAGCAGGCCATCAGTTCGCGGTGCAGGACGGGCAGCGACCATCCGTCGGCGACGATGTGATGGAACGTCAGGACCAGTCGGTGGCGGTGTTCTCCCAGGCGGATCAGCGCGCAGCGCAGCAGGGGCGGCGCGGCCGGGTCGAAGCCGGCGGCGCGCTCGTCGGCGGCCACGGCCTCGCCGAGGGCCTCCCGGACGGTTCCGTCCTGGGCGGAGAGGTCGACCTCCCGCCAGGGCAGTTCCGCGTTCCGGGTGATGATCTGCACGGGGGTGCCGTCGGGGCCCTGCCGGAAGGCGGCGCGCAGGGGTGCGTGCCGGTCCAGGAGGTGCTGCGCGGCCCGGCGCAGGGTGGCGCCGTCGACCGGTCCGGCCAGGTCGAGGACCTGCTGGACGACGTAGGCGTCGCCGTGGGTGCCGCTGGTCAGGGCGTGGAAGAAGAAGCCCTGCTGGAGCGGGGTCAGCGGGAGGAGTTCGGCGATGTCGAGGGGGTGGGCGCCCTGGAGTTCGTCGAGTTCGGCGGGGGCAAGTTCCACCAGCGGGGTGTGCTCGGTGTCCTCGGCGACCCGCTCGACCGCGGCCCGGGCGAGGGACTCGGCGGTGCGGTGCCGGAAGACGTCCCGGGTGGTGAGGGCCAGCCCCGACTCCCGCGCCCGGATGAGGAGTTGGATGGCGGTGATGCTGTCGCCGCCCAGGGCGAGGAAGTCGTCCTCGGCGGTGACCGAGTCCAGCCGGAGGACCTCGGCGAACAGGGAGCAGAGCAGCTTCTCGCGGGGCGTCTCGGGGGCGCGTCCGGAGCTCATCGCGCCGAAGTCGGGGGCGGGCAGGGCACGGGCGTCGATCTTGCCGCTCGGTGTGACCGGCAGCGCGTGCAGGGGGACCAGCGCCGACGGGACCATGTAGTCGGGCAGCCACTCGGCGGCGTGCGCACGCAGGGTCCGCATCAGCGCGGCGACGTCCCGGAAGGGAGCGGGGCGGTTGGCGAGGGGGTAGGCACCGGCGGGGCGGTACGGGCCTGCGCACAACCCGGCTTCGTCGCCGGCGGGCCTTGGCGTGAGCACCGCGTCGAACGCGCCGTCGTCCGCCGTGCCGTTCCAGGTCAGCGCGGCCGCGTACCCGTGCCGGGCGGCGAGGGCGTGGACGTCCTCGGGGTCGACCCCGGGCGCCGGCTCGCGGCTGCTGCCCTCCAGGGCGCGCAGGTCCGTCAGGTCGTCGGCGAGCCTGGCGTTGGGCACACCGGTGACCCTGAGCCGGGGCGGCTCCTCGGCGAGCAGCGCGGCCAGGGCGGTGAGGTCCCCGGCGGTGGCCCAGGAGATCTCGCGCTCGTAGGGGGCGGGGGCCGCCGTACCGGTGCCGGGGCGCAGGACGACGTCGTAGCGGTAGCGGCTCAGTTCGTTGTGGTGGGCGGCCCGCTTGAGGCGGATGTCGGCGGTGAAGCCGTCGAGGGAGGCGAAGTAGTCGGGGTCCAGCAGGAGTTCGCCCTCCCAGCTGACCGAGCGTTCGACGGCCTCGCGCAGCGCGCTCTTGTCGGGGTCGCCGCCCTCCGGGGCCCGCCGGGTCTCCACGGCCGCCCGCAGGGTGCGCAGCAGACGGAGGTTGCGCACGTCGCCGACGAAGATCCGGCCGCCCGGGGCCAGCAGGCGCGCGGCCCGCCGCAGTACGTCCTCCAGGTAGCCGGCGTCGGGGAAGTACTGGGCGACGGAGTTGATGACGACCGTGTCGAAGAAGCCCTCCGGGAGCCCCTCGGTGTCGTGCGCGGGGCGGGCGCTCAGCTCGACCCTGCCGGCCAGCTCCGGATCGGCCGCCACCTGGGCGCGCAGTGCCTGGATCGCCTCCTGGGAGAGGTCGGTGCCCCAGTAGCTCTCGCAGTCGGGGGCGATCCGGGACAGGATCAGTCCGCTGCCGACGCCGATCTCCAACACGCTTCGGGCCGACCCGAGTTCACGGATGCCGGCGACGGTGGCCTCACGCCACTCGCGCATCTCGGCGACCGGGATGGGCGTGCCGTCGTACATGCTGTTCCAGCCCGCGAAGTTCTCGCGCGGGCTCTCCGAACCGGCGGCGCCGTAGAGGAGTTCGTGCACCTCCTTCCACTCCTCGACCCGGGCGTCGGCGGCGTCGTGGCGCGACCGGTCGAGGCTCGGGACGACGTAGCCGACGAGACGCCGGTCGCCGGGGCGGTCCTCGCGGGCGACGACGGTGACCTGGTCGACGGCCGCGTGGCCGCGGAGCACGGACTCGATCTCGCCGGGCTCGATCCGGAACCCGCGGATCTTGATCTGGGCGTCCGCGCGGCCGAGGAACTCCAGCCGTCCGTCGGCCCGCCAGCGCACCAGGTCGCCGGTGCGGTAGAGGCGTTCGCCGGGTGCGCCGAAGGGGTCGGCGACGAACCGTTCGGCGGTCAGGTCGGGCCGGCCGAGGTAGCCGCGGGCGAGTCCGGCGCCGCCGAGGTAGAGCTCTCCGGTGAGTCCGGCGGGGACGGGCCGGAGGTAGGCGTCCAGGACGTAGGCGCGGGTGCCCGGGTCGGGCACGCCGATCGGTACGACGGCGCCGGCCGGGATGTCCGGATCGCACAGTCCGAGCGTGGAGTTGGTGGTCGCCTCGGTCGGCCCGTAGGCGTTGAACATCATCCGTCCGCGGGCGTAGCGGCCCACGAGTTCCGGGGAGACCCGCTCGGTGCCGGCGAGCAGGGTCGCGGTGGGCGGCAGGTGGACGTCGTCCGGCATGGCGGCGAGGAGCGCGGGCGGCAGGATCATGAAGGTGATGCCGTGCGCGTGGGCGTAGTCGGCGAGCGGCGCGCCGGGCACCCGGCGTTCGGCCGGTACGACGACCAGGCGGCCGCCGGAGAGCAGGCCGAGGCACAGGTCCCAGAAGGCGACGTCGAAGCTGGGCGAGGCGAACTGCAGGACGCGGCTGTGCGGGCCGATGCCGAAGCGTTCCGACTGGGTGGCGACGAGTTTGGCGACCCCGCTGTGCGCGAGGACGACGCCCTTGGGGCGGCCGGTCGAGCCGGAGGTGTAGATGACGTAGGCGGCGCTGTCGACGGTGAGCGGCGCGCCGCGGTCCGCCGCGGTGGGGTCGTGGGCGGGGCGCGCGGCCAGCTCGGCGGCCGTGGCGGGGGCGTCGAGCGCCAGCGGCGCGGTGCCGTCCTGCCCGGGCAGGTCCCGGGCCGTCTCCTCGGTGGTGACGACGCAGACGGGCCCGGCGTCGGCGAGCATGTAGGCGATGCGGTCGGCGGGGTAGTCGTGGTCGATCGGCAGATAGGCGGCGCCCGACTTCAGGACGGCGACCTCGGCGACGATCAGGTCGACGGAGCGGGGCAGGGCCAGCGCCACGATGCGCTCGGGTCCGGCGCCGCGCGCGAGGAGGGCGTGGGCGAGCCGGTTGGCGCGCTCGTCCAGCTCGGCGTAGGTCAGCCGCTCGTCCTCCAGGACCAGGGCGACGGCGTCCGGGCGGGCGCGGACCTGCTCGGCGAACATGGCGGGCCAGGTGGCGGCCGGCACGGTGTGCTCGGTGGCGTTCCAGTCGTGGACGATCCGCCGGTACTCCCGCTCGTCCAGCAGCTCCAGCCGGTCGAGGGGGGTCTCGGGCCAGCCGAGCCCGTCGGCGAGCAGGGTCCGGTAGTGGCCGAGGAGCCGGTCGACGGTGGTGTCGTCGAACAGCCGGGGGTCGTACGTGGCCCGCGCCTCGCCGTCCTCCACCCGCAGCAACAGGTCGACCGGGCCGGGCAGTTCGCCGGCGGGGCGGGCCGCGGTCTCGAACACGGTGTTGAAGAACCGGCCGCCGCCGCGGGTGGGGCGGGGGTGCAGTTCGTCGATCAGCATGGAGAGGGGCAGCCGGTGGTTCTCGGCCTCCGCCCACGCCTGTTCCACCCGGAGCAACAGCCCCTGGAAGGTGGGCTCGTGGTCGGTCCGGACGCGCAGGGGCAGTCCGTCGTGGCCGACGGTGATGTCGGTGGTCTGGCCGTAGCGGTGCAGCAACGCCACGAAGGCGGTGAGCAGTTCGGTGTCGGTGGCGTCCGGGACCGCGCCGATGGCGCGGGTCCTTCGTCCGGGGTCCGGCTCGGGCGGATGAGGTCGGTCGGCGGGCAGTGAGATCTCCAGCGGAAGCGGTGTCAGCAACCGCTGCCAATGGGCCAGGACTTCCTCGGAACCGCACACAGCAGCGCGCCCTCCCCGGGGTCGTTCCCGGCCCTGGGCCGGGGGTCGGCGCCATAGTAAGGTAAGGGTTACCTAATTAATAGGGCGGACACAGATTTGCCCAAGGGGATGAGACGCGGGACGAACTCGTCCTAAAGTCACCCCAGTTAAGGTAAGGCTGACCGAAGGAAGTGACGTGGGGACCTCGGCGGTCCGGGCGGCCAAAGGCCCCCGCGCGGTACTCCTGCTCGCGCTGTCCGGCGCGGCGCTGCTGACCCTGTGCGGTCTGTCGATGGCGTTCGGCGCGCTCAGCGTCCCCCTCGACCAGGTCTGGCACACCCTGCTCGGCGATCCGCCCAGTTCCCGGATCGACAACGTCATCTGGTCGGTCCGGCTGCCGCGCACCGCGCTGGGCCTCGCCACCGGCGCCGCGCTCGGCCTGGCCGGCGCGCTGATGCAGGCGCTGACCCGCAACCCGCTGGCCGACCCCGGCATCCTCGGCGTCAGCGCGGGCGCCGCCTTCGCCGTCGTCCTGTCGGTCGGAGTCGTCGGTATCAGCTCCGTCTACGGCTACATCTGGTTCGCCTTCGCCGGGGCGCTCGCGGCCAGCGTCCTGGTCTACCTGCTGGGCGGGCTCGGCCGCTCCGGGAGCACACCGGTGAAGCTGGCGCTGGCCGGTGTCGCGGTCACCTCGCTGCTGTTCTCCCTGACCAGCGCCATCGCCCTCACCGACCCTGACGCGCTGAACCGCTACCGCTTCTGGTCCGCGGGCTCGCTGGCCAACCAGAACGAGGAAGTCCTGCTGCGGGTCCTGCCCTTCCTCGGCGTCGGTGCCGTCCTGGCGCTGGCCTGCGCGCCCGCGCTGAACCGCCTGGCGCTCGGCGACGACGTCGCCCGTTCGCTGGGGCTGCGGCTCGGCCTGGTCCGCGTCCAGGGCGTCCTGGCGGTCACCCTGCTCACCGGCGGCGCGGTGGCCGTGATCGGGCCCGTCGTCTTCGTCGGCCTGGTCGTCCCGCACATCGCCCGCGTCCTCGCGCAGGCCGCCGGGATCGGCCCCGACCACCGCTGGCTGCTCCCGCTGTCCGCGGTCCTCGCACCCTGTCTGCTGCTGGCCGCGGACATCGTCGGACGGCTCATCGACCGGCCCGTCGAGATCCAGGCCGGCGTCCTGGTCGCCTTCCTCGGCGGCCCGTTCTTCATCGCACTGGTGCGCCGCCGACGACTCGCGGAGCTGTGAGCCCATGACCACCGAACTCGCGCCCGTACCGGGCCCGAAGAAGTCCGCCGACCGCACGGCTCCCCGGCGCACCGGGGGCCGGGTCACCTTCCGGCTGGCCGTGCCGCCGGTCTCCGGGCTGCTGCGGCCCCGGCTGCTGGCCGTCTGCCTGCTGCTCGCGGCCGCCGCCTTCCTGCTGTTCGCCGTGGAGACGTCGGTCGGGGACATCCCCCTGCCGCTGGGCGACGTGCTGGGCGCCCTGGTCGGCGCGAGCGATCCCGCCACCGAGCTGATCGTCCACGAACTGCGCCTCCCCCGCGCCTTGGCGGGCCTGCTCGTCGGCGTCGCCTTCGGGGTCTCCGGGGCGCTGCTGCAGACCCTGACCCGCAACCCGCTGGCCAGCCCCGACATGATGGGCATCACCCAGGGCGCGGGCACCGCGGTGGTGGCGGGCATCGTGCTCGGCTGGGACGGCGGGCTGAGCACCCAGGCGCTCGGCCTGATCGGCGCGCTGCTGGCGGCCCTGCTGGTCTACGTCCTGGCCTGGAAGAAGGGCACCAGCGGCTACCGGATCGTCCTCGTCGGCGTGGGCGTCGCCTGGATCTGCACCAGCGCCACCGACTATCTGATGGCCCGGGGGCAGCGCTTCCAGGCGCAGGCGGCGCTCGGCTGGCTGGTGGGCAACCTCAACGGCCGTACCTGGGAGCAGATCACCCCGCTGCTGTGGGCGACCGTGCTGCTGCTTCCCCCGGCCCTGCTGCTCGGCCGGCTGATGCGCACGCTGGAGCTGGGCGACGACGTCGCCCGGGGCCTGGGCACCCGGGTGCAGACCGTCCGGGTGGCGGTGCTGCTGGCCGCCGTCGGCCTGGTGGCCTTCGGGGCCGCGGCCGCCGGTCCGGTGGCCTTCGTGGCACTCGCCGCCCCCCAGGTCGCGCAGCGCCTCGCCGGTACGGCCTTCCCGCCGCCCGTCGGCGCCGGACTGACCGGCGCCGTGATGGTCCTCGGGTCCGATCTCGTCGCGCGCAAGCTCATCACGGACACCGAGCTTCCGGTCGGGATCGTCACGGGCGTGCTGGGCGCGCCCGTTCTGCTGTGGCTGCTCGTCCGCGCCAACCGCGCCGGTTCAGGAGGCTGAGAACGTGTCGAAGACGGACCCTCTCGAGAACGGCGGCCCCGAGCTGCGCGCCGAGGGCCTGCGGCTGGCGTACGACGACCGGGTGGTGGTCGAGGATCTCGACCTGGTGGTCCCCACCGGGCGGATCACGGTGATCGTGGGCGCGAACGCGTGCGGCAAGTCCACGCTCCTGCGGGCGCTGGCCCGGCTGCTGGCCCCCAGGTCCGGTGCCGTGCACCTCGACGGGCGCTCGATCCACTCGATCCCGACCCGGGTGCTCGCGCAGCGGCTCGGCATCCTGCCGCAGTCCCCCGTGGCCCCCGAGGGGCTGACCGTCGTCGACCTGGTGGGCCGGGGACGGTCGCCGCACCAGACGTGGTGGCGGCAGTGGTCCTCGGCCGACGAGGAGGCCGTGCACGACGCGCTGCGCGCGACCGGGATGACCGACCTCGCGCACCGCGCCGTCGACGAACTCTCCGGCGGGCAGCGGCAGCGGGCCTGGATCGCCATGGCGGTGGCCCAGGGCACCGAGGTGATGCTCCTGGACGAGCCGACCACGTATCTCGACCTCGCCCACCAGATCGACGTGCTGGACCTGATCACCGACCTCAACCGGCATCAGCGCCGCACGGTCGTGATGGTGCTGCACGACCTCAACCAGGCCTGCCGGTACGCGGATCACATCGTCGCGATGAAGGCGGGCCGCGTCGTCGGCGAGGGCGCCCCGGCCGAGGTGGTCACCGCCAGGACGGTGGAGGAGGTCTTCGGGCTGCGGTCCGTCGTGCACACCGACCCGGTGAGCGGCACCCCGATGGTGATCCCGATGGGCAGGCACCACGACGGAGTCGAGGACGCGGCCCCCGTCACCGTCCCCGGCGTCACGGGCGTCACCGGCTGAGGCGACGGCACGGCCGGCCTGGGCGGCGGCGCAACGGGCCGCGGCGGCGGTACCGGCACGTTCCCCGGTCCCACCGCCGCACCGGTCACGGACGGGGCGTCAGATAACCCCCCATCGTGCGGAAGTACTCGGTCGCCGCGTACTCGGTGCCGTCCTCGGTCCGCACCCGCCGGACCAGCAGGCCGGGCAGCCGGCCCGAACGCGCCCCGGCACCGGCCACGATGACGATCCCGTCGCCCTCGCGGATGAAGATGCGGCCCGGTGTCCCGCCGTAACGCCCCTCGGAGACAGCCGCCTTGACGATCCGTACGCGCTCGCCGCGATGGTGGGTGAAGGCGTTCGGATACGGGTCCGACTGGGCCCGCACCAGCCGCTCCAGGTCCTCGGCGGGCCAGGTCCAGTCGATCCGGCTGTCCTCCAGGGACCGCTTGTGGAAGAAGCTCGACCGGGTGCGGTCCTGCGGGATCCACTCGGCCCGGCCCGAGGCGATGAGGTCCAGGGACTCTCGGACCACGGGACCGATCAGGTCGACGGTGCGGTGGAACAGGTCGGTCGCGGTGTCGGCGGATCCGACGGGGACCGCTCGCTGGAGCAGGATGTCGCCCATGTCCAGCTCGCTGTCCATGCGGTGGGCCGTGACGCCGACCTGCTTCTCCCCGTTGATGAGCGCCCAGATCAGCGGCGAGAAGCCGGCGTACGACGGCAGCAGCGAGTCATGGACGTTGAGCGTGCCGTGCGGGGGCAGATCGAAGATCTCCGCGGGCAGCCAGGTGCGCCAGTTGTTGGCGACGATGATGTCCGGCTCGGCGTCCTTGAGCGCCCGGAGCAGTTCCTCGTCCCCCGGGCGGTTGCGCAACAGCACGGGTACACCGTGCTTTTCGGCGAGTTCTGCGACCGAGTCGCTCCAGATCCTCTCGTACACGTGGTCGCTCTTGGGATGGGTCACCACCAGGACCACTTCGTGCTCGGAGTCCAGCAGAGCCTGCAGCGTCCGGTGTCCCCAGGTCTGGTAGCCGAACATGACGACCCGCATATAAGCCCTCCTCAGCCATTGCTAGGTAAGGCTTACCTTATCTAGCATATGGCTGCTCGGGGGAGCCTGTGCACCTCATCTGAGACCACTGTGCACTCCCCCCTACAGGAGGCGATGACGCGGTGACCACGCTGCACAGTGATCCGGACTCCATCTACGACGTACTGGGCATCGGCTTCGGCCCCTCCAACCTCGCACTCGCAATCGCGCTCCACGAACACGGCGGTACGCCCCGGGCGGGAGACGGGTTCCGCGTCGGATTCCTGGAACGGCAACCGCGGTTCGGCTGGCACCGGGGCATGCTCATCGACGACGCGACCATGCAAGTGTCCTTCCTGAAGGACCTGGTGACGATGCGTGACCCCACCAGCGACTTCAGCTTCCTGTGCTATCTGCGCGACCGCGGGCGCCTGGTGGACTTCCTCAACCAGAAGACGCTCTTCCCGCTGCGCATCGAGTTCCACGACTACTTCGAGTGGGCCGCCGCCCGCGTCGGCCACCTCGTGGACTACTCCGCCGACGTGGTCTCCGTACGGCCGGTGACCGAGGAGGGCGAGGTCCGCTCTTTCGACGTCGCCAGCCGCGACCCGGCCGCCCCGGAGCGGCTGACCGTGCGCCGGACCCGCGCCCTGTGCGTGGCCTCCGGCCTGGAACCCCACCTGCCCCCGGGCACCGTGCTGTCCGAACGCGCCTGGCACAACAGCGAGTTGCTTCCTCGCGTGGAGCGTCTGCGGCGCTCCGGCAAACCCGTGCGCCGGGCCGTCGTCCTCGGCGCCGGACAGAGCGCCGCCGAGGCGGTCGACTACCTCCACCGCAACTTCCCCGACGCGGAGATCTGCTCCGTGTTCGCCAAGTACGGCTACACGCCGGCCGACGACAGCCCGTTCGCCAACCGCATCTTCGACCCCGAGGCCGTCGACCTGTTCTACGGCGCGCCACCCCAGGTGAAGCGGTCCCTGCACGACTACCACCGCGGCACCAACTACTCCGTCGTCGACATGGACCTGATCGAGTCGCTGTCGCGCACCATGTACCAGGAGAAGGTCCAGGGCACGCAGCGGCTGCGGATGATGAACGTCTCCCGCATCCGCGAGGTGACCGGCGACGACGACGGCGTGTGGGTGACGGTGGAGTTCCTGCCCACCGGTGAACGCGAGGTCCTCTCCGCGGACCTGATCGTCTACGCGACCGGCTACCAGCCGCGGGGTCTCGGCGACCATCTCGGTGAGATCGCCAAGCTCTGCCTGCGCGACGACGAGGACCAGCTCCGCGTCGGGCGGGACCACCGGGTGGAGACCGCCGCGCACGTCACGGCGGACATCTACCTCCAGGGCGGCACCGAGCACACCCACGGCCTGACCTCGACCCTGCTGTCCACCACCGCCGTACGGGCCGGGGAGATCTGCTCCACGCTGCTCGCCGACCGCACCAGGGCCGACGCCCACGGGTAGCCGACCCCATGCCCACCCCGGCCGCCTTCACCTTGGCCGCCGACACCCTGCTGCCCGTCAACTCCACGCTCGCCGTCGCTCTCACGGTCCTGCTGCTCGCGGCCACCGCGGTGGCCGCCGTCTTCCGGCTCTCGCCCGACGAGTCGTACGGACGGGCCCGCGAGATCGTGACGGCGGGCGTGCGGGCGGCCCTGCAACTGGCCGCGGTGTCCCTGGTGATCGGCTGGGCCGTCCACCGCACCGCGGCCCTCGTCGGGTTCCTCCTGCTGATGTTCGCCGTCGCCACCCGGACCGCGGGACGCCGTATCACGGCCAACCGCACCTGGTGGTGGGCGGCCCTGCCGATCGCGGCCCCGGTGGCACCGGTGGTCGCCGCACTGGTGCTGTCCGGTCTGCTGACGGTGCCCGGTGTCGCCGTCGTGCCGGTGAGCGGCATCCTCATCGGCGGCGCGCTGACCGCGACCGTACTGGCCGGGCGGCGCGCCCTGGACGAGGTCGCCGGACGCTTCGGCGAGATCGAGGCGGCGCTCTCGCTGGGCTTCTCCGAGCGCGACGCCCGTCTCGAAGTGGCGCGCGGCGCGGCCTCGGACGCGCTGCTGCCGGCCCTGGACCAGACCCGCACGGTGGGTCTGGTCGCCCTGCCGGGCGCGTTCGTCGGCATGCTGCTGGCCGGTGCCTCCCCCGTGCTCGCGGGCACCGTGCAGGTCTTCGTCCTCATCGCGCTGCTCGCCGTCGAGGCCCTGTCGGTGGCCCTGACCGTCGAGCTCGTCGCGCGCCGCCGGCTCCACCGCGCCCGGGAACCGGAGCGGCGGGGTGCTCACGCCTGGCGGCGGCTGCGCACCAGGAGGTAGAGGAAGTACGGTGTGCCGATCACCGCGGTCACCATGCCGGCGCCGAGCTGCGCGGGCGCGATGACGGTACGGCCCAACAGGTCGGCGCCGCAGACCAGTACGGCTCCGAGCAGCATGGCGACCGGGACGACCCGGACGTGCTGCCGGCCCACCAGGGCCCGGGCCGCGTGCGGGGCGACGAGCCCGACGAAGCCGATGGTGCCGGTGCCGGCGACGGCCGTCGCGCTGAGCAGCACGCCGAGGGCGAGGAAGCCGAGGCGGGCCCGGCCCAGGTCCAGGCCCAGCAGGCGCGGGGTGTCCTCGTCGAGCGAGACCAGGTCCAGGTCACCGCGGCGCAGCAGCGCGACGACGATACCCACCGCGACCAGGATCGCCATCGGCACGATGTCCGGCATGGTCCGGCCGTAGGTCGAACCGGACAGCCAGGTGAGGGCCTTGACCGCGTTGAACGGGTCGGTGAGCACGATCAGCAGGCTGATCAGCGCGGTGGCGGCGGTGGCGACTCCGATGCCGACGAGGACCAGCCGGTTCTGCTGGAACCCGCCGCGCGCGGCGAGCCCGAAGACGATGACGGAGCTGACCGCCGCGCCCGCGAAGGCAGCGCCGGCCAGGCCCCAGGAGCCGGCCAGCGGCACTGTGGTCACGAGGACCACGGCGCCGAGCGCGGCGCCGCCGGAGACGCCGAGGACGGCGGGTTCGGCGAGCGGGTTGCGGGTCACGGCCTGGATGAGCGTCCCGGCCAGGGCGAGGGCCGCGCCGGCCAGGAGTGCCGCGAGGACCCGGGGCATCCGGGTGTCGAGCACGAAGCCCACGGTCTGGCCCGCGTTGCCCCCGGCCCAGTTGACGACATCGCCGAGGAGCAGTTTGGCGTCGCCCAGCAGCACGGCCGCGATCGTCACGCCGACGAGCGCGGCGACCAGGACGGCGGTGACGGTGAGGAAGACGGCGCGGCTGCGGATGCGCAGCCGGTCGGGCGCGGCCGAGGTGGCGGTGTCCTTGAGCCGGACCGCCATGACCACCAGGAACACGGCGCCGACGAGGCTGGTGACCACGCCGGTGGGCACGGCCACCGCGAGGTCCGCGGGGACCAGGGACCGCAGCAGGACGTCCGAGCCGAGGACCAGCGCGGCGCCGGCGAGGCCGGTGACCGGCAGGCTCACCCGGCTTCTGGTGAGGCCGTGGAACCGGCGGGCGAGCGCGCGGACCAGGGCCGGGGCGCACAGGCCGACGAAGCCGATGGGCCCGGCCAGGGTGACCGCGGCCGCGGACAGCAGGGCCGCGAGGACGACGGCGGTGACCCGGGTGGCGCGCACCGGCACGCCGAGGCCGCGGGCGGCGTCGTCGCCCAGGGCGAGCGCGTCGACCCGGCGGGCGACCAGCAGCAGCCCGAGCAGACCGAGCGCGCCGAGGGGCGCCATCCGGATCACGCCGTCGAAGCCGTTCTGCCCGATGCTGCCCTGGTTCCACTGGTAGAGCCCGTGGGTCTCCTCGGGGAAGAGCAGCAGCAGGCCCTCGGTGATGGCGCTGAGGCCGAGCATGAGTGCGGTGCCGGCGAGCACCAGGCGTACGGTGCCGGCGCCGAGGCCCGACAGGCCCAGCACGACCGCGGCGGCGGCGAGGCTGCCGATCAGCGCGACGCCGGAGGAGGCGAGCAGCGGCAGCGAGACGCCGGTGACGGCGACCAGGCCGAGGGCCAGGTAGGCGCCGGCGTTTACGGCGAGGGTGTCGGGCGCGGCGAGGACGTTGCGGCTGACCGCCTGGAGGGCGGCGCCGGCCATGCCGAGCATGGCGCCGACGAGTATCCCGGCGGTCATGCGCGGCAGCCGGGAGGCGATGACGACGGAGGCGTCGCCGGGGTCGGCGTCGCCGGTGAACGCCTTCCAGACTTCGGAGGCGCCGACGGCGGCCGTGCCCTGCGTGATGTCGGCGACCGCGAGGGCGGCGACCAGCAGGACCAGTGCGGCCGTCACCGCGGCCGCGCCCGTGCGGGACGTGGCCGCCGACGGACGGGTGGCGGGGGTTGTCGCGGTGACGGCCATGGCGTTACTTCGTCAGCGCGGCGACGACGGAGTCGACGTACTGACTCATCGACTCGGGACCGCCGAACATCCAGATGCCGTCGGGCAGCCGGTGGACGTTGTCCTTCTTCACGAACGGCAGCGAGGTCCAGACCTTGTCCTTGGCGAGGGCGCCGGTGAACGGGTTGCTGCTCTCGTCGCCGTCGTTGCCGATGTAGGCGAAGTGGACGTCGTCGCTGAGCTTGGTGAGGCCCTCGACGTCGGTGGAGGCGAGGCCGTAGCTCTCGTCGCCCTTGACGGTCCAGTCGTTCTTCAGGCCGAGCTCCTCGTTGACGGCGCCGATGAGCGAGCCGCTGGTGTAGGGCCGGATGGAGACCTGGTTGGACATGTCGTAGCCGTCGGCGAAGGCGTACTGGGCGCCGTCGAGGCCGGCGTCGGCGAGGGCCTTCTTGCCCTCGGCGAGCTTGGCGTCGAAGTCGTCCTTGATCTTCTCGGCCTGGTCGGTGGTGCCGGTGGCCTTGGCGAGGAGGTCGAGGTTCTCCGTCATCTGCCCGATCGGGTCGGCGGCGTCGGCGGACTTGACCTCCACCACCGGGGCGACCTTGCGCAGCTGCTTGACGGCGGCCGGCGGCAGGTCGGTGCTGGCGACGATGAGGTCGGGCTTCAGCGCGGCGATGGTGTCCATGCTGGGCTCGCCGCGGGTGCCGATGTCCTTGGGGTCGTTCTTCAGCGGGACCGCGCTGTCCCAGGTGTTGTAGCCCTTGACGTCGGCGACGCCGACCGGGTCCACGCCCAGCGACACCAGCAGCTCGACCTCGTGCCACTCGGTTCCGACGACCTTGGTGGCCGGACCGTCGAGTTCGACCTTCGCGCCGGAGGCGTCGGTGAGGGTGATCTTCTCGCTGGTCTTCTTGGCGTCGTCGCTGTCGGCGGCGGGCTCGGTCGTACCGCAGGCGGTCAGGGTGAGGGCCGCGGCGGTGGCGACGGCCGCGGTGAGCAGGAGGCGTCTCATGAGGTTGTGCTGAGCCTTTCGCTTCGCGAGTGGTGTCGGCCGATGGCGCGGGTGCGCAGCCGGCCGGTGAGGGGGTCGGTGCCGACTTCGATGCGGATGCCGTAGGTGTCGGTCAGCCGCTCGGCGGTGAGTACGTCTTCGGGGAGGCCGTCGGCGACGATGCGTCCCCGGTGCAGGAGCACGATCCGGTCGGCGAGGGCCGCGGCCTGGTCGAGGTCGTGCAGGACGGCGCCGACGGCGATCCCGTGGTCGTCCGCCAGGTCGCGGACGAGGTCGAGGAGTTCGATCTGGTAGCGCAGGTCGAGGTAGGTGGTGGGTTCGTCCAGGAGCAGTACGCCGGTCTCCTGGGCGAGGCAGCTCGCCAGCCACACGCGCTGGAGCTGGCCGCCGGAGAGGTGTTCGGCGCCGCGCTCGGCGAGGTCCGCGACTCCGGTCATGGCCAGCGCGCGGTCCACCGCGGCCCGTCCGTCGGCGTCGGCGCGGCCCCAGCGGCCCCGGTAGGGGTAGCGGCCGAACTCGACGACGTCCCGGACGGTGAGTCCGGTGGGGGTGGGCCGGCCCTGTGTCAGCAGGGCCACCAGGCGCGAGAACTCACGGGGGCTCAGCGCCAGGGCGTCGGTGTCGTCGACGGTGACGGTGGCGGTGCGCGGCCGCTGGAGCCGCGCGACGGTGCGCAGGAGCGTCGACTTCCCGCTGCCGTTCGGCCCCACCAGCACGGTCACCTGGCCGGGCCGCAGCGTCACCGAGGCGTCGTGCAGGACGTCGACGCCGTCGTAGGCCACGGTGACACCCGTGGCCGCCAGTTCATGACCGCGGGGGCTCGCCTCCGCGGAGATCTCTTCACCTGATCGCACAGCGCAAAGGCTAGCCTAACCTAACTAGTCCTTGCGAGGGGGGTGCTCGTCACACATGCAAGAAGGAGATCGGCCAAAGTACGGCGGCCACCGAGCAGCGCCCTAGGACTCCTCGGCCGGCGCCGAGGACAGCGGGATCGGTGTGAACATCGCCGGTTCCTCGTCCGGGGTGAGCGCGGTCGGGCCGTACACCCAGTCGGTGAAGGCGTAGTCGTAGGGGTCCCTGGCCCGCATGACCGCGTTGCGCCGCAGCCGGGACTCCCCGTCGAGGTGCCAGAGTTCGCCCCAGGCGCGGGCCGTGCTCTGCACCCGCTCGCAGTGCTCCACCCGGACCGCCTGGTAGGCGGCCAGCGCGCCGTCCCAGTCCGGCCCCGAGCCCGGGCCGGCGGCGCCGGCCGGCCGGGCGTGGTGCCGGGCGAGCACCCAGCCGTCCTCGATGGCCATGACGGCGCCCTGTGCCATGTACTGAAGGGGCGGGTGCGCGGCGTCGCCGAGGAGCGCGATCCGGCCGTGCACCCAGGTCTCGACCGGGTCGCGGTCGAGCATCTGCCACCAGCGGTCCCGCCACATCAGCCCGATGCCCTTGCGTACGGTGTCGCAGGCGCCCTCGAAGGCCGCGTCCAGTTCGTCGGGGGTGCCCCAGTCCTCCCGGCCGGCCAGGGCCTTGGGCGACTGGAACACGGCGACCTGGTTGAACATGTCGCCGCCGCGCAGCGCGTACTGGACGAAGTGGCAGCGGGGGCCGACGTATACGGTGACGTCCTTCTCCGCGATGCCGTTGCCGCGAACCTCCTCGATGGGGACGGCGGCGCGGTAGGCGACGTAGTCGGAGCTGACGACGTCGTCCCCGACCAACTGGCGCCGGGCCACGGAGTGCAGTCCGTCGGCCGCCACGACCAGTGGCGCGGACTCGGCCCGCCCGTCCGCCAGCAGCACCCGGGCCCCGCCCGGGACGTTCTCGTACCCGACGACGGTCCGGTCGGTGAGCAGTTCCACCCCGGCGCTTTCGCAGGCGCGCAGGAAGATGCCGTGCAGATCGCTGCGGTGGATGACCATGTACGGGTAGCCGTAGCGGCGTTCGAGGTCGCGCAGGTCCAGCCGGGTCAGTTCCCGGGCATCGAGGGCGTCGCGCATCACCATGCTCTCGGGCAGCACCCCGAGCGACCTGGCCTCGTCGAGCAGGCCGTACTCGGCGAGGATGCGGGTGCAGTTGGGCGCGATCTGGAGGCCGGCGCCCACCTCGCCGAACTCCATGGCGCGTTCGAGGACGCGGACCCGCAGTCCCTGGCGGGCCAGGGCGAAGGCGGCGCCGAGTCCGCCGATGCCGCCGCCGACCACCAGGACGTCGGGGCTGGGTTCAGGGTTCATGGTCTGCTCCGTTCCCTCTCGCGGGGCGGGCCCCGGTCACAGCCAGGTGCCCAGGGTGGGTGCGGGCGCGCCGGGGCCGTCGCCCCGTCCGGTCAGATAGGCGGCGAGGTCTGCCAACTCACCCTCCACCAGCACGGGTTCACCGGTGCCGGGGAGTTCCCAGGCGGCCCCCGGGGCCCGCAGGGAGAGGGCGGGTCCGGGGACGGCGGAGCGCTTGGCCACCACGTCCTCGCACAGTGCGGTCAGGAAGTCGGACGGCAGGTCGGCGAAGGTCACGCCGTTCGCGAGGTCGACCGCGTGCACGCACACCTCGCGGGAGCGCAGCCACGGCACCTCGGCGGCCGGTACGGTCCGGCCCTGCGCGGTGACGACCGGCGTCCGCCACCGTTCCTCCCCCAGCGCGGCCGTCCCCCGCTCCAGCGCCGCCGCCGACTCCCGCAGCCAGTCGGTCAGTTCGGCGGCGGGCAGGGCCCGGCCCCGCTCGATGCCGGCGAGACGCTCCTCGGGCGAGGCATACATGGGGGTGGGTTCGCCGGTCGCGGCCCAGTGCACGAGGTTGGCGAGCGCCTCGGCGTTGGCGGCGACGTGCGCGGCCAGGTGGGCGCGGCTCCAGCCCGGCAGCAGACTCGGTGCGGCATAACCGGCCTCGTCGAACTGAGCCGCCTTCACCAGCAGTTCGGTGCCGATCCGACTCCAGCGGCGGGCGTCGTCCAACGTGCGGGGCATCAGGCGGACTTCTCCTCGACGACCCGGTTCTCCAGCCGCCCGATGCCCTCGATCTCGGCGACGACCTTCTCGCCGCCGAGGAGGTAGCGCTCGGGCCTGCGGGCGTGGCCGACGCCGCCCGGAGTGCCGGTGGCGATGAGGTCGCCGGGGTTGAGGCGGACCACGGTGGAGACGTACTCGACCAGGGCGACCGGGTCGAACAGCAGGTCGCCGGTGGAGTCGGACTGCATGACCTCGCCGTCCACCAGCAGCCTCACCTCCAGGGCGGGACGGACCCCGCCCGGCAGCTCGTCGGGGGTGACCAGGTACGGGCCGACCGGTGTCGTGGAGTCCCAGCTCTTGCCCTGGAGCCATTCGCGGGTGCGGAACTGCCAGTCGCGGCAGGTGATGTCGTTGAGGACGGTGAACCCGGCGATGGCCGCCTCGGCCTCGGCACCCCGGGCGCGCCGCACGGGCGCGCCCACGACGAGGGCGAGTTCGACCTCCCAGTCGAACTTCGCGGTCTCGTCGGGGCGGACGATGTCGTCGCCCGCGCCGATCAGGCTGTCGGCGAACTTGGCGAAGAGTGTGGGGTGTTCGGGCAGGTCCCGGCCCATCTCCTGGATGTGGTTGCGGTAGTTGAGGCCGACGCACACCACCTTGGAGGGGGCGGGGACCAGGGGCGCGAAGTCGGCGCCCCCGACGGGGTGGGCGGTGCCGGTGGCGGTCGCGGCACGCTCGGCCCAGCCCTCCTCGGCGAGCAGCGCGCCCACGTCCGGGACCCCGAGGTCGGTCAGCACGTCTCCGTCGAGCCGTACGGCCCGGGTGGTGCCGCCGGTGCGGAGGGTGGCGAGCTTCATCGGGGGGTTCCTTCCACCTGGGCGCGGTCGAGCCGCAGCGCTTCGAAGATCGGGGAGTCGCTGAACCGGAACAGGTCCAGCGCGCCGGAGTCGGAATCGGTGGCACCGGCCTCTGAGCGGACCGAGAACGGCTGCCAGGAGGGCACGACGAACAGGTCCCCACGCGTCACGGACCAGCTGTGGCCGCCGACGGTGACGGTGCCGGAGCCGTCGAAGACCTGGTAGACGCTGGAGCCGGTCTCCCGGGCGGGCGCGGTCTCGACGCCGCGGACCACCCGGTGCATCTCGGCGCGGATGGTCGGCAGCGCGTCGGCACCGGT
Organism: Streptomyces sp. NPDC000983; assembly: GCF_040299205.1. Taxonomy (NCBI): domain Bacteria; kingdom Bacillati; phylum Actinomycetota; class Actinomycetes; order Kitasatosporales; family Streptomycetaceae; genus Streptomyces; species Streptomyces sp. NPDC000983. The sequence goes on along the minus strand of NZ_JBEPBM010000001.1, from coordinate 115,650 downwards.
GGCCGGGTCGGTGAACCGTACGGCCGCGTGACCGGGCTCCACGGTGCCGCGGTGCCCTTCCGCCTCCAGGGCGAGCTGGTCGCCGAGGGCCCGGTCGGTGTGCTCCCAACGGTAGGCCAGCAGCGGGGTGCCGGGTCCGGCGGCGGCGGACGCGACGGGCCGCAGGCCCGGATGGCCCCACAGCCGCTCGGAGCGGGATCGCTCGGGCGTGGCCCGCTCCGCGTCACTGATCGCGTCCCGCCCGAACTCGAAGAACTGCGCCTCGGTGGCGTACTGGAAGGGGATGTCCAGGCCGTCGATCCAGGCCATCGGCTCGGCGGTGGCGTTGTGGTGGGCGTGCAGGTTCCAGCCGGCCTGCGGCAGGAAGTCGCCGCGCCGCATGGCCACCGGGTCGCGTCCGACGACCGTCCACACCCCCTCGCCCTCGACGACGAAGCGGAAGGCGTGCTGGGTGTGCCGGTGCTCCGGGGCGTCCTCCCCGGGCATCAGGTACTGGACGGCGGCCCACAGCGTCGGCGTGGCGAAGGGCCGGCCGCCGAGGGAGGGGTTGGCCAGCGCGATGGCCCGGCGCTCCCCGCCGCGGCCGACCGGGACGAGGGCACCGGCCCGCGCGGCCAGTGCGCGCAGCCGCTCCCAGCGCCACAGGTGCGGGACGGCGCGCGAGCGCGGGTGGGCGGGCATCAGGTCGCCGATCTCGGTCCACAACGGGACCAGGAGTTCGTGTTCGAAGCCCCGGTAGAGCTCTTCGAGCGCCGGGGTGACCTCGGGCTGCCCCTCCGCGGTGACGGCCTTCAGGCGGACCGGGGAACCCGTGCCGGAGTCTTGGGCGATGGAGGACTGAGTCACGGCACCCAGACTGCGACGCGCCTGTCAGCGGAACGGCTAGATTCTGCAGAGCAGAATCAAAGGGGCACCGCCATGGACAAACCGCTCAAGAATCCTCCGCCCTATCCCATCGCCAGCGTGGACCACGCGCTGCGCGCGGCGACGATCCTCCAGATGGAGGGCGGCGCGACGGTGTCCCAGGTCGCCGAGCGCCTCGGGGTGGCCCGGTCCACCGCGCACCGGCTGCTGGCGATGCTGGTGTACCGGGACTTCGCGGTGCAGGACGAGGACCACGTCTACCGGGCGGGCCCGGTGCTGGAACTGGCGGCGCACTCCCAGTCGCTGGTCTCCCGGCTGCGCGCGGCGGCCCTGCCCCATCTGCGCCGGGTGGTCGACCTGCTGGACGAGACCACGAACCTGATCGTCCGCGCCGGTGACACGGCCCGCTTCATCGCCAGCGTCGAGTGCCGCCAGGCCCTGCGGGTCGGCTCCCGGGAGGGCATGGTCTTTCCCGCCCACCGCACCACGGCCGGCCTGCTCCTGCTGGCCGGCCTCACCGAGGAGGAGCTGGCGGAGGTCTACGCCTCCGACCGCTACCGGGACCGCCCGGCCGAGCGTCCCGATCTCGCCCGGCTGCGTGCCGAGTTGGGGCGGCTGCGCCGCAACGGCTTCGCCGTCAACCAGGAGCGCTCCGAGCGCGGGCTGGTCGCGGTCGGCGTCCCGGTGCGCGACGGTCAGGGCACGGCGGTGGCGGGCCTGTCGGTGTCCATGCCGAGCGTGCGCTACGACGCCCGCCGGCTCCAGGCCCTGGTGGCGGCGCTCGACACGGCCGCCCAGGCCCTGGAGCGGGACCTGGCCGAGCGGCCCTGAGCCGCCGCCGCGGCACACGCCAACGGCGCCCCGCGCGCCCGGAGGTGGGCGGCGGGACGCCGGTGGCGTGCCGTCAGGAGGCGTAGGTCTCGAACTCGGCGACCTTCGGGGTGCCACTGGCACCGGTGATCTCGAAGGTGACCTTCTTCAGCGAGGTCTGCGCGAAGCTGATGACGCCCGCGCCGCTGCCGGAGGCCAGGACCGCTCCGTTGTCGCCGTTGAGCAGCCGCCAGGAGCCGATGGCCCCCGTGGATCCGGACGCCTCACGGATGTTGACCTTGGACACGGAGGTGGCGGACCCCCACTTGACGGAGATCGAACCGGTCGTGCCGCTCGGCGACCAGTAGGTGTTCAGGTCGCCGTCGCGGACGTTGCCGTAGCTGGTGCCGTCGGCCTTGCTGGAGCCGTCGGAGCCGGCCCCGATGCTGAGGTTGGTGCCGCTGGGCTGGGTCGGCGTCGCGGTCGGCGTGGCGGTGGGGGTCGGCGTCACCGTCGAGGTCGGGGTCGGCGACGGGGTCTGCGGGGTGCAGTTGCCGTCGGAGACCTTCAGACCGGTACCCGCGCCCGCCGTACGGCTGACGACGTCGGGCACGCAGCTGGCGGCGTCGAGGGTGTAGGAGTACGGGATGCTGACCGTGGTGTTGGACTGCACGTTCGGGCCCGCGGGGTAGTTGTCGCTGCCGGTGGAGGACCAGGTCACGTTGTCGAAGATGTTCCCGCTGACCTGCCAGTAGCCGCGCTCGTCGGTGTAGAAGGTGCCGAGGACGTCCTTGGAGTCCTCGAAGTAGTTGTTGTCGACCTTGGCCTTGGCGCCGGCCCGGGAGTTGATGCCGGACTCGTTGAGGCTCTTGTAGTGGTTGTTGTAGACGTGGGCCGTACCGCCGCGCAGCAGGGGCGCGCGGGAGTCGATGTTCTGGTACAGGTTGTGGTGGAAGGTCACGAACCCGTTCGACAGGTCGCTCTCGCTGGACCCGATGAGGCCGCCCCGGCCGGAGTTGCGCAGGATGCTGTACGACAGCGTCACGTACTTGGTGTCGTCCTTCATGTCGAAGAGGCCGTCGTAGCCCTCCGACTCACCGCCCGACGCCTCCAGTGTGGCGTGGTCGACCCAGACGTTGCGGACGCCGCTCTCCATGCCGATGGCGTCGCCGCCGTTGGAGGTGGGCGAGCCGGACTTCTTCACGTTCCGGATCGTGACGTTCTGGATGATGATGTTGCTGGATTCACGGATGTGGATGCCCAGTTGGTCGAAGACGGCTCCGCTGCCGACACCCACGATGGTGACGTTGCTGATCTGCTTGAGCTCGATCACACCGGCGGCGGTGCTGCAACTGCTGCCCGAGACCTTCGCCGTGTTGCCGTGGTTGATGGTTCCCTCGACCTGGATGGTGATCGGTGTGCTGCTGCTCGCCCGGCCGCAGAGCGCCGCGTGGATCGCGGTGCCCGTGGTCGCCTTGACGGTCTGTCCGCCGGCTCCGCCGGTGGTGCCGCCGTTCTGGGTCGCGTAGCCGGTGGCGCCGCCGGTGGCGGCGGACGCCTCGGGCATCGCCAGGGCGATGCCGGCCGCGGCGGCCAGGGCCAGCGCGCCCGTTGCGGCCGACAGCCGCAGCGCGAGAGGGCTTCTCATGGTCGTCTCCAGGGGTGTTCGTGGTTCGTCCGATGCGTGGCTGGTACGGCGGGACCCTGGGCCTGGGTCCCGCCGTGCCCACGCGCATCGACCTCGGTGGGGCCGTCCGGAGGCCGCCGGGCGGGCACCTGCCGGAGCCGATGCGGGGATTCGCGGGCACTCGTTTCACGCCGAGCCCTGTGAGGTGGACCCTTCGTTCCAAGGGGCACGGGGGCACCCTGAAACGTCCTCTGACGGATCGTCGGCGACTCGATCGCACGTCACGGCGGCCCCCGCGACGCGGCTTCCCTCGGGCGTCCCCACCCTGGGAAAGCGCTTTCTGGCCGGAGACGATAGGGGCCGCCTGACGGGCTGACAAGACCACCCGCAGAATCTGGTTCACATTCTCGAACAAACCTTGAGGCGCGCCGAGTTGCCGGAGTCGCGCCGCACGGGGCCTCCGCACGGGCGCTCCCCCGCACCCAGGGCGAGGAGCAGGAGCATCGAGGTCGGCTCGTCGGTCACATTCCTGAAGGCGCGCGGTCCACCGACTGGCACGTACAGGACGTCATCGGCGCGGGCCCCGACCCGCTTCTCGCCGTTCTGACATCCTCTCCGCCCTGAAGGACAAGGGAGTTCGCCGGACCCGGCGCCGCCTTCTCCCCATCTCGCCCTCCCTCCATCCCAACCTCTCGACCTCTCGCTTTGTCGCTTTCTCGACCTCTCGCCTTCGCGAAGCCGAGGGGCGGGGAAATCCGGTCGACACGCGAAGGTGCGAAGCCGTGAGATGGGTCCGAGTGCCCGCCGCCCGCAGCGGGCCGCCCCGGGGAGCCCGCAGCAGATGACCACCAGCCCCACGGACACGCTCCCGCCCATCGACACGGCGCTGGTCAGGCGCCTGGTGGACCAGCAGTTCCCCGAGTGGTCCGAACTGCCGCTGACCCTGGTCGATCCGGCCGGTTCCGACCACGTCATCCACCGGCTGGGCGGCGAGTTGTCGGTCCGGCTGCCGCGCCACTCCGGAGCCGTCGGACAGGCCGAGAAGGAGTACGCGTGGCTGCCCACGCTAGCCCCGCACCTGCCCCTGGCCGTGCCGGTCCCGGTGGCGGTGGGAGATCCCGGCTTCGGCTACCCCTGGCCCTGGGCGGTCTCCCGCTGGCTGGACGGCGAGGCGGCGACCGTGGAGGCGCTCGCCCACTCACCCCGGGCCGCGAAGGATCTGGCGGGGTTCCTCACCGCCCTCCACCGGGCACCGCGGACCGGGTCGGCCGAGGGGGCCGCGGACGGCCTCGCCACCTGGTCGCTGGCCGAACGCGACACGGCCACGCGAGCCGCCGTCGAGGAGACCGGCGGGGTGTTCGACGCCCGGGCCATGACCGACCTGTGGGACGCCGCCCTCGACGCGCCCGGCTGGGACGGCCCGCCGCTGTGGTTCCACGGCGACTTCCACACCGGCAACCTGCTGACGGTCGACGGCCGCCTGAGCGCCGTCATCGACTTCGGCGAACTCGGAATCGGCGACCCCGCCTGCGACTTGATGATCGCCTTCACCCTGATGTCGGCCCACACCAGATCCGTGTTCCGCACCGCACTGGGCGTCGACGACGCGACTTGGCTCAGAGGCCGCGCCTGGGCGATGGCCACCGGCCTGAACGCGTACACCACTTACGCCGCCGTCAACCCGCGGGTCGCCGCACAGACCACCCGCCAGATCACCCAGGCACTCGCCGGCTGAACCCGGGCCGGAAGTGCCCACGCCTCGGCACCGAGCCGCCTGACATACTCGCCGCCGTGATGGAAGTCGAGGAGTTCTGGGCCCTGTTGGACCAGGCATGCGCCGAGGTCGACGCACAGCGGCCGAGCCACGTCGAACGGAGCGACGCCATCGTGCGGGCGTGCGAGGAGCGGCTCGTGAGCCGCACGCCGGCCGAGATCGTCCAGTTCGCCCTGCGCCATTGGCAGTTGCGCGACCAGGCGTACCGGTACGACCTGTGGGCGGCGGCGTACCTCATCGAAGGCTGGTGGTCCGACGACGGGTTCATGGACTTCCGCGACGGCCTGATCTCGTTCGGCCGCCACTGGTACGAGCGCGCACTGGCCGACCCCGACTCCCTCGCCGAGCACCCCGCCGTGCGAGGCGGCGGGGACGTACTCATCGGCAACGAGGACTTCGCCCGTGTCGCCCACCGCGCCCACCAACGCCTCACCGGCGAACCCGACGGCCTCGACGAGGCCCTGGAGAGCGCACCGGAGGCCGGCCCACTGAGCACCATCACCGAGCCGACCGGACCGCGCTGGGACGTAGCCGACACCGACGAAACCCGCCGCCGCCTGCCCGGCCTGGCCGCGCTCTTCCTCGACTGACCAGCGGGCGGCGCACCCCCGCCCCGTCGAGCGGCACCGTCCTGCCCGGTCGGCGTCGGGCGGTGGTTTTCGGACTTTCCCGGGTTCGGTCGTGCGGCTCCGGCCACGGAGTCCTGATCGGAAGGTTCGGCGACCCTATGCTTCTACTCGCTTGTAGAAGAACGGTCTCGGGGATCAGGGCCGTTCGCACGGATTCGCTCGTACGCAGATGAAGGAGTGAACGCCACGATGGTGTTCAAGCGACTGCTCGGCTCACTCGGCGTGGGTGGCCCCACGGTCGACACGGTTCTCGACCCGGGGCCGGTCCGGCCCGGCGGCACGCTCGGCGGGCAGGTGCGGATCAAGGGTGGCGGTGCCGACTTCGAGATCGAGGCCGTCACCCTCGAACTGGTGGCGCGGGTCGAGGCGGAGCACGAGGACGGTGAGAGCGAGGGGGTCCTCGCCTTCGAACGGTTCACCGTGGGCGGCGGCTTCCGGCTCGCCGAGGGTGAGGAGCGGAGCGTGCCGTTCGCCGTGACCCTGCCCTGGGAGACGCCGATCACCGAGCTGTACGGCCAGGCGCTCGGCGTCGTGCTCGGAGTGCGCACCGAGCTGTCGGTCGCGGGCGCCAAGGACAAGGGCGACCTGGACACGCTGACCGTCGCCCCGCTGCCCGTCCAGGAGGCGGTGCTCGAAGCGCTCGGCGCGCTCGGCTTCGGGTTCGCCTCGGCGGACCTGGAGTACGGCCGTATCGGCGGCACCGGACAACGGCTGCCGTTCTACCAGGAGATCGAGATCACCCCGCCGCCCCGGTACGCGCACGAGGTGAACGAGATCGAGGTGACCTTCCTCGCCCACCCGGGCGGTCTGGAGGTGGTGCTGGAGGCCGACAAGCGCGCGGGGCCGTTCTCCGCCGGGCACGACTCCCTCACCCGCTTCAGTGTCGGGCACGACGAGGGCCGTGACTGGAACGCCGAGGTCGAGGGCTGGATCCGGCAACTGCTGGAGCACCGGGGGTCGTACGGCGCGCCGCACTCCGGACACGAGCACGGGCACGGGGGCCATGGCGGCCACGGGGTCGGCGTGGGCACGGCCGTCGCGGCGGGTGCCGCCGGGCTCGCCGCGGGCGTCGTCGGCGGCATGGTCGCCGCGGAGGTGATCGACGAGGTCGGGGACTTCTTCGAGGACGAGGGCGAGGAGGGCGGCGAGGAGGAGGGCTGAGGCCAAGAGCTCCCCCGGGAACCGTCGGCCTTACTTCTACGTTGCTGTAGAAGTTGGGGCCGTTCGTCCCGGGCGGCCCCTCGAACCCCGTACCTCCGTATTTCGTTTGGAGTTCTCATGGCCCTGTGGGACCGCGTCAAGGAATCCGCGTCGACGATGCAGACCCAACTGCTGGCGAAGAAGAACGACCTCAAGAGCGGTGCGTTCCGCGACGCGAGCATGGCCATGTGCGCGCTCGTCGCCGCTGCCGACGGCTCCGTCGATCCCGCCGAGCGGCAGCGGGTCGCCCAGCTGATCGCCACCAACGAGGTGCTGCGGAACTTCGACGCGGACGATCTGCGCCGCCGCTTCGAGGCCAACCTCGACAAGCTCACCGCCGACTTCGCGTTCGGCAAGGTGAGCGTGATGCAGGAGATCGCGAAGGCGGGGAAGAAGCCCGCCGAGGCGCGTGCGGTCATCCAGATCGGCATCGTCATCGGCGGCGCCGACGGCGATTTCGACAAGGACGAGCAGGCCGTCGTCCGCGAGGCGTGCTTCGCGCTCGACCTGCCGCCGCACGAGTTCGACCTCTGAGCGAGACACCTGACGGCGGCGCCCCTCGCTCAGAGGGGCGTCGCCGCGTGCAGGATGAGCACCATCGTCACCGCCGAGTTCGCCGACGACATCGCCGACACGGCCGTCCCCACGGCCGCGCACCACACCGCCAGGCCCGCCGAGGTGAACAGCGAGGGCCAGCGCGGTACCGGCGGGGCGGGTCCGAGCAGGGCGGCCACCCGGCGCGGCACCGGCCCGGGCACCGCGAACCCGGCCAGGGTCGCCACCGGCGTCCCCCGGGACACCAGCGCCGCCCGGCCGACGGCGCGGGCCACCAGCCGGCGGTCGCCGACGGTCCGGGCCGCGTCCTCGTCGGCCCAGCGCTCCGCCGTGTAGGAGACGGCCGCACGCAGGGGGCGCAGGAACGGATTGGCGCGCGCGGCCAGTTGGACGGTCAGCAGCAACCGGTGGTGGCGAGCGGCCAGATGGGCCCGTTCATGGGCGAACAGCGCTCTGCGCTCGGCGGGTTCGAGCCGCTGGAGCAGGGCCGTGCTGACCACGACCCGGCCGCCCCGGGCTCCGGGGAGCGCGTACGCGTAGGGCGTCTCGTCGGGCAGGACGGCGACGGTGGTGCCCCGCACCCCGGCCAGTGCCCGGTGCGCCCGGCGGCGCACCCGCCCGTGCCGCCACAGGGTCCGGGCGCAGGCGACGACGACCGCGACCAGGGCCGGGATCGCCGCCTTGCCGACCACCTCGTCGAACGGCACGGCCGCCCGCACCTCGGGGTCCGACCAGCCGTCGGGCAGTGGGTTGCCGGGCAGTTGGGCGGTGCCGACGACCATCACCAGGGCGAGGCAGACGGTGCTGCACAGCGCCATCACCGCGGCGACGCCGGCGAACAGCCGGGTGGCGGTGCGGGGGTGCAGATGCTGCTCGGCCAGGCGCGCGATCGGCCAGGCGGTGAGCGGCAGGACCAGCGGCAGAAAGACGAAGAGCCCCATCAGGCGTCAGTCTTCCCCTTCGCCGCGGGCCTGACCCAGCAGTTCCCGCAGCAGTCGCTCGTCGTCCGGCCCGAGACCGGTGACGAAGCTGGCGAGCACCGCCTCGCGGTCGGTCACGGCGTCCAGCACCCGGCGCATCCGGTGCGCCGCGAGGCCCGCCTGGTCCGAGGCCGGCGTCCACGCGAAGGAGCGGCCCACGCGTTCCCGGGTCACGGCGCCCTTGGCCAGCAGCCGGGTCAGGATGGTGATCACCGTGGTGTAGGCGAGGTCCTCGCCGAGCCGCTCCTGCACCCAGCCCGCCGTCGCCGGACCGTCGGCCTCGCGCAGCGCCGACAGCACCAGCGCCTCCAGCTCCCCCTGTGCCCGGCGCCCGGAACGCTGATGGTCCGCCATACCCTGTCTCCCTTCGGCCGCGCCGCGCGCCGAGTGCGACGCGTCGAACGGCCCATCGTAAGGACAGCGGCGCCGGTGCACGGTCCGCGCGGACCCACCGGCCCTTTCTACAGTGCTGTAGATTCGTGCCGTACGCAATCGGATGCCGCCCCTTCACCGGTAAAGGCAGGTCCTCCATGTTCGGGCTGAGCGAAATCGCGATCATCCTGGTCGTCGTCATAGCCGTCCTCTGCGTGAAGAAGCTCCCCGAACTGACCCGCTCGGCGGGCAAGTCGGCGCGCATCCTCAAGGCCGAGGCCAGGGCCATGAAGGAGCAGGACCGGCCCGGCGAGCCCCGGGTGATCCGGGGCGAGGCCGCCGACCAGGACCCGGGGACGCCGCCGAACCGGCCGTGACCTCGGGTCCGACCTGCGCGAGGGGCCGGTCCACCGGCCCGAGGGTCATGCGCGGGAGGCCGGACCGGAGGCACTCAGCACGAGCGCCGCGGTGACGATGAGCGGTGGCTTGGTCGACATCTGCTGCTGCCGGTCCAGCAGGTCAAGGCGCCTGGAGAGCCGCACATCGAGGTCGACGGCCTTGCGGTCGAGGCTCTCCGAGGACTCCTTGGGCTTCTCGCCCCTGCGTTCCTTCTCCGAGGCCGCCGCCGCGTCGAGGCGCAGCCGCTCGCCCTCCGCGGTCAGCCGCCGGGTCACCAGTTCACGGGTCCTGGTCAACTCGGCCAGGCGGCGGGGCTGGACCTCGGCGAGGAACGCGGCGAGCTGGTGGGTGATGATCCAGCTGGCCGCCCTGGACTCGGCGTCCGGCAACCACGGCAGTGCGCGCACGGCGTCGGCCGCCACGGCCTCGGGTGCCGGGGAGCAGTCGAGGTGGGGCGCGGGGCCCGCCGGGCGCACGGTGCCGCGGCTGTCGACGTAGGCGTAGGAGAACCGTCGGGCCACCGAGTCGCCGGTCCCATCGACGACCTCCTCCACCACGCCGACGAGGAGGTGCGGCGCGTCCAGGTCGGCCGAGACGAGGACGGTGCCGCGGTTGAGGGCGCCCCCGAAGTTCCCGAGAGCCTCCGCCATAACGGCGTCGTGCAGCGGATGGCCGGGGGCGAGCAGGTCGACGTGGGCGCGGTCGTCGGGCCCGACGCGTCCGAGGTCGAAGGTGACCTGGTCGTACCGGGTGGCGATGGGACCGCCGCCCGCCGCCCTGATGTGCTGCGGGACGTGGGTGATCTCGTGGCGTCCCCGGGTCCGCTTGACGATCCGGCCGCCGAGCCGGGTGAAGGCGTCCTTGAAGGTGGCCTCGATGTCGTGCGGCTCCAGACGCCGGGCGCGGGCGTCGTCCACGGTGGCGCGCAGTGCGCGGAGATCGGCGTCGGAGAGGTGCTCCGAGGCGAGTGCGCGCTCGTCCAGGAGACTCCTCAGCCCCTCGCCGACCGTGCTGTCGATGACCTCGTGCATCCTGTCCTTCACCGACGGCCGCTCCCCGTACTGGATCGCGTCCAGGAGCAGGTCCCGCAGCGGGGTCTCGGCGAACGCCTCCCCGAGGACGTCGAAGACCTTCCCGCCGTACGTCTGGCGCATCTGGTCGAGTTTCTCCAGCAGGCGGGTGAAGACCTCGCCCTCGCGGGTGTTGGAGGCGACGAGGTTCCAGAGCCGGCAGACCTCCTCCTGGCCGATGCGGTGGATGCGGCCGAAGCGCTGCTCGATGCGGTTGGGGTTCCAGGGCAGGTCGTAGTTGATCATCAGGTGGGCGGCCTGCAGGTTGAGGCCCTCGCCCGCGGCGTCGGTGGCCAGCAGGATCCGCACGTCGGGGTTCTTGGTGAACTCCTCGGTGATCTGCCGTCGTTCGGGCCGGCCCACACCGCCGTGAATGGTCCTGACGGCGTCGGCGCTCCCGAGCAGCGCACCGATCCTGGCCCGCAGATAGCCGAGGGTGTCCCGGTGCTCGGTGAAGACGATCAGCTTCCGCGGGCGCCCTTGGGCGTCCGTCACCAGGGCGTGGTCGCGCAGCAGGGCGGCCAGTTCGGTCCACTTGCGGTCCGTGCCCGCCTCGCGGACCCGCCGCGCCGTCCCCACCAGGGTCCGCAACTCGACGAGTTCGGCGTCGAGTTCCTCCACCGTCCGTGCCGCCGTCGCGGCGTCGAGGAGTTCCTCCTCCATGTCCTCGATCTCCCGGGCGTCGAAGTCGTCGCCGGGGAAGCCGTCGGCGTCGAACCGGGCGAGGTCGACGGTGGGGACGCCGTCGCGGCCGGTGCCGTCCAGGATCTCCCGCTTCCTGTGCTCCAGGCGCTCGGTGCGCCGCACGAGGCTCCGGTGGATCGCCTCGGGGCTGGAGGCCAGCCGTCGTTGCAGCACGGTGAGGGCGAAACCGACGGTGTTCTTCCGGGTGCCGCCGACGCGGTCGGCGCGGTTCATCCCCTCGCGGACGTAGTGGGTGACGTCCTCGTACAACTGGTATTCCAGCGCCGTGAGTTCGTAGGGGACGGTCTCCGCGAGCCGCTCGGGGAAGAGTTTCCTGCCCTCGAAGGTGAGCAGGTCCTCCTTGACCATGCGCCGCATGATCCCGCGGACGTCGGCGCTGCTGCGCTGCCTGCCCTCGAAGCGGTCACGGTCCAGCAGGGTGAGGAAGAGCTGGAAGTCCTCCTCCTTGCCCGAGTGCGGGGTCGCGGTCATCAGGAGCAGGTGGCGGGTGATCTCCCCGAGCATCTCGCCCAGTTGGAACCGCTTGGTCTTCTCCACCTTGCCGCCGAAGTGGTGCCCGCCCATGCGGTGCGCCTCGTCCACGACGATCAGGTCCCACTCCGTCTCCCGCAGCTGCGCCTTGAGGTGCTCGTTGCGGGAGAGCTGGTCCATGCGGGCGATGAGGAGCGGATGGGACTCGAAGACGTTGTGGTGGAGCTGCGCGTCGGCGAGCTGGGGGGTGAGCAGGTCGAAGCGGAGGCCGAACTTGAAGAACAGCTCGTCCTGCCACTGGTCGACCAGGCCGCCCGGCGCCACGACCAGGCACCGTCTGACGTCGTCCCGCAGCAGCAACTCCTTGATGTAGAGCCCGGCCATGATCGTCTTGCCCGCGCCGGGGTCGTCGGCGAGCAGGAAGCGCAGCGGGGTACGGGGCATGAGTTCGCCGTACACGGCGCGGATCTGGTGCGGGAGCGGCTGGACGTCGCTGGTCGCCACGGCCAGCATCGGGTCGAACAGGCCCGCCAGCGAGATCCGCTGCGCCTCGGCGGCCAGCCTGAAGTCACGCGCGTCCGCGTCGAAGGCGCGGCCGCCGCTGCGGGCGACGCTCAGCCTGTCCTGGTCCTTGCGGAAGACGATCTGCTGGTCGAGGCCGCCCTCGGCGGTCTTGAAGGTGAGCTCGACCGCGTCCCTGCCGTGCGGCTGGGCGGCGATGAGGGTGACGACGCCCGCCGCCGCGAGTCCGTCGATCCGCAGCCCCGGCTTGAGCTCCTCCAGCAACACGTGCACAACCTCCGCTCGGCCGCCCGCGAACGCTACTCGGACGTTCCGGCGATGTCGTGATCCCGTCGACTTGATCGACAGAGGTCGCTAATCTTCCCAGAGGTTCATGCGAGTCGGCGGGGGCAATGGAACGAGAAGCACGTCTTCACCTGCGTGGTGTGGTGGACACCGTCAGCGGGTGGCACGGACTCGCGGCGGGGATCTCCGAGCGGCGCGGGGCCGTGGAGTCGGGCGCGGAGGACGCCGCCGGGCAGCTCCTGAACCGCATGGTGCCCCTCGGCACAGGGACCACCGAGTCCTGGCGGACCCTGCAGATCTCGCCGTCCGATGCCGGTCTGGTGAGCGCCATGGCCGCGCGCGAGGCCCTTTTGCCCCTCTCGGCCGACACCCGAGAGGGCATCCGCCGGCTCACCGCGGACGCGGGACCGGCGCTGACGGCCGTCCGCGCGCTGTTCGGTGCCCGCCGGATCTTCTCGGGCCGGAGCAGCAAGGAAGCGGCGGAGCGGGCCGCCGCCCGTCTGCTGTCCCTGCACGAGGAGTGCGCCGGCGGCTGGCTCGTGCCCGAGCTGGAGAGCCTGGCGGCCCGGAACGGACAGGCGCTCCCGGCCCTCGGCCCCTCGGACGTCCTGGACGACCGGGTCGGCTTCGGCGCGCGCCTCGGCTCCGGGGCCGCACTCGTGGAGCGGACCTCGCTGGATGCCGCCGGGTCCGCGGTCGCCGCGATCGACCAGGCACTGCACCGCGAGAGCGAGTTCAGGAAGGCCGTCGACACGGCGGGCCACGCCGTCCGGCAGGCCGAGGCGCGCAAGCTGGTCGCCGAGATGCCCGTCGAACGACTCAAGGAGGCGACCAGCGGCCAGCTGCGGATCACCGCGCTGGTCGACGCCGGGATCAAGAACGTGCAGCAGGTCCTCGACCAGCAGTCACGCATCCGCACGCTGCCGGGGGTCGGTGACACGACCGGCAACCGAATGGTCGGCGCCGCCCGGACCATCTGGCAGACCACGATCGACGAGATGCCGGTCCGCATCGACGTCAGGAACCGCTCGCAGGCCACCACGAACCTCCTCCGGGCGATGCGGGCCTGGGACACGGCGCGCTCGATCCGCGGCGCGACCGAGGACCTCGCCGCCGCCGACGCCGTACGGCCGCTGCTGCGCCGCCTCGACGCCCGGACCTCGCACGTCGTGGTCGTCCCCCGGGCCCGGTCCGTCGCCGAGCTGCGCCAGGCCCTGGCTGCCGTCGAGCGACGCGGGGCGCTGCTCGGCGGTGGGACCGGCGCCACGGGCGGCGATCCCTGGGAGGACTTCCTCTCCCGGCCGGCCGACTACTACGCGATGCTCGCCGAGCTCGGATTCCTGGCGGACGACGCCGAGAAGAGCCAGGGCGACCTGCCGGCCGAGATCGTCGAGGCGGTCCGGGAACTCGCCCTCGACACCACCTACCTCAAGGCGTCGCTGCGTGGGTACCAGTCCTTCGGTGCCCGCTTCGCGATCGTGCAGCGGAAGGTCGTCATCGGCGACGAGATGGGCCTGGGGAAGACCGTCGAGTCCCTCGCCGTCCTGACCCATCTGCGCACCAAGGGCTCCTCCCACTTCCTGGTCGTGTGCCCGGCCGCCGTCGTGACCAACTGGGTGCGCGAGGTCCAGGCCAAGTCCGAGCTGCGTGCCTACCGCCTCCACGGGCCCGCGCGGGACGACGCGCTGAAGTCCTGGATCCGCAACGGCGGGGTCGCGGTCACCACCTACGACATCCTCGGCTGGCTCGAAGGCCGCATTCCCCGGCCCGCCGAACCGGCCTGTCTGGTGTTCGACGAGGCGCACTACATCAAGAACCCGTTCGCCAAGCGAACCCAGCGCTCCACGGCGCTGATACGGCGCGCCGAGCGTGCCGTCCTGCTCACCGGCACTCCGCTGGAGAACCGGATCGAGGAGTTCCGCAATCTCGTCGGCTATCTCCGGCCGGACCTTCCGGTCAACGCCTCGGAGCTCTCCCCGCGCCAGTTCCGCAAGCAGGTGGCACCGGCCTACCTGCGGCGCAACCAGGAAGACGTCCTCACCGAGCTTCCGGAGCGGTTCGACGTCGACGAGTGGCTGCCGATGTCCGGCGCCGACGAGCGGTACTACCGGGACGCCGTCGTCGAGGGCAACTTCATGGCCATGCGGCAGGCCGCGCTGCGCGCCGGGACCGGGTCGGAGAAGATGCGGCGCCTGCTCGACATCGTCCAGGAGGCGGAGGACAACCACCGCAAGGTGCTGGTCTTCTCGTACTTCCGTGACGTCCTCGACTCGGTGGCGTCGAACCTCCCGGGGAAGGTGTTCGGCCCCCTGACCGGCTCGGTGCCCGCGGCGGCGCGGCAGAGCATGGTCGACGAGTTCGCCCGGGCGCCCCACGGTGCCGTCCTCGTCGCCCAGATCGTGGCGGGCGGCGTGGGCCTGAACATCCAGTCGGCCTCCGTCGTCGTGATCTGCGAGCCGCAGCTCAAGCCCACGACCGAGTGGCAGGCGATCGGCCGCGCCCACAGGATGGGGCAACTGGAGTCGGTGCAGGTGCACCGGCTGCTCTCCGAGGAGGGCGTGGACCAGCGCATCGTGGAGATCCTGGCCCGCAAGAACCAGCTCTTCTCGGAGTTCGCCCGGGTCTCCGCGACGGCGGACAGCGCCCCGGAGGCGTTCGACATCACGGACGCCGAACTGGCCCGGGAGATCGTGGCGGCGGAGCGCGAACGGCTCCTGTCGGGCGGCTGAGGGCGACCGGGGGCGACTGGAGGCGGCCGGCGACGGGCCGACGGGGACGGCCCAGGGTCGCCGAGAGGGCGCGGGCCGATCCCCGTCGGCCCGTCGCCGGGCGGGTCAGCCCAGGAAGCTCAGCCGTACCTGGCGGTTGGGGTTGTCCCGGTTGGTGTCGACCAGGCACACCGACTGCCAAGTCCCGAGCTCCAGGCGTCCGTTCACCACCGGCAGCGTCGCGTGCGGAGGGACGAAGGCGGGGAGGACGTGGTCGCGGCCGTGGCCGGGGCTGCCGTGGCGGTGCTGCCAGCGGTCGTCGGCCGGGAGCAGGGTGTGCAGGGCCGTCAGGAGGTCGTCGTCACTGCCGGCGCCCGTCTCGATGACGGCGATACCGGCGGTGGCGTGCGGCACGAAGACGTTCAGCAGGCCGTCGCGGCCGGCGGCCGCCTCCCGCAGGAACGCCTCGCAGTCGTGGGTGAGGTCGACGACCGTCTCCTTCGATCCGGAGGCGACGTTCAGGATGCGGGTGGTGAAGGCGTCTGGCATGACGTCCATCCTCCCGTACCGGTGAGGCGCCGCGCGCCCTGCCGCGCCCGGGTGTGACGGCCGCATGAAGTTCGCCGGACGCCCGTTGACCGGGTCGGCCGCGGCTCCCTACGGTCGGCCGTATGCCGGGTTCAGCAGTGCTCACCACGCGCGGTCACATCGACCTGCTGCGGGTGGCCTCCGCCGCGTGTCGCCGCGACCGCTGACGCCCTGCCGCCTCCTCCTCACGGGTACTCCACGGTCCGATCCGGAACCGGTGAGGCGTGGGCGCGCGCGGGACCCACCCCGCATACAGGGCGTGATCGTCGTCCGTACCCCGCGAAAGGCTGTTTCCGCCATGGCGATCGACGTTCACCGGCCGACCACGGTCAAGCCCGTCCTGGCCGTACGGGTCGAGGGGCTGACCCGTTGCTTCGACGGGCGCCCGGTCATCGACGGGCTCCGACTCGACGTCCGGCCGGGCGAGTTCGTCGCCCTGCTCGGCCGCGCCGGCTCCGGCAAGTCGACGCTGCTGCGCATCCTCGCCGGGCTCGACCGTGACATCGAGGGCACCGTACTGGTGCCGCGCCGCAAGGCCGTCGTCGTCCAGGAGCCCCGTCCGATGCCCTGGCGGCGGCTGTGGCGCACGGTCCTGCCCGGCAAGTCCGAACGAGCCGTCGCCGAAAGGGTGTTGGAGGAGGTCGGCCTGGGCCACCGCACCACCGCGTGGTCCAGGACCCTCTCCGGCGGCGAGACCCGGCTCGCCTGGCTCGCCCGGGCCCTGGTGGACGAACCCGATCTGCTGCTGCTCGACGATCCGTTCGGCGCGCTCGACGCACCGGCCCGCGCCACCGCGCGGCGACTCCTCGACGAACTGTGGCGACGGCGTGGCTGCGCCGTGCTCCTCGTCACCCACGATGTCGAGGAGGCCGTGCTCCTCGCCGACCGGGTGCTGGTCCTGGAGGACGGCTCCATCGCCCATGAGCAGCGCGTCGGTCTCGACCGGCCGCGTGACGTCACCGGCCCGCGCTTCACCGAGCTGCGCGCCGGACTCCTCCGGCGTCTGGGCGCACCGGCCGCCTGAACCGGCCCGCGGTCGGGCGGCTCGGGAAGATCCGCGCCTTCCGTGCCGTTGGTGGAAACGTGAACAACACCGAGGCAGTCGTCATCGGCGCCGGGCAGGCGGGGCTCGCCGCCGCCTACCACCTGCGACGCACGGGGTTCGAGCCGGGACGCGACTTCGTCGTCCTGGACCACGCGCCCGGGCCGGGCGGCGCCTGGCAGTTCCGCTGGCCCTCGCTGACGTACGGCAAGGTGCACGGTATGCACGCGCTGCCCGGGATGGAGCTGACCGGCGCCGACCCCCTGCGGCCGTCCGCGGAGGTGGTGTCGGAGTACTTCGCCGACTACGAGCGCACCTTCGACCTGCGGGTACGCCGGCCGGTGGAGGTGCGGGCGGTGCGCGAGGGCGAGGGCGGACGGCTGCTCGTGCAGACCTCGGCCGGCGACTGGTCTGCCCGGGCCCTGATCAACGCCACCGGCACCTGGGACCGCCCGTTCTGGCCCCGCTACCCCGGCCAGGAGACCTTCCGCGGACGCCAGCTGCACACCGCGCAGTACGCGGGGCCGGAGGAGTTCGCCGGGCTGCGCGTGGTCGTGGTGGGCGGCGGTGCGTCCGGTACCCAGCATCTGCTGGAGCTCGCCCCGTACGCGGCCGCCACCACCTGGGTCACCCGGCGGCCCCCGGTCTTCCGCGAGGGCCCCTTCGACGAGGGTGCCGGACGTGCGGCGGTGGCGCTGGTGGAGGAGCGGGTACGGCAGGGGCTGCCGCCGAGGAGCGTGGTGTCGGTGACCGGGCTGCCGCTGAACGACGCGATCCGGCAGGGCATCGCCGAGGGCGTGCTGGACCGGCGGCCGATGTTCGACCGGATCACCCCGGACGGTGTGGAGTGGGCGGACGGCGGCCGGGTGGACGCCGACGTCATCCTGTGGGCGACCGGGTTCCGGGCGGCCATCGACCATCTCGCCCCGCTCGGGCTGCGCGGGCCCGGCGGCGGGATCCGCATCGAGGGGACGAGGGTGGCCGCCGATCCGCGGATCCACCTCGTCGGCTACGGTCCGTCGGCGAGCACCATCGGCGCCAACCGGGCCGGCCGCGCGGCCGTGCGGGACATCAGGCGGCTGCTGGCCGAGGAGGGCTCCGTCGCCGCGTGATGCCCCGCCCGGTCATTTCGAGGGCGACGCGCTGCGCTGGTTCCGGTTGAACTCGGCGACATTGCGCTGGTGTTCGGCGTAGTCGGCGGTGAAGCGGGTGTCCCCCGGCTTGACGGTGACGAAGTACAGCCAGTCCCCCGGGGTGGGCGCGATGGCGGCGCGCACGGCGTCCTCGCCCGGGTTGTCGATCGGGGTCGGCGGCAGCCCCATGCGCTGGTACGAGTTGTAGGGGCTGTCGATCCTGGTGTCGGCCTGGGTGGTCTTCAGGGTCGAGCGGTTGAGGGCGTAGTTGAGGGTGGAGTCCATCTGGAGCGGCATGCCGCGCTCCAGGCGGTTGAAGACGACCCGGGCCACCTTGCCCATGTCCGCCTCGGTGGCCGCCTCGGCCTGGACGATGCTCGCGATGGTGACCGCCTGGTAGACGTTCATCGCGTTGCGCTGGGCGCCCGCGGCGATCGGGGCGCCGTTGAACTTCTTGTTGGCGGTGTCGACCATGGCCGCCAGCAGCGACTCGGGGGTCGCCTTCTCGCCGTTCTGCTCCAGCGGGTAGGTCGCCGGGAAGAGGTAGCCCTCGGGGTTGCCCTCGGCGTCCTCGGGGAGCTTCAGATCCACCTTGGCCATGGCCTTCTTGGTGGTGCCCGCGGGCAGGGCGAGGGTCTTGTCGACGGCCTCGTAGACCTGGCCGGACCGCCAGCCCTCCGGGACGACGAGGGTGGTGGGCTTCTTCTCCCCCTCTTCGCCCCAGGTCAGCAGCGGCACCGCCACGGCGGTGCCCGCCACGACGGCCCCGGTCGCGATGAGGACGAGTCGGCCCCTGCGGGTCAGACGAATCGCGCTCCGTGACGGAGAGTTCATATGCATGCGGGCACGGTAACCCCTTAAAGCCTATAAACCCGACATATCTTCATCTTGTCGGCTCCAGTTGGGCGTCTCGGCGGACCAGTGCCGCGTACCGTCCGTCGCGGGCCAGCAGTTCCTGGTGCGTTCCGCGTTCGACGGCCCGGCCGGAGTCCAGGACCACGATCTGGTCGGCGCCGCGGACGGTGGACAGGCGGTGGGCGATGGTGAGCGTGGTGCGGTCGGCGGAGAGCGCGTCGATGGCCTGCTGCACCGCGTGTTCGGTACGGGTGTCCAGGGCGCTGGTCGCCTCGTCGAGGACGAGCACGGGCGGGTCGCGCAGGATCGTGCGGGCGATGGCCAGGCGCTGCTTCTCCCCGCCGGAGAAGCGGTGTCCGCGCTCGCCGACGACCGTGTCGTACCCGTCGGGCAGGGCGGCGATGTGGTCGTGGATCTGCGCCGCCCGAGCCGCCTCGTGCAGTTCCTCGTCGGTGGCGTCCGGCTTGGCGAAGCGGAGGTTCTCGGCGACCGAGGCGTGGAAGAGGTACGTCTCCTGCGAGACGACGCCGACCGCGCGGGCGAGGGTGTCGAAGTCGAGATCGCGGACGTCGACGCCGTCGAGGGTGACCCGGCCGCCGGTGACGTCGTACAGCCGCGGCACCAGGTGGCCGAGCGTGGACTTGCCGGCGCCGGTCGGGCCGACGACGGCGAGGGAGCCGCCCGCGGGGACGGTGATGTCGACGCCGTCGAGGATCGGGGCGCCCTTGCCGTCGTAGCGGAACTCGACGTTCTCGAAGCGGACCTCGCCCTTGATCTCGTCGAGGTGGACGGCGTCCTCGGACTCGGTGATGTCGACGGGCAGGTCGAGGTACTCGAAGATGCGCTGGAAGAGCGCGAGCGACGCCTGGATCTGGACGCCGGTGCCGAGCAGGCTCACGGCGGGCCGGAACAGGCCCTGCTGGAGCGAGACGAAGGCGACGACGGTGCCGATGGAGACCTCGGGGCCGCCCGTCTGGAGGGCCATTCCGGCGGTCCAGTAGATGACGGCAGGCATGGCGGCCATGACGACGGTGATGACGGCCATGCGCCAGCGGCCCGCCATGTTCGAGCGCACTTCCAGGTCGACCAGGCCCTCGGACTCGGCGGCGAAGGACCGGGTGAGCGAGTCGGAGCGACCCATGGTGCGGCCGAGCAGGATGCCGCTGACGGAGAGCGACTCGGTGACCGTGGCGGCCATCGCGGCCATCTGCTTCTGGCGCTGGGTGGTGATCTTCTTGCGCTCGTTGCCGACCCGGCGGCTGATCCACACGAAGACCGGGAGCAGCAGCAGGGAGACCGTGGTCAGCCGCCAGTCCAGGGCGAGCATCGCGATGATCGTGGCGACCACGCCGGTGAAGTTGGCGACCAGCGAGGTGGCGGTGGAGGTGACGGTGGCCTGCATGCCGCCGATGTCGTTGGCGATCCGGGACTGCACCTCGCCGGTGCGGGTCCGGGTGAAGAAGGCCAGCGACATGCTCTGCAGGCGGCCGTAGACGGCGGTGCGCAGATCGTGCATGACGCGCTGGCCGACGGTCGTGGAGATCAGTGTCTGCAGGACGCCGAAGACGCTGGTGAGGACGGCGCCGGCGATCATGCCGAGGGCGAGCAGGCCGAGCAGCCCGGTACGGCCCTCGGGAATGGCGACGTCGAGGATCGCCTTCAGCAGGAAGGGCGTGGTCACGGACACCAGTGAGGCGGCGCCGACCAGGAGTCCGACCAGGGCGAGCCGCCCGCGGTAGGGACGGAACAGACGCAGGATGCGGCGCACCTGCCGGGGCTGCTCTTCGGCATCGGCCGGCGGTGTCCAGACGGGTTCTCGATCGGGACGCATGGGCTCCTTCGGAGGGTGAGAACGGGGCTTACGGAGCTTAGCTCATTGTTACCTATGCTCACAATGAATGTAGTCCTGATATTGTTCCCGTATGACCAGCCCCGATCCCGAAGGCCCGCTCGCCGAGCGGCTGCTGCGGTTCACCCGTCGCGCGCACCGGATCCAGAAGCGGTACATCGAGCAGTCCGGTCTGGGCGTCACTCCGGCCCAGTCGCGGCTGCTGCGCACCCTCGCGCACTGCCCCGCGCCGCCCCGGATGGCCGACCTCGCCGAGCGGCTGGAGGTGGTCCCGCGGGCGATCACCTCCCTGGTCGACGGGCTGGAGGCGGGCGGCAAGGTGCGCCGGGTGCCGGATCCGGCGAACCGGCGGGTGATCCGCATCGAGCTGACCGACGCGGGGCGCGCGGCCCTGGGCGAGCTGCGCGCGGCCCGCCGGTCGGCGGCCGAGGAGATCCTGGCGCCGCTCACCTCCGAGCAGCGCGTGGTGCTCGGCGGACTGCTGGACACGCTGGCCGAGCCGGACGGCGGACCGAGGGGCTGAGCGGCGCGGGTGGGGGGCCGCGGCTCGCGCACAAGCGGGGCGAGGGCGGCCGCGGCCCTCGTGCGACCGGGGGTGAGTGTGGCTGCGGCCCGCGCACGACCGCGGCGAGAGTGGCCGCGGCCCGCGCAACCGGCGCGAAAGTGGCCGCGGCCCCACGCACAACAGGGCCGAGGGCGATCGCGGCCGGCGCTCTCCGGGGGCCACGGAGGGTGCCGTGCGTCCCGGTCGGGCGGGGCGGGGGCAACGGGCGGAACCTGTGGGTCCGGTGCGACGCACGAGGGCAGCCGAATCGTTTCGCCCCAGAGGAAAACCGCTTGCCTCCGACCACGCTCCGACGCGAACCTGTCACGGTTTGCTGCCTCCGCTCGCGGTGGCTCCCGCCTTCCATCCCCCGACCGAGCCCCTGGGACGTCATGCAGATTCAAGACCTTCCGTTTCCCGACCCGGGCGTCCCGGACGCCCGCTCGGGGCCCCGCTTCCTGTGGTGGCTCTTCAGGAACCAAGTCGGCGGCCAGCTCAAGGCACTGGCCTGGGGCCTGTTGCACTTCGCGTCCGTCGCCTCCCTGCCCTTCTGTGTCGGCATGGCCATCCAGGCCGTCGTGGACCGCTCCGGCAGCGACCTCGCCCTCGCCGGCGGACTGCTGGCCCTCGCCTGCGCGGGCAACGCCCTGGGCGACACCTTCCTGCACCGCACCGCCGTCACCAACTGGATCACCGCCGCGGCCCGGGTGCAGCAACTCCTCGCCCGCAAGGCCGCCCTCCTCGGCTCCGCGCTGACCCGGCGGGTCGCGGCCGGCGAGGTCGTGGCCGTGTCCACCGGTGACGTGGAGAAGATCGGCTGGTTCGTCGAGGCCCTCTCCCGCTTCACCGCGGCCGCGGTCACCATCGTGCTGGTCTGTGTCGGCCTGGTGCTCTACCAGCCCGCGCTCGGTGTGGTCGTCGCCGTCGGCCTGCCCGTCCTGGCGCTGGCGGTCCTGCCGCTGCTGCCCCGGGCCACCCGGCGCGCCGACCTCCAGCGCGAGAAGGCGGGGCGCGCCACCGAACTGGCCTCCGACACCGTCGCCGGGCTGCGCGTGCTGCGCGGCATAGGCGGCGAGGAACTCTTCCTGGACCGCTACCGCCGCGCCTCCCAGGAGGTCCGGCACGCCGCCGTGCGCAGCGCCCGGATGTGGGCACTGATCGCCGCGATCCAGGTCCTGCTGCCGGGCCTGCTGCTGATCACCGTGGTCTGGTACGGCGTCCATCTCGCCGGCCAGGGCCGGATCACCGTCGGTGAACTGGTCACCGCCTACAGCTCGATCATGCTGCTCACCTACCCATTGCGGCACTTCGAGGAGATCGCGATGGCCTACTCCTTCTCGCGTCCCTCGGCCCGGCGGGCCGCGGGGGTGCTGTCCCTGGAGCGGGCCACCGACACCGACGGCTCCCGCGCGGCCGAGCCGCCGTCCGGCGACCTGTACGACCCGGCCACCGGACTGCTCGCGCCCGCGGGCCGGTTCACCGCCGTGGTGTGCGGCGACCCGGACGCGGCCGGACGGCTGGCCGAACGCCTCGGCGGGCATCCCTCGGAGTCCGGCACCCCGGTACGGCTCGGCGGCGTACCGCTGGACGAACTGCCGCTGGACACGGCGCGCACCGCCGTCCTCGTCCAGGACAAGGACCCCGTCCTGCTCTCCGGCACCCTGCGCGAGCTGCTCGACGTCCCCCGGTCGGGCGCCGTCGGCCCGTCCGAGGCGCTGGCGGCGGCGCAGTGCGAAGACGTACTGGCCGCCCTGGCCCAGGCCTCGCTCGACGCGGCGGACGCCATGGACGCGCTCATCACCGAACGCGGCCGTTCCCTCTCCGGCGGCCAGCGCCAACGGCTGGCCCTCGCCCGCTCGCTGGTCACGGACCCGGAGGTGCTCGTCCTGGACGAACCCACCTCGGCCGTGGACTCCCACACCGAGGCCCGCATCGCGTGTGGTCTGCGGGATCTGCGGTCCGGACGCACCACCGTGGTGTTCACCTCCTCGCCGCTGCTGCTGGACCGGGCCGACCGCGTGGTCCTCGTGCACGAGGACGAGGTGACGGCGGTCGGCGTGCACCGGGAGCTGCTGCACAAGGAGCCGCTGTACCGCGCCGTCGTCACCCGCGAGACGGACGAGGAGGCCGCCGCGGCGGCCGAGGCGGCGGAACTGCGGGACGCCGGCCCCCGGCTGGACGGACTGGAAGCGCTGGACGCACTGGAAGAGATCGAGGAGAGCGCATGATCGGCGTGGCGCCACCGGCCTACGACCCCGCGGCCCCGACGGCGGCCAGCACGCTGCCCGTCGGCGCCCCGGCCACCGTACGCGCGTACGTGACCGAACTGTTCCGCCGGCACCGCCGGGCCTTCATGGTCCTGATCGCGGTCAACACGACCGCCGTGATGGCCTCCATGGCGGGCCCGTGGCTGCTCGGCGATCTCGTCGAGCGGGTGTCGGAGAACGCGGCGGAACTCCGGCTGGAGGTCACCGTCCCACTGTTCGTCGTCGCACTCGTCGTCCAGGCGGTGTTCGTCCGGGAGGTGCGGCTGCGCGGCGCGATACTCGGCGAGCGCATGCTGGCCGACCTGCGCGAGGACTTCCTGGTCCGGTCCGTCGGACTGCCCCCGGGCGTGCTGGAGCGCGCCGGGACCGGCGATCTGCTGTCCCGGATCACCACCGACATCGACCGGCTGGCCAACGCCATGCGCGAGGCCGTGCCCCAGCTGGCGATCGGCGTGGTGTGGGCGGCGCTGCTGCTGGGCGGCCTGGTGATCACCGCGCCCGAGCTGGGCGCCGCGGTGCTGGTCGCCGTGCCGCTGCTGGTCGTCGGGTGCCGCTGGTACTTCAGGCGGGCGCCCGCCGCCTACCGCTCCGAGGCCGCCGGATACGCCGCCGTGGCCGCCGCGCTCGCCGAGACGGTGGACGCCGGCCGGACCGTCGAGGCGCACCGCCTCGGCGAGCGCCGGATCGAACTGTCCAAGCAGCGGGTCAAGGAGTGGACGGCCTGGGAGCGCTACACGCTGTGGCTGCGCTCGGTGCTCTTCCCGGTCATCAACGTCACCCATGTCACCGTGCTGGGCTCGGTGCTGATGCTCGGCGGGGTGTTCGTCCTCCAGGGCTGGATCGACGTCGGCCAGCTGACCACGGGCGCGCTCATCGCCCAGATGCTCGTCGACCCGGTGGGCCTGATCCTGCGCTGGTACGACGAGCTCCAGGTCGCGCAGGTGTCGCTGGCCCGGCTGGTGGGCGTCCGGGACATCGAGCCGGACGCCGGGGATCCCTCGCTGGCCCCCGGCGGACGCGATGTGCACGCCGACCGGGTGCACTTCGGCTACGTCGACGGCGTGGACGTGCTGCGCCGGGTCTCGCTGGAGGTCGCCCCCGGCACCCGGCTGGCGCTGGTCGGCCCGTCCGGCGCCGGCAAGTCCACGCTGGGCAGGCTGCTCGCCGGTATCTACGCGCCCCGGGAGGGCCGGGTCGCCCTCGGCGGCGCCGAGCTGTCCCGGATGCCCGCCGAGCGGGTCCGCGAGCATGTGGCCCTCGTCAACCAGGAGCACCACGTCTTCGTGGGCTCCCTGCGCGACAACCTGCTGCTCGCCCTGCCGCACTCCCGGCTGCCGTCGGGCGAGCAGGCGGCCGAGGACGCCGCCGACGGGGAGCTGTGGGCGGCGCTCGCGGCGGTCGACGCGGACGGCTGGGCCCGCGCCCTCGACGAGGGCCTGGACACCGAGGTCGGCTCGGGCGGTTTCGCGCTGACCCCGGCGCAGGCGCAGCAGATCGCGTTGGCCCGACTGGTGCTGGCCGACCCGCACACGCTGGTCCTGGACGAGGCGACGTCGCTGCTCGACCCGAGGGCCGCCCGCCACCTGGAGCGCTCGCTGGCGCGTGTGCTGGACGGACGCACGGTGGTGGCGATCGCCCACCGTCTGCACACCGCGCACGACGCCGACGTCATCGCCGTCGTCGAGAACGGCCGCATCAGCGAGCTGGGCAGCCACGACGAGCTGGTCGCGGCGAAGGGCGCCTACGCGGCGCTGTGGCAGTCCTGGCACGGGTGAACCGACGGGACCGGCCCGCCCGGGAGCGGTGACCGGGCCGGCTCCGCGAGCCCGGCCCGGAGTCCGCGCGGGGGCGGGTACAGAGGTCTGGCCCGAAGACCACGCGGGAGCCGGCACGCAGGTCTGGCCCGGAGCCCGCGCGGGTACAGGGAGCGGGCGCGTGGGTCCGAGGACCTGGGCGGGATCGGTGCCCGCGGCGGATGAAGGGGTCCGGCTCGCGGGCCGTCCCGGACCGGCGCCGCGGGGTCCCGCGATGGCGGGTCGGTCTCGGGGCCAGCGCTCCGGGGCCGGCCCGCGGCATGCGGCTCGGGCCGGGGCGGAGGCCGTCGCGAAGAGCCGCGTCGTGGGCTCCGGGACGCGTGGCCGCAGGGCCGTTCGCGCGGGTGTCCGGTCCCCGGGCCGGGTCCGTGGCGTTGCGCGGGGGTCAAAAGGGGTGGAAGGCTGGTTATCGGCACCGGTTCGGGGAGCACCGGGGAAGCCTGCCGCATGTGCGGGGCGCAGCCTGCGCCGCGCACACCGGTCCGTCGTCGATCGCGGAGTCGACGGGCCCGCCCCCACCACCAGGAGGTACCCGTGAACAGCGCCGACGGATGGGGTGACGACGTCTACCAGCCCGACGCGTCCGAGGTCCAGGACGACGCGGGACTGCTCGACGCCGAGGACACCCTGGACAACGACGGCGTCGGCGACCCCCTCGACCGCGGCTGGTCCCCACCGGAGCGGCCCTGGGCGGTGGAGCGCGCCGGTGTGACGGCCGCCGAGCGGAGCCGGGGCGAGACCCTGGACGAGCGGCTCGCCGAGGAGGTGCCCGAGGTCGGCACCCCCGACGGCGACGGCCTCGGCGACGTCGAGGGCACCGACGGCGAGCTCCTGGACAACGAGGTCGGCGCGGTGCGCTCCGGCCGCCTCGTGGCACCCGACGAGGGTGCCCACGAGGACGAGGAGAGCGCGCTGGTCGCCACCGACGTCGGGATCGACGGTGCCGCGGCCTCGGCCGAGGAGGCCGCCATGCACATCGTCGACGAGGACGCCCTGTCCGGCTGAGCCCGAGGAGCCTTGATGCGGCAGGACAAGCACCCCGACTACCACCCGGTCGTCTTCCGGGACCGCGCCGCCGGGTACGCCTTCCTCACCCGGTCCACCGCCACCAGCGGCGAGACCATCGAGTGGGACGACGGCGAGACCTACCCGGTCGTCGACGTGGAGATCTCCTCGGAGAGCCACCCGTTCCACACGGGCGGGGCCCGCACGGTGGACTCGGAGGGCCGCGTCGCCCGGTTCGAGCGCCGCTACGGCTCCGACGGCACCTGAACCTCGGTCCGGCGCCCGGCCCCGGCGCGCGAACGGCTCGCTCAGATGAAGTTGAGCGCCGCCGCGCAGCCCACCCCGCCCAGCAGCATGAAGACCGGCATCAGCACCTTCAGCTCCACCCAGCTGCCCGCCCGGAACCGCATCACCTTCGGCGGGCCGATCGGGTACCAGCGCTTGCGGCCCACCGGGATCGGCCACAGGATCGGGCAGCCCGAGACGGTCAGCGAGTCCCCGATGTCGTGCACCAGCGCGCCCAGCACGACCGGCAGCCCCAGCCACAGGTACTCCTGGCCCGGCTCGGTGAACAGCCAGTCCGCGCCGTTGCCCGGCTTGTCCAGGACACCCGCGAGGATCCAGGCGCTGGTCGCGGCCAGCAGCCAGACCAGGACGTCGCTGCTGGATCCCCGGGTCGCCCGCCACAGCAGGCCCTCGATGGCCAGCACCATGTGCGCGAAGAGGATGCCGAGCACCGCCCAGCGGCCCCCGGTGATCGCCAGGACCGAGGCGCCCGCACCGATCATCACGGCCCACAGCCAGGTGTGCGTGAGCGTGCGGTGGCCGCCGGAGCGACGCGGGTCGCCCTGCTTCTTGGTGGCCTTGTAGACGGCGTAGGAGAGTTTGTCGACGATCTCGCACAGCCATCGGGACAGCGGCCCGAAGGCGCGGGAGATGGTGGCGGCCTTGTGGTCGAGGTCCGGCGCCAGGGCCGCCCCGGCGCAGATCAGGGCGCCGACCAGGACGACGGGCCAGGGCATCGGACGCCCCATTGCCGCGGCGGCCGCTCCGACGCCCAGCCAGGCCGCGGCGCCCGACAGTGAGTGTGCTGGTCCCATCATGGCCGTTCCCCGCCCCATTCCTCGTGTGCCGCTGTCCAGTTGACCTGGTGCTCCGACGTGCCGTCGGCGACACAGCGTAGCGTTCGCGATCTTCGTGCGGGCAGCCGATTCCCCTGTCGGCCGGGACGGCAGGCAAGATGGGTGGGTGACCCTCATCGATCAGCTGCCGCCGACCGCGGATCCCGACGCCCTCTACGAAGCCTTCGAGTCGTGGGCGGAGGAGCGCGGTCTGACTCTCTACCCCCACCAGGAGGAGGCGCTGATCGAGGTGGTGTCCGGCGCGAACGTGATCGTGTCGACGCCCACCGGCTCCGGCAAGAGCATGATCGCGGCGGGCGCGCACTTCGCCGCGCTCGCCCGTGACGAGGTCACCTTC
This sequence comes from Streptomyces sp. NPDC000983, assembly GCF_040299205.1. Taxonomy (NCBI): domain Bacteria; kingdom Bacillati; phylum Actinomycetota; class Actinomycetes; order Kitasatosporales; family Streptomycetaceae; genus Streptomyces; species Streptomyces sp. NPDC000983. Next base: position 88,103 of record NZ_JBEPBM010000001.1, on the reverse strand, counting down.
TACACGGCTCCGATCAAGGCGCTGGTGTCGGAGAAGTTCTTCGAACTGTGCAAGCTCTTCGGCACCGAGAACGTCGGCATGCTCACCGGCGACGCGTCCGTCAACGCCGACGCCCCCGTCATCTGCTGCACCGCCGAGGTCCTGGCCTCGATCGCGCTGCGCGACGGGAAGAACGCCGATGTCGGCCAGGTCGTCATGGACGAGTTCCACTTCTACGCGGAGGGGGACCGCGGCTGGGCCTGGCAGATCCCGATCCTCGAACTGCCCCAGGCGCAGTTCGTCCTGATGTCGGCCACGCTGGGCGACGTCTCGATGTTCGAGACCGACCTCACCCGGCGCACCGGCCGCCCCACGTCGGTGGTCCGCTCGGCGACCCGCCCGGTGCCGCTCTCCTACGAGTACCGGCTCACCCCGCTCACCGAGACCCTGACCGAACTGCTGGAGACCAAGCAGGCGCCGGTCTACATCGTGCACTTCACGCAGGCGCAGGCCGTGGAGCGGGCGCAGGCGCTGATGAGCATCAACATGTGCACCCGGGAGGAGAAGGACCGGATCGCCGAGCTGATCGGCAACTTCCGCTTCACCACCAAGTTCGGCCGCAACCTCTCCCGTTACGTCCGCCACGGCATCGGCGTCCATCACGCGGGCATGCTGCCCAAGTACCGCCGGCTGGTGGAGAAGCTGGCGCAGGCCGGTCTGCTGAAGGTGATCTGCGGTACGGACACACTGGGCGTCGGCGTCAACGTGCCCATCCGCACGGTGCTGTTCACGGCGCTGACGAAGTACGACGGCAGCCGTGTGCGCACGCTGCGGGCCCGTGAGTTCCACCAGATCGCGGGCCGGGCCGGGCGGGCCGGCTTCGACACGGCGGGTTTCGTCGTCGCGCAGGCTCCCGAGCACGTCGTCGAGAACGAGAAGGCGCTCGCAAAGGCCGGGGACGACCCGAAGAAGCGGCGCAAGGTCGTCCGCAAGAAGGCGCCCGAGGGGTTCGTCGGGTGGACGGAGAACACCTTCGACAAGCTCATCACCTCCGACCCGGAGCCGCTGACGTCCCGTTTCCGGGTGACGCACACCATGCTGCTGTCGGTGATCGCGCGGCCCGGCAACGCCTTCGAGGCGATGCGGCATCTGCTGGAGGACAACCACGAGCCGCGCAAGCAGCAGTTGCGGCACATCCGGCGCGCCATCGCCATCTACCGCTCGCTGCTGGACGGCGGCATCGTCGAGAAGCTCGACAAGCCGGACGCCGAGGGCCGGATCGTCCGGCTCACCGTCGATCTCCAGCAGGACTTCGCCCTCAACCAGCCGCTGTCCACGTTCGCGCTGGCCGCGTTCGAACTGCTGGAACCGGAGTCGCCGTCCTACGCCCTGGACATGGTGTCCGTGGTGGAGTCGACCCTCGACGACCCGCGGCAGATCCTCGTCGCCCAGCTGAACAAGGCCAAGGGCGAGGCCGTCGCCGCGATGAAGGCCGACGGTGTGGAGTACGAGGAGCGCATGGAGCGGCTCCAGGACATCACCTACCCCAAGCCGCTGGAGGAGCTGCTCTTCCACGCGTACGACACCTACCGCAAGAGCCACCCCTGGGTCGGTGACCACCCGCTGTCGCCGAAGTCCGTGATCCGGGACATGTACGAACGGGCCATGTCCTTCACGGAGCTGGTCTCCTTCTACGAGCTGGCCCGCACCGAGGGCATCGTGCTGCGCTACCTGGCGAGCGCCTACAAGACGCTGGACCACAACATCCCGGACGACCTGAAGTCCGAGGATCTGCAGGATCTGATCGAGTGGCTGGGCGAGATGGTCCGCCAGGTCGACTCCAGCCTGCTGGACGAGTGGGAGCAGCTCGCCAACCCGGAGGAGATGACCGCCGAGGAGGCCCAGGAGAAGGCCGACGAGGTCAAGCCGGTCACCACCAACGCGCGCGCCTTCCGGGTGCTGGTCCGCAACGCGCTGTTCCGCCGGGTGGAGCTGGCCGCCCTGGACCAGGTCGGGGAACTGGGCGAGATGGACGCCGAGGCCGGCTGGGACGCGGACGCCTGGGGCGAGGCCATGGACAAGTACTGGGACGAGTACGACGACCTGGGTACCGGTCCCAACGCCCGCGGCCCCAAGCTCCTGGTGATCGAGGAGGAGCCGGCGAACCGTCTGTGGCGGGTGCGGCAGATCTTCGACGACCCCAACGGGGACCACGACTGGGGTATCAGCGCCGAGATCGACCTGACCGCCTCCGACGCGGAGGGCCGCGCGGTCGTCCGGGTCACCGATGTCGGCCAGCTGTGAGCACAGGAGAATGCCACCCATGACGAACCCGGCCGAGAGCCTTGTCGCCCTGCTCGACCTGGAGCAGATCGAGGTCAACATCTTCCGCGGCCGCAGCCCGCAGGAGTCCCTCCAGCGGGTCTTCGGCGGGCAGGTGGCGGGCCAGGCCCTGGTCGCCGCGGGGCGCACCACGGACGGCGAGCGCCCGGTGCACTCGCTGCACGCGTACTTCCTGCGCCCGGGCCGGCCGGGTGTGCCGATCGTGTACCAGGTGGAACGGGTGCGGGACGGGCGGTCGTTCACGACGCGCCGGGTCACCGCCGTGCAGCAGGGACGCACGATCTTCAATCTCACCGCCTCCTTCCACAAGCCTGAACAGGGGAGCTTCGAGCACCAGTTGCCGCCGGCGCGTGAGGTTCCGGATCCCGAGTCGCTGCCCACGGTCGCGGACGAGATCCGGGAGCATCTGGGCGCGCTGCCGGAGCAGTTGGAGCGGATGGCGCGCCGTCAGCCCTTCGACATCCGTTACGCGGACCGGCTGCGCTGGACTCCCGAGGAGGTCAAGGGCGCGGAGCCGCGCAGCGCGGTGTGGATGCGCGCGGTGGGTCCGCTGGGCGACGACCCGTGGGTGCACACCTGCGCGTTGACGTACGCCAGTGACATGACCCTTCTGGACGCGGTCCGGCTGCCGGTGGAGCCGCTGTGGGGGCCTCGGGGCTTCGACATGGCGTCGCTGGACCACGCGATGTGGTTCCACCGGCCGTTCCGTGCGGACGAGTGGTTCCTGTACGACCAGGAGTCGCCGATCGCCACGGGCGGCCGCGGTCTGGCCCGTGGCCGGATCTACGACCTCGAGGGCCGGCTGCTGGTGTCGGTGGTCCAGGAAGGGCTGTTCCGGGCGCTGTAGGTCGGGGTGCCGCGGGTCAGGTGTTTCTGCGGCGCAGCCAGCCGAGCAGCCGGGGTGCGCGGGCGCACCGCTGTCGGCCGGGTGTCGTCGCGCGGTGGCCGGTTTCCGGGGTGGTGCGTGGCGCGGGCCGGTGGGCGCGCGCCTCGGCCATCGCCCGGGTGAGGTCGGCCAGCAGCCAGTCCACCTCGTCCGCGTCGTCGGCCGTCATGATCTGTTCGCACAGGCGGGCGGCCGGTGAACCGGGGGCGCCGTGGGTGGGCGGGCCCGGCCGGTGGCGGCTCAGGTGGGCGCGTTCGCCGGGGTCGGGGACGGCCTCGGCGATCCGGGCCGGGTCCAGGAAGGCGGCCACCGCTCCGGCCCGCTGCCACGGGTCGTCGCTCTGCCGCAGCAGGAAGCCGAGTTGGCGGCCGCGCCAGTTGCGCGGGCGCAGGTCGAGGCCGGCCTCCAACTGGCCGCGCAGTCCTTCGGGGGTGCGCGCCTTGAGCAGCGGGGCGTGTGCCTCGTCGGCCGCGAACTGCCGCAGTTCCTCGGCGGAGTAGATCCAGACCACGGCGCGGTAGCGGTTGAGGTAGAAGAACACCGGGACCACCAGGCCGAGTCGGGCGAGGCGGGTGAACCTGCCGGGCGACACCTGCATCAGGGCGGCGCCCTCTCCGGTGCCCACCGTCCGCACCCGGTCCAGGACCGACTCGGGGAACCCCTGGGAGGACCGCAGCCGTTCGATCTCGGAGCGGGCGACGCGGCGGGCTCCGCCGCCTCCCTCGTCGGGCACCGTGCGGATTCGGCCGAGATGGACGGCGAGGTCGAACTCGCGCCGCCTCATGCCCAGTTCGCGGGCGGCGCGGGCGGGTGTGCAGGAGGTGTGGTGCGGCTGGGTGACGGTGTCGCCGGTCATGGTGGCTCTCCCCCGTGGAGTTCCGGTGCTCACGCTGTGTGCGTTCGCCGTGACAGAACCGTAGCCAATCCGGACGATCTCGTGGCGGGCCTGTGGACAACTCCACGGGAGAGGGTGAAAGCGCAGGTCAGAACCGTGTGTCCGGGTCGTGTTCGGGTTTGCGCGCGTCCACGCCGAGGTGTTCGCCGACCCGGTTGACGAGCAGGGTCATCTCGTAGGCGATCTGTCCGATGTCGGCTTCGGCGCCGCTGAGGACGCACAGACAGCTACCGGATCCGGCGGCGGTCACGAACAGGACGGCGTCGTCGAACTCGACCATGGTCTGCCGCACTCTGCCCGCGCCGAAGTGGTGCCCGGACCCCTTGGCGAGACTGTGCAGGCCCGAGGAGACGGCGGCCAGATGTTCCGCGTCCTCCCGCCGCAGTCCGGTGCTCGCGCCGGTCACCAGCCCGTCGTTGGACAGGACCAGCGCGTGCCGCACATGCTCCACGCGCTCGGTCAGTTCGTCCAGCAGCCAGCCCAGTTGCTGATTCTGCGCCATGTTCCCGTCTCCCCGTACGACGCCCCCCTCCGGCCGAGGGAGGTCCCGGCCACCCAGCCTTCCGGACAAGTCGGGGCAGGGGCAAGGACGACTCGGTACGGAACGGAGGATGTCCGGCCCGCGCGGACGGATCCGGTCAGCTCACCGAGTCGAGCAGCCGGGCGGTGTGCATCCGCCCGGCGTACTCGACGAGCCGGATGAGCACCTCCTTGCCCGAGTCGCGGTCCCGGGCGTCGCAGAGGACCACGGGCGTCCCCTGGTCGAGGTCGAGGGCGCGCGAGACGTCGTGGGCGCCGTAGGACCGGGCGCCCACGAAGCAGTTGACGGCCACCACGAAGGGGATGTGCCGGTGCTCGAAGTAGTCCACGGCCGGGAAGCAGTCCTCCAGGCGCCGGGTGTCGGCGAGGACCACCGCGCCGAGGGCCCCTTGGGAGAGTTCGTCCCACAGGAACCAGAACCGGTCCTGGCCGGGTGTTCCGAAGAGGTAGAGCGAGAGGCCGGACCGGATGGTGATGCGCCCGAAGTCCATGGCGACGGTCGTGGTGACCTTCTGGTCCACGCCGTCGGTGTCGTCCACCCACTGGCCCGCCTCGCTGAGCAGTTCCTCGGTGCGCAGCGGCCTGATCTCACTGACCGCGCCCACCAGGGTCGTCTTGCCCACGCCGAAACCGCCGGCGACCAGGATCTTCAGTGCCAGGGCGGACGTGTCGTCGCCCGGCTCGTCAAAGTTCTCGGAGACCATCGATCACTTCTCTCGGGAGTGCCGGCGCCGGTGGACGTCGCCGGGGGTGCGTCCCGCGCTCACGAAGCGTGCGCGTGCGACTGCTGTGCGTGTGTGCGAAGTCAGCATCATGACAACTCCGGCCCGCCCTCGTGGGGTTCGACCGCTCTTTGCCCGATGTGACCGACTCATGACGTTCCCGCGTCCGCAATGGTGTACAAATCGGCGCCGTACGCGACCGTCGGGTTCTGAACTGTCGTCTACAGGGCCCGCAGTCCTTCGATCACCTCGCGCAGGATCCGTTCGTCGGGAAGCTGTGCGGGCGGCACCGGACGGCTGACGGTGACCCGGCCCGATTCCAGGAGGTCTCCGAGGAGGACCCGGACGACGCCCACCGGGAGGTCGGCGCCCGCGGCGAGTTCGGCCACGGACTGCGTCTCGGGGCGGCACAGTTCGATCAGCGTCCGGTGCTCGGGGCCGAGGGTGTCGTCGGCGTCCGGGGCGCTCGCGTCGAGCGTGACGAGCGCGATCAGGTCGAAGGCCACTCCGGTGGGCCCCGACCTGGTGCGGCCCCCCGTCATCGCGTACGGCCGGACGAGCGGTCCGGCCTCGTTGTCGTACCACTGGCTGTCCTGCTCGCGCGGGTCGCGGTCGTCGGTCATGTGCACGGAAGGCCCGCTCGCCTCAGCCCGCGGCGGGCGGCCGCGCGCCCGTGCGGGGCCCGGTGTGCAGATGCTCGCCGACACGTTTCACCAGGCGGGCCATCTCGTAGGCGACGAGGCCGATGTCGGCGGTCACCGCGGTGAGCAGGGCCAGGCAGGAGCCCTCGCCCGCGGCGGCGACGAACAGGAAGCCGTCGTCCATCTCCACCATGGTCTGGCGCACGCCCCCGGCCCCGAAGTGCCGGCCGGCACCCTTGGCCAGGCTGTGGAACCCGGAGGCGACGGCGGCGAGGTGTTCGGCGTCCTCACGGCCGAGGTCGGTGGAGGCGCCCACGGCGAGTCCGTCGTTGGAGAGCACCACCGCGTGCCGTACCTCGCGCACACGCAGCACCAGGTCGTCCAGCAGCCAGTCGAGTTCGCCGGACCGTGGGGCGGTCCTGGGGCCGGGGTCCTGGATCATGCGGGGTCTCCTTCGGTGGTGTCGCCGCGCGCCGGGGCGTCCTGGGCGGTGCCGCGGCCGGGCTGCCGCCCGCCGCCGCGCGCCCAGCCGTCGCGGTACGCCGTCATGCGGTCGCGTACGAGTTCGGGTGTGCGTCGGTCGTCGCCGCCCGGGGAGGCGGTGGGGGGCCGCTCCTCGGCGTGCTCGCGCAGTTGGGGTGCGAGGCTCGCCTGCCGGACGCGGCGTGGGAGCTCGTCGTTGCCGTGGGAGTCGTCCGGGGGGCGGTGCAGGCGCAAGGCGGTGACTCCGGGGGGCGGGGGTTCGGTCGCGGTGTGCGGGGCGGCGGGCGCGGGCGCCACCAGCGCGGGCCGGTCGGCGGGGGCCTCGACGGACTCCTGGCCGGGTGCGTCGCCGGGCACGCGCGCGCAGGCGCGCTCGGGAGGCCGGGCCGGGGCGGCCTCCGCGTTGGGGGAACGTTCCGCCGCGCCGAGGTGCAGCAGGGCGGTGGGCAGCAGCACGACCGCGGTGGTGCCGCCGTAGGGCGAGGTGCGCAGGTGGACCTTGACGCCGTGGCGGGCGGAGAGCCTGCTGACCACGAACAGACCGAGCCGGTCGCTGTCGAACAGGTCGAGCGCCTCGGACTGCTCGATCCGCCGGTTCGCCTCGGCGAGGGTCTCCTTGCCCATGCCGAGGCCGCGGTCCTCGACCTCGATCGCGTAGCCGTTGCCGACGGGTTCGCCCGTGACGCGCACCCGGGTGTGGGGCGGTGAGAACTGCGCGGCGTTCTCGACGAGTTCGGCCAGCAGGTGGGTGAGGTCGGCGACGGCCGCGCCGACGACGGCCGTCTCGGGCAGTCGGCGCACCTCCACGCGCGCGTAGTCCTCGACCTCGGAGACTGCGGCGCGCACCACGTTGGTCAGGGAGACCGGCATCCGCCAGGCGCGCCCCGGGGCGGCGCCGGAGAGGATGATCAGGCTCTCGGCGTGCCGGCGCATCCGGGTGGTGAGGTGGTCCAGCCGGAACAGATCGCTCAGTTCGTCGGGGTCGTCGGAGCGGCGCTCCATGCTGTCCAGCAGCGTCAGCTGACGGTGCACCAGCACCTGGCTGCGGCGGGCGAGGTTGACGAAGACGCCAGAGATGCCGCCGGCCAGCTCGGCACGCTCCACGGCGGCCCGCAGCGCGGCGCGGTGCACGGTGCTCAGCGCCTCGGCGACCTGCCCGGTCTCGTCCTCGGCGGGTTCGCCGGGCGGGGCCTCGGCGCGGATGTCGATCTCGTCCCCGGCGCGCAGTCTCCGCATCGCCTCGGGGAGTTTGCGGCGGGCGATCTCCAGGGCGCTGTTGCGCAGGCCGACCAGTTCGACGACGAGGCCGCGGCCGATCCGGACGGAGATCACCAGCGAGGCGAGGACGGCGGCGAGGCCGAAGAGCACCGCGGCGCCCGCCGGGCTGAGCAGGCCCCGGGTGAACGGGTCGGCGCGGTCGGCGACGCCCTGTCCCGCGTCGGTCTCGATGTCCCGCATGCCGTCCCGCACGCCTGCGAAGGCACGGTCCCAGGCGGCCTCCGGGACGGCGTCGGCCGCGCGCGGGCCGGGCGCGGCGGCGAGGACCGCGTCCTCGGCGGCCTCGACGGCGGCGTGGTCGCCGCCCGCGGTGAGTTCCCGCCAGGCGGTGCGCCCGGCGCCGCCGAGGTCGGCGACGGCGGCGCCGGTGAGGACCCGGCGGGTGGCGACGGCGCCGGTGAACAGCCGCAGCCGCTCCCCGTCGAGACGGCCGGCCGGGCGGGCGGCGGCGAGGACCGCGTCCTCCTGGGCGAGGGCCTCCGCCGCGCGGGAGAACTCCAGCAGCACGCGCGCGTCCGAGCCGAGGTCGGCGTCCTGGATGCCGGTGAGGGCGCCGCCCACGGGGAAGGCCGCCGCGATGGTGCCGGTGTAGCGCCGGTAGGTCTCGCTCCAGCCGGCCTCGCGGTCGAGGACGGCGGTGCGCAGGGTGCCGAGGCGTTCCGCGCCACCGACGAACTCCTCCAGCCGTGCGGCGACGTCGGCGGGGAGTTCCTCGGCGTGGGCGACGGTGTCGCGCGGGCCGAGCCGCAGTGCGGCGACGGCCGCGTCGGTGCGCCCGGTGAGCCTGCGGTAGTCGTCGCCACGTACGGCCGAGGGGTCGGCGACGAGGCGTACCGCGGTGGCGCGTTCGGCCTGGAGGGCCGCGACGGCGGCGGCGAGGGGGGCGCGGATGCCGGCGTCGACGCGCTGGACCTGCCGCAGCCGGGAGACGTCCTGCGCGGTGGTGACGGTGGCGTGGGCCCACAGGGCGAGCAGGGAGACGACCGGCACCATCAGCAGGCAGACGATCTTGGCGCGGACCGTGCGCGGGCGGAGCCGCCATCCGCCCGCGCGGGTGGGCGGGTCGCCCGGTATCGCGCCCGGGGCCTCCTCCGGGCCTTCGTCGGCGGGCGGTCCGGCGTGGGCGCGGCGGCCGCGCGCGGGCGGTGCGGACGCCGGGCCGGCGCCGGATGCGGTGGTCCTGCGGGGTGTACGCATGGCCTCCTCGCTCGGGAGAGATCCATAGGATGGGCCCTACTGGGCGGCGCTCTCGACCGGCCGTTGGGCGGAGGCGGAGGCGGCGCGCTCCCCGGTCGTCGGGGACAGGGCGACGAAGGCGGAGGTCAGGAAGAGGTAGGACCCGAGGCCGACGGCGAGGGGGAAGATGAACTGCATCGCCGTGGCCCCGGGCAGGGTGTCGCCGCCGGGCGTGACCCGCACGCTCACCGCGAACATGCCGGTGTAGTGCATGCTGCTGACCGCCGCGCCCATGATCAGGGAGGCGACCGTGACGGCGACGGGCGACTCGATGTTGAGCGCCGCCCACAAGGCCGCCGTCGCCGCCGCGACGGCGATCAGCACCGAAAGCCCCACCAGGAGGGGGTCGTAGCGCACCTCGCCGTGCAGGCGCACGGCGGCCATGCCCAGGTAGTGCATGCTGGCCACGCCGAGTCCCGTGGTGAGTCCGCCGAGCAGCAGGGCGCGGGTGCGGTCGCGGCCGTAGCCGACGGCGAAGACGCCCGCGCAGACGACGGCCATGGCGACGAGCAGGCTGGCGAGGGTGAGCGGCACGTCGTAGCGGATGTCGGTGCCGCTGACGCCGAAGCCGAGCATCGCCACGAAGTGCATGGTCCAGATGCCGGTGCCGAGGGCCGACGCGGCTGTGACGAGCCAGTTGCGGCGCGACCGGCCGGTCGCGCCCAGCGCGCGGACGGTGCAGCGCAGACCGAGCGCGGCGCCGATGCAGGCCATCGCGTACGACAGCGCCGGGGTCAGCGGCCCCAGGGCCGCGTGGTCCAGATGTCCCATGGCCCAGGGACGCTAGCCGGGGCACGGGGGCACAAAGGGGGCGCATTTCGAAAGGTGCTGCAACATGACACGGATCGGTCCGTCAACGACCGCCCTACGAGCGAACGTGCACGGCGCTGTCGGCGCGGGCGTCCCCCGGCCGGTGCGGGATCATGCCGGACATGAGCGACGACCACACGCATGTCCAGGAGTTCTTCTCCGCCCGTGCCGCCGGCTGGGACGCCAGGTTCCCCGACGACGGACCGGCGTACGCGGCCGCCGTCGCCGAACTCGGTCTGCGCGCGGGCGACCGGGTCCTCGACGCGGGCTGCGGCACCGGGCGGGCCCTGCCGCCGCTGCGCGCGGCCGTGGGACCCACGGGAGTGGTCCTGGGGGCCGATCTCACCCCGGCCATGCTCGAGGCCGCCGTACGGGCGGGACGGCACCGGGACGGGCAGTTGCTGCTCACGGACGTGGCCGCGCTGCCGCTGCGCCCCGATGCGCTGGACGCCGTGTTCGGCGCGGGCCTGATCGCGCATCTGCCCCAGCCGTCCCGGGACCTGCGGGAGCTGGCCCGGGTGGTCCGCCCGGGCGGCACGCTGGCCCTGTTCCATCCGATCGGCCGGGCGGCGCTCGCGGCCCGTCAGGGCCGGCGGATCACCCCCGCGGACCTGCGGGCCGAGCCCAATCTCCGCCCGCTGCTGGCCGGTTCCGGCTGGCGCATGACGTCGTACGTGGACGAGGACGCCCGGTTCCTCGCCCTGGCCGTGCGGGAGGGCTGAGCGTCCGCCGCGCGCCCCTCGCCGCCGGGCTCCGCTCCGCCGGGTGAACGCCCTTGACCGCGATGCCCTCTTCTGTTGCGGGTTATTCAACTCTAGGTTGAACAGCGGGAGATGAGACGATGACCGAGGGCGATCGCAGGGGGAAGGCGGCCGGGATGTTCGGCAGGTTCCGACAGTCATGGGGCAAGGTGCTGGACGCCTGGCGCACGGGGCCGGACGCCGACCAGGACACGCGGACGCACAATCTCTTCGAAGCGGCGGCGGCCTATGTCGCGGCCGGCGCGGAGGACGACCAGGAGCGCGTCGACGAGGCCGCGGGATGGGTCTCGCCGGAGGCGCTGTCGTTCGGGGTGAACGAGCTGGCCTGCCGGGCCGTCATCGCCCTCGCGCGGGAGCGGGACGAGTCCCCGCGGACGGTCGCCCGGGACCTCCTCGGCCTCCCGGCGGCCTGACCGGACCCTCGCCGAGAGGCGTTTTCGCCCCGTCCAGACGGAAAACAGCAGCTCCGGATGGGGTGGGTGGTCGTGACAAGGGGCTTCCCGTCGCATTAGGGTGCGCGCCGATGGACGAACCGATGGGGAGGCTGGGATGGCCGGGACGGACGAGGGCGCCGTCGCCGCCGAGGACGACGCGCTGTATGTGCTCACGGCGGTGCTGCTGACGCCTGCGAAGTTCCCGAGCGTGCTGGGCGACGACTACCCGGAGGCGTGCGCGGCGCTCGGCCTCGCGCCGCTCGCCGACGGGTACGGGCTGGTGATCGGCCAGGACGGGGACGGCGCCCGCTGGACGGTCGTCATCGACGACGTGTCGCTGGTCGCGGTCGCCATCGCGTCCTGGGACTGCGGCATGGAGTACGACCTGTCCCCGGACGAGCGGACGGTCGTGGCGGCCCTGCCCGGCTGGCCACTGGCGGTCGCCGTCGCGGCGCCGAACGTGCCCGCTCCGCACGACCCCGAGCCGGACCCGGCGGACCCTCCGCCACTGGCGCCGCCGGACACCTCCACCTGGGGTCCCGCGCAGCGGCGGCTGGGCGCCGACGAGATCGCCCTGCAGTGGGCCGCGTGGCGGGAGCAGATCGACGACTCCGCCTTCCCCGGCCTCGACGGCGGCACCCCGGCCGACGGGGACGAGAAGGAGGACGCGGCGGAGGACGCGCCGAAGCCGAAGGGACACAGCGGTATCCGCCGGGTCCTCGCCGAGGCGCGCGCCTACGTGGACACCCCGCCGCCGCTCGGCCGGGTCCGTTCCGCCTTCGCGTCGGGCGACGCCCGCACCCTGCGCGCCGACGGTCCGGGCTGGTCGCTCGTGGCGAGGACGGACGACATCGCGTTCGTGCTGCTGGACGACGAGCCGGGCGAGGTCCTTCCGGTGGGCCGCGGCCCGGAGCTGCCGGGTCTGCTGGAGGCACTGGACAGGATGGCCGTACGCCCCAGCTGAGGTGGTGTCTTGGCACACCATGCGGGGACGTCCATCCATGTGGCGCCGGCCCATGGATGGGAGGGGACAGGAGTCGGAGCATGGGGCGACTTCGGCAGGGCTGTCCTGCCGGGCTCTCCCCCGCCGCTCCGCCCTGGAGGCACCCATGCGTCCGTCCCGAGGTGTTCCGTTCGCCGCCACCGCCCTGCTGGCGGCGGCGCTGACCTGGCCCGCTCCCGCCGGGGCGAGCCCGGCCGGCGAGGACCACTGCGGTCGCCAGGACCGGCTGCGGGTCCCCGGCGCCCGGTTCCAGCGGACCGCATGCCTCCCGGACCTCACCACCACCGGTCTCGTCGGCACCCCGTACACCGACCCGGCGGACCAGGCGGGGCTGACGGCCGCCGGAACCCGGCTGCCGTCGGGGGTGCCCGGGGTCCAGATCGACGGCTACTTCCCGGACTCCTCGCGGTTCAACGCCACGCACGGCTGGAAGCACGACGCGCAGTTCGTCATCCGGCTGCCGGACCGCTGGAACGGCGGGCTCGTCGTCACCGGCGCCCCGGGCACCCGGCGCCAGTACGCGACGGACAGGGCGATCTCCGACCAGGTGCTCGCCCGGGGCTTCGCGTACGCGGCCACCGACAAGGGCAACAACGGCTCCGACTTCTACCGCGACGGCGCCCGGCCCGGGGACGCGGTCGCCGAGTGGAACACCCGGACCACCCAGCTCACCCGGGCGGCCCGACGCGCCGTCGCCCAGCGCTACGGCCACCTCCCCCGGCGCACCTACATGACCGGCATCTCCAACGGCGGCTATCTCACCCGATGGCAGCTGGAGCACCACCCGGAGCTGTACGACGGCGGCGTGGACTGGGAAGGGGCGCTGTGGACGGCGGACGGCCCCAACCTTCTGACGTCGCTGCCCACGGCCGTGGCACGGGCGACCGGCGCGGCACGCGACGAGGACCTGTACGCGGTGGGCTTCGCGCGCGGCTCGGAGTTCCTGTGGCCCTACCACGAGCGGGCCTACTGGGGCGTCACGCAGAAGATCTACCGCGCCGAGTTCGACCCGTCGTACGCCCCTGACTGTCCCGGTGCCTCGGCCGGCAGCACCCCGGACCAGATCCTCGCGCCCTGCGCCGAGGACGCGGTCTACGACTACGCCTCCCGCCCGGCCTCCGTGCACCGCGCGGTGGCCCGCGTGGCGCTGACCGGGCGGATCGGCAGGCCGCTGATCACCCTGCACGGCGATCTCGACGCGCTGCTGCCGAAGGCGGCCGACTCCGACGTCTACGCGGGCATGGTGGACGCCGCCGGCCGCGGCGCGCTGCACCGCTACTACACCGTCGCGGGCGGCACCCACGTCGACGGGCTGTACGACAGCCATCCGGACCGACTCCGTCCGATCCTGCCCTGCTACCGCTCGGCGTTCGACGCGCTGGTCTCCTGGGTGGAGGAGGGCGTACGGCCGCCCGCGGACCGCACCCTCACCAGGCCCGCGGACGGCGACGTGGTCGACTCCTGCGCGCTGCTGCCCTGAGCGGGAGCCCCTCGGAGGTCGTCCCGGTCCGCCTCGGTCCGCTCCTCGTGACGGCGGACCGCGGCCAGGCCGGCGCGCAGTGCCTCGGCGGTGACGAGTTGGGCGACCGGGGCGGTGGAGCTGAGGAAGAGGATCTCCCGCCCTTCGGGCAGCCGTTCGAGGAGGTCGGTCACCGGCATGACCTCGTGCGCGGGCAGGCGCCCGTCGGCCGGCTCCGGGCCGGGCGGGAAGACCGGTACGGCGGGGGTGCCGTCGGGCGCCTCGGTCCCGGCAGGACCTCCGTCGGCGTCGAGGCAGACCGCCACCTCGGTGTCGGCGAGGACCACGACGAGCAGTTCCTCGGGGCCGTAGCCGGTGGCGACCAGGCGCACGGCGGCGTCGGCCGGGCCGGCCGGCGGGTCCCAGCCGTAGGCGTCCGGTGAGGGCCGGTAGCCGGGGTTCTCCGCCCACGCGACGATCTCGCCGCGGGCGTCGCTGCGCCAGCGTCCCGGCACCGCCCAGTCCGGCGGCGCCTCGCCCGCCTCGCCGTGCCAGTGCCGGTCCACCAGCGACAGCCAGTGACCGGGGGCGAGCCGGGCGGCGGCGGTGAACTCCTCGCCGGGTTCACGGAATCGGGGGTGCCCGGGCGGCAGCTCGGCACTCTCCCCGGGCCCGGGGCCGGTTCCGCCGACGGCGGGTGCGACGGTGTCGATCACGGGTTCCTCGGGAGGGGTGCGGCGGGGATCGGTTGGACGTCGGAGTCGCCCGGCAGGGGTCCGGCGGGGATCGGCCACACATCGGAGTCGCCCGGCACGGGTCCGGCGGGGATCGGCCACACATCGGAGTCACCCGGCACGGGTCCGGCGGGGACCGGCCGGACGTCGGGGCGGGGGTGTCCCACAAACCAGCGGTCCCCGTCCCGCAGCAGGAGCAGGAGCAGGTCCAGGGCGTGTCGGCGGTATTCGGAGCCGGATTCCGCCGTCGGTCCGATGACCGAGACCGGGCCGTCCGTCTCCGCGACGGCGACCGCCACCCCGAGCGCCCCTACCGCGGCGGCCAGCAGCGGGATCAGCGGAAGTTCGGTGCCGGGGCCCCCGAGCGTGGGATCGGCGAGCAGCAGCCGCAGCCGTACGGCGGGGCCGAGGTCCAGGCCCGCCACCGGCAGCCGGTCGCCGAGCAGGGCGCCCTCCATCGACTGGGCGTCGGTCAACTGGTGGCCCGCGCTCCTGAGCAGGGACAGCGGGACCGTCGCCGACGGCGCCGGCGGCGGCACCTGGTCGTCGGTGAGCTGATCAGCCTGCTCCTGGACGGCGTCCGACAGCCACTGGCGGAAGGCTTCGCTCCGCTCGGGCTGCGCGGCCGGGAGGAGCCCCGCGAGCGGCTCCGTTCCGCCGAGGGCGGCCAGTAGCGCGGCCTCGGCGGCCCGGCCGGGCGGGGCGGTCACGGGACGCAGGGCGTACCGGGTGCCGTCGAGGACGGCCTCGTCGTCGCCGGTGCGCCGCAGCCCCTCGTCGGCCACGGGCGGGGCGCCCGGCCCGCGGCCGGACGTCGGCGGCGCGGCGGGGGCGTCGGCCATCGCGGTGTCCTGGGGGGTCAGTGCCCCGTCGAGGGCGGCGCGCAGCAGGTGCTCCAGGGAGCCGGCGCTCAGGAACCCGTCCCAGCCCTCGCTCATGGCGTACCGGCCGACGATGTGCTGGAGTGCGCCCCAGGTGAGGGGGCCGGGATCGCGGTCGCCGGCGTTCCGGAACCGCAGCTGCTCCAGGGCGCCGAACCCCTCGATCAACTCGTGGAACTCCGCCTCGCGGGCCGGGTCGGAGTCGACACGCACGCCGTGGGTGCGCCGCAGGGCGCGCACCCACTGCCGGGCCCGGTCGGTGCGCCCGGGCCGCTGCGCGGGCAGTCCGCCCAGGTCGGCGAGCGCGTCGAGGGCGTCGGTACCGGGTTCGGGAGGGAACTCCTCGATGTGGCCCTCGGGCCGGTCGGGGTCGTCGAACACGAGCAGGCGGGGCGGCCGTTCGCCCTCGGCCTCGTTGGTACCGACCTGCATGTTCACGCTGAAGACGGTGCGGCCGGTCTCGTTGGCGACGTACTGGGAGGAGGGTGGCCGGTTGAGCAGGTCCTGGTCGGGGCGGGTCATCGACACCTCGCAGACCAGCAGCCACACCGGCCGCTCGGGGGGCAGCGCCATGAGGCTTCTGCGCCGGGCGAGGACGCGGCCCAACTGGCTTGGGTGTACGGCCTGGTTGGCGCCGGTGCTGCGGCGGGGCAGGGTGGTGCGGCCCTGGTCGCCGTGGCCGACGGCGACGTAGGAGTCGGTCAGGCCGCGCGGCAGGGGCAGGTCGCCGCTCTCGCGTCCGGCGTACACACCGGGCAGCCCTTCCATGACGTTGGAGTAGTGCTGGACGGCGGACAGGGCACGGAAGGACTGCTCGCGCAGTGCCATGTCGTGCGCGTTGAGGAAGGCCCGCCCGGTCAGGGCCTGGCCGTCGGCCGTGACCAGCGGGTACGAGTGGATGTCCGGGTCGGGGAAGACGGTGCCGTTCGCGGCGGTGACGGTGGCGCCGGGGGTGTCCGGGACCAGGCCCGGGTCGGCGGGCACCCAGGTTCCGGCCGGATCGCTTGGGGTGGCGGGCTCGGCCAGGAAGGGCACGCGTCGGCCGTCGGGGGCGGGCACGAGCCGCAGGTCGCCGTAGGAGAACCAGGCCCGGGTGCCGGTGCGGTCCGCGATCAGCCGGGCGAGGGCCTCGTTGCGGCCCCCGTCCTCCGCCATCAGCAGCAGCACCGGTACGCCGGGCGGCCGTTGCGGGTCGTGGCGCACCAGTTCGGCGAACTCGGCGTCGGACACGGGCAGTCCGGCCGCCAGGAGGCGTCCCTCGTCGTCCCGTTCGATCACCAGCGCGTGTGCGGCGGAGCCCCAGGGCGCGGGACGGACGCCCCGGGGGTCGGCGACCCGGTCCAGGTGGAGGGTCAGGCCGTCGCGTCCGCTCCAGTTCCTGCCGTGCGGGACGTCGTCCGGTCCGAGGAGTTCGGACCGCCCGGGGTAGCCCTGCCGGGTCAGTCCGTAGGCGGCGATGGCGTCCAGGGTGGTGCCGCGGCCCCTGCGGTGGGCGCTGGCCACGAGGGAGAAGGCGTCGAAGTGCCGGGCCGCGTCCACCGGTGTGTCCGGGGGCAGGTGCAGCAGTGTGCGGGTGATGCCGGCCAGGTCCAACGGCTCGCGGCCGAAGCGGGGGTGCCCGGCGCGGGCGGCCTCGATCACGAGCAGCGAGTTGTACAGCGCGGTTCGCGTCTCCTCGGGCAGGGGTCGGGAGCCGAAGGTGGTGTCGATGACGGCCCACAGTTCGCGGAGCCGGCGCTGGGTCACGTCGTCGGCGGGCGGTGGCGCGGGGAGGGCGATGGAGCGGGGCTGGCGCTCCGGGGCCGGGAGGGGGCGGGGCGCGGGCGGGTGGGGCCGGGGCTCGTGTTCCCCGGTGGTTCCGTTCCAGAGCGCGCGGACGGCCTCATGGGCGTCACCGTCGTGGGGATCACCGCCGTCGTCGCTCCGGCCGCCCTCGGCGATGTCCCACAGGGCGCGGGCGCGGGCCAGCGCCTCGTTCTCGACGTCGGTCGCCTCGACGGGGTTGACGGCCGAGGGGCGTACTCCGCGCGGGCGGGCGGGGGCGACACTGCGCGGGTGTCGGGGCCGGGGCGGTGGGCCCTCGCCGTACAGCCTGCGCAGCAGCGGGTACAGGGCCGGCTGGTGGGCGCGGACCCACTCCGGACCGCCGTTGTTGCGCGGCAGCCCGGTGTACGGGTCGGTGCCGCCGTTGGCCCTCAGATAGACGTTGGTGAGCTGGGCGAAGAACTCCCGCTCGTCGCGGCTGCTGTAGTTGGGGGCGCTGCGCCGGCCGTCGGCGTCGTGGCCGTACAGGGCGCCGTCGGGCCAGGAGCCCGCCTCGCCCGCGCGCTCGGTGGCCCGGAACGCGTCGGTCACGCGCGCGCTGTCCTCGGGGTCCAGGCCGTGGAGGTGGACGGTGTGGGCGACCTCGTGGACCGTGGTCGAGTAGCCGTCGGGGTAGGCGGACTCGTCCGTCGGGACCGTGGTGCGCTCGCCCAGCAGGTTCTCCTCGGTGACGGCCGCCGTACGCAGTCCCGCGCCGCGGACGCCCTCCCAGGGGCGGCCGTCGGCGCTGGTCCCGCCGCGCAGGTCGCGGAAGGCGTCCAGGGAGGTCATGGCCTCGCCCTTGGGCACCACCACGACCCGTGAACCGCCCTTGAGGAGACGGGCGGTGACGTCGCGGTCCCGAAGCAGCCGGGCGACCAGGTTCCGGGCCCGGTCCCGGGCGGAGACGGGCCGTTCCACCCCTGGGGGCACCTGCGTCATGAGGTTCGCGGCGACCGTGGCGAACTCGGCGGGCTCCAGCGCGTCGTGCAGGGCGTCCACGAGGGTCGGGTCGCCGGCCAGCCGTTCACGTTCCCCGGGCGCGAGCGCCGCCAGCGCCAAGTCGCGCTCTTCGGTGGCCAGTTCGGGCAGGCGTGCGGCGAGCGTGCGGATCGGGTCGGCGATGACGTCCGGGCGGTTCCGCAGCTCGCTGGCCAGCGCCGTCAACTGGGCTGTGAGGGAGGGCAGTTCGGTGTCCTTCACGCCGAGGGTGCGCCAGGTCTCCGTGTGGCGGGCGAGGGTGTCGGGGTCCAGGGCGACGGAGTCGAGGAGTTCGCTGAGCCGTACGGCGAGGGAGGGGGCGGCGCCCGGCCGGCGTGCGGAGGCGTAGGCGTCGGAGCGCGCGAGGGGGGCGGTGCCGGCGGCGGGGGTGTGGTGCAGGGCCCACAGCAGGTCGAGGAGGTCGCGGGCGCGCAGCTCCGGGTCGGTTCCGGTGGCCAGGGCGAGGGCGGCGTCGGCGACGGCGTCCTCGGGGGCCGGCACGGTGAAACCGCCGACGGTGACGAGGGACGGCCCGGCCCGGTTCGCGCCGGGGGCCGGTCCGTCGACCGCCGTGATCCTCATGGGCACTCCGTCGACCGACAGGTCGAGGACACGGCCGTCGGCGGCGTCCCTCCGCACGCGCACCCGCGCTCCGGGCAGGTGCCGCTCCAGGGCCTCTCGTACGGCGGTGGCGTCGGGCGGGGTGTCCGCGGTGACCCGGAACTCGACCGCGCCGAAGGGCCGGGCCTGACCGAAGCGGACCCTGGCACGGGCGGCCCCCGCGAGCACCACGGGGTGGCCGAGGTCGCCCAGCACGGCACCGACGCGGCGCGCGACGTCCAGCTTGCCGGTGTCGTCACCGGGGCGCGGGACCGTCCGCTCCGCCTCCTCCGCCGCCGGGGTGGAGGCCGGCGGCCGTGTCGCCGGCGGGGCCGCGGGGGGCGGCGGCTCGGTCTTCGGCGGTGCGACGGTCTTCACCTGCTCGGTACGGACGACGACGCCGAGTCGGTCGCTGAACAGTGCCGCCACGTTGCTCAGCCACTCGGCGGCGTCGTCCGAGTCCAGACCCGGCCGGACCAATACGCTCATGTAGCGGCCCGACTTGTCGTTCACCACCCAGGAGCGCCGCTTCGCGCTCCAGCGGAACTCTCCGGACACCCGGCTGCGTCCGGGCAGCGTCCGGCCGGGTGCGTCCTCCTCACCGTCGGCGAAGACGGTGGCGATGCCGGTGTGGCCCAGCCCGTCCAGCGCCTTCCGCAGCGACTCCGCCGTCAGGTCGGGATCCTTCTCCCGCATGCCCGCCAGCAGCGCGTCGAACTGCGCCTCGGTGACGATGCCGCTCGGCTTCTCCGAGCCGAGGATCACCCGCCCCTCGTCCGTGACCGTGTACAGCCACACCGCGTCCCGGTTGCCCGTGATCAGCAGGTCGGGGTCGACCTCGTCCAGGGGCACCCAGAGCGGGTTGAGCCGTATCGCGCCGTCCTGGTCCCGTTCCTCGTCCTTGATCCGCTTCGGCATGACCGGGTCGCCGAAGCCCTCACGGGGTGCGGCGTCGCTGCCGTCGTAGTGGTTGCTGCCGTTGTAGTAGACCTCCGTCTGCCGCAGGGCGCCGTCCGGTCCGGCCCTGCTGACCCTGCGGGCGCCCGTGGGAAGCAGCCGCACCACATCGGCCCGCAGTCCGAACGCGTGGGCGAGCAGCGGGAGGAAGATCTCTCCGGCCGGTGTCCCCCAGCGCTGCTCCCAGTTGACGACGGCGTCGAGCAGGGTGGGCAGTTCCGAGTCGTCCAGCGGGGCCGTGCTCTGCGGGTAGACGGTGCTGAGCAGCCGGCCCAGCGCGCCGTCGTCGAGGTCGCCGGGGACCGGCAGCAGACCGTGCTCCTCCAGGTGGGCGAACATGCGGCGCGGGCTGAGGTCCTCGGCTTCCGCCCGGTACAGGGCACGGGCGTCCCGCGCGGAGAGGTTCTGATCCGCGGGCCCGGCCGCCACCCGGGCGTCGACGTACCGCCGCTGCAGTTCGGCGGGGTCGAGGGCCTCGGGCACGGGGATGTGGTGGACCCCGTGGTGTGCGAGGGCGCCGAGCCGCTCCGTCCGGTTCATCCCCCGCACGCGCCGGGCGAACGCGTCGGTGACCGTCTGCCGGAACTGGCCGACGATCTGCGGGTGCAGCCGCCCCTCGCTGCGCACCACGTACTCCTCCACATGGGAGCGCATCGCGTGCAGCGCCACCTGGGCGGGGCCGGTGGGGAGCTTGCCGGTGGTGGAGAGGGTGTCGGCCTGGCGCCGCAGGTCGGCCCGGACCGTGTCGGGGTGCCCGAGCCAGTCGTGGGCGGCGCGGTCGGTGGCGGCGAGGCCGGTCAGCCGGTTCCGGATGTGCTCGGGGTCGCCGGCCATGAAGGAGTACAGCAGGCACTCGCCCGTCGCGGGCACGCGGACCCGGCGGCCCCGCGCGCGATCGCCCTCGACCTTCGGCTCGGGGTCCGGAGTCTTCTTGGGCGGCGCGGACTCGTCGTCGAGCGAGGACCCCTTCACCGAAGTCTCTTTCACCGGGGCCCCCTTGACCTGGGTCCCCTCGACCTGGGTCCCCTTGGCCTGGGTGCCCTCGACCTGGATCTCCTTCGTCGGCGCGGGCTTGGGGACCGCCACCGTCTCCTTCACCACCGGTGGCGGTTTCACCTCGACCGGTGGTTTCACCGGCACCGCCAACCGGTAGTGCCGGTTGTCGAGGCTCAGCACGACATGGGCACCTGCGTGCGGGGACGGCCCGACGAGTCCGTTCAGGGCGCCCGTGGGGTCCGTGGGCGTGAAGTCCTGGAAGGCGCCGTCGTCGCCGACCACCGTGACCCGTACGCCGAAGGTCCGTGCGGCGAGCAGCGGGAGCAGGTCCGCGGCCGCGTGGTTCCAGCCGGCCTCGGAGGCGGCGTCGCCCCGGCGCAGCAACTGGGCGACGGCCAGTTCGGCCCGTGTCGCGGCGTCGAGGCCGACGGCGTGCGGAACGAGTCCGCCCAGGCCGTCGAACTCGCGGCGGGCCGGTGTGCCGGTGCCGAGGTCCAGCCCGGCGGCGGCGATCTCCTCCGGGCTGAAGGCGTCGGTGTCGTCGGGGGCGACGGCGGCCAGCAGCTCTTCGTCGGCGTGGTCGGTGAGCCAGGAGGCCAGTTTGCGGCGGAGTGCGGCCGGGGCGCCCGGGTCGGCGAGGTCGATGCCCTCCGTGGCCAGCAGGCCCGGAGCGGCGCCTTCGAGGCCGAGGGCGAGCGCGCGGTAGAACGCCTCGCCGTCCCTCGGGACGTCGTGGAGCGTGTAGGTCTCCTTCGCGGGGGATGTGAGGACGGTGTCCGCCCCGCTGCCGGACCGGGTGTAGCGGGGCGGGGCGGGGGACTTGGGCTTGGCCGGCGCGGGCGGGGCCTTGTGGGTCACGGGCGGCGGCTCGGCGATGCCTTCCAACTGCTCGCGGCCCTCGGCGGTCGCCGCGAGCCGGTGCCAGCGGGTGAGCTGGTCCGCGCCGGACCGTACCCGGTGGTACTCGTCCGCGGCGCGCTCCGCCGTGTCCCGGAGCGCGTCCAGTTCGTCGCGGCGGGTCTCGACGGCGTCGCGTGCCTCGTCCCGGAGCGCGGTGGCTTCGTCCAGCGCCCGGCCGGGCGCCCGCGCGGACAGCAGGGCCGTGTCGAGGCGTTCGTCCGCGGCGGTCTTCTCGGCGCGCGCGGCGTCGAGCCGCAGGTCGGCCGCTCTCCGCAGCTTCCCGGCGGCCTCCCGTGCCTCGCTCAGGCGGGCGCGGGCGGCGTCCCGTTCGTCCCGCAGCAGTTCGGCCCAGCCGTCGTGTTCGGGGTCGGCGGTGTCCGCGCTCTCGGTGAAGGCGTCCCATGCGGCCTGGGCGGCGGCCGTGTCCGTGTCGGCGATGCCGTGGTCCCGGCGGGCGTCGGCCTCGGCCCGCTTCAGGTCCGCTTCCGCGGTCTCGACGCCGGTACGGGCCAGGTCGACCGGTCGGGCCGCCGCACGGGCGATGCCGGTGGCCTCGTCGAGGGCGCCCTGCGCGGCGTCGAGGTCCGTGCGCAGTCCGCCGGAGGCGCGCCGCTTCTTCCAGTAGGCCTTGTCCGCGTCGACCCATGCCTGGCTCGCCTCGGCGACCGCGTCCCACGCCTTGGAGACGCTCTCGGGGAAGTTCGCGTCGGTGATGACCTTGAGCTCGCGTGCGACGTCCTCACGGATCCAGGTGACGACGTACGCCTTGGACTCCATCGCCTGCGGACCCGGTCCGGCCTTGCCGAAGGTGCCCCTCGCGGCTTTGGCGAGCTTGGAGTCGACGATGCTCCGATGGACGTCGCCGACGCCGGTCCAGGTGGCGGGGACGGCGAACAGGAACGAGCGGCCCGTCTTCGGTTTGAGGTTGCGGGAGGTCAGGTGGTCGTCCCCGACCGGCATCCCGTCGCCGTCGAGGTCGTAGGGGCCGGGGCCGATGAGACCGATCTGGTTGAGGCCCGCGTTGTTGGGCGAGTCGTACAGGAAGGCGCCGCCCAGGCTCCCGGACTGGCTGTGTTCGCTGGACGACGAGGTACCCGCGTTCTCGCCGTACCGTCGGAGCACCTCCAGTTTCTTGCCGTCGGCGACGGTCAGGAGGAGCGCGCCGCTGAAGTCGGGCACGGAGCGCAGGGTGAGGCTGCCGGTGTCGGTGCCCACGAGGGACTTCTCGGTGAGGCCGGCGACCTGGTAGCCGTCCGGTTCGGTGGTGCGCGGGTAGAACGAGGTGACGGCCATGGAGCTGGTGCCGTCCTCCAGCGCCTGCGCCGAGCCGGTGCCCAGCCGGGTGAGGCCGGTCTCCCTGGTCCGGCGCAGGAGCCGGGTGAGGGCGTCGGCGTCGGGGCCGTCCTCCGCCTCCAGCGCGCCGAGGCTGAAGCCGCTGTCGTACGCCCTGGTGAGGAGGAGGTCGTTGGCGACGCGGATGTTGTCGATGCCGATGATGCCGCGGGGGTGCATGCCGTTCTCGGGGAAGGCGAACGGCCGGGCCACGCCTTCGCCGTCCAGGACCGTCAGCTGTTGCGGCGCGCCGGGCAGGGGCACCGGCCGGGGCGCTTCGGCCAGGGCCGGGTCGGCCGCCGGATCGGGGGCGGGCAGCGGGCCCGCGGTGCCGTCCGCCCCGGTGGGGGCCGGCTGCATCAGGCTGAGCGGAACGTGTTCGCGCAGCGAGCCGACGTCGTCCTCCTCGACGATCCTCAGCCGCCCCCGGAAGCGGTCCAGCGCCGTGGACTTCGCCTCCTTCCCGTCCGCAGGTCCGCCGGTGGCGGGGGTGTCGTCGGCCTCCAGGACGATCCGCATGCGGTAGGGGGTGACGGTCTCCGCGTGCGGTTCGGTGGACGCCGCCCGGTAGATGGTGACGGTGGTGACCGTGTGACTCGACGCGATCGTCTTGCGGTGGGAGCCGCTCTCCGTGTACGCCGGTCCGGCGGCCGGGACGTACGGGTTGCCCGTGTACACCGCCTGGCTGGTCAGGAAGCCGACGTCCGCCCCGGAGGACGCCTCCGAGTTCTGCTGGGCGGTCTCGATGGCCCGCCGGTTCTCCTCCAGCTCCACACTGTGGTCGAGACCCTCGAACACGGGTGTGCCGGGGATGAGTTCGACCCGGACCCGGACCCGTCGGCTGCCGATCCGGACGCTGCCCCAGCCCCAGCCTCCGGCGGAGACCAGGGTCGAGGGGCGGGTGGTGGTCATCTCCCCCTTCAGGGCCCGGGTGGCGCGGGCCGTCACCAACTGCCGGATACGTTCCCGGCTCTCGTCGTCGAGCCCCAGCTCCCCGATCCGCCGGTCGAAGGCGAGCAGAACCTCGGTGGGGTCCAGGGCGTTGACCGCGAAGGTGCCGAAGGCGGCGCCGCGCAGCCAGGGTTGCGGCGCCCAGGACTGCCGGGTGTAGCGGGGGACGTCGCCGAAGCCGTCGTCGAGCAGCCCCATCCGGTGGGCGCTCTTCTCCGACAGATGCCCCAACAGGCCCCCGGGGCTGGTCAGTTCGGTACCGGCCGCGCCCGCCAGTGAGCGCGGTACGAGGGTGGTGGAGGCGGCCGCGGTGCCGATGGTGCCCATGCCCAGCCGGCTGGAGAGCAGCGCGAACCAGTGCTGCACATCGCCCGCCACCAGCACCTGATGGGTGAACCCCTTGCGGTTCATGTCCGCGACGACCGTCCGTACGACGCTGACGCTGTGCGTGCCGGACGTGGAGACGGGGTTGGCGACGACGCCGTACGCGCCCATGAGGCCGTGGCCCGGGTGCTGGGCGACGGAGTGGACGAGTTGGCCGCCGAAGACGAAGCTCGTGCTGTTGCTGATCTTTCCGGCGGCCTGGCGGGTGCCGCCGAGGGTCATCTCGGTGTCCATCGCCATGGACGGGGTGAGCGGGCGCAGCTTCCCGACGGTCGTCGCGTACCGGAAGGTCCCCCACAGTTCGCCGTAGGGGCCCTTGCCCAGCAGGCCGCTGCCGACCAGTCCGAGGGGTCCCGAACTCTGGTCGAAGCTCGACGCCAGGTACTGGGGGGTGAAGGTGCGCACGACCGCCTCCCGGGTGGCGGCGCCCTCCTTCGTGAGGTGCCAGGCGCCGCCGGAGGCCGCTCGAAGGACCCGGTCCACCTCCGCGATCAGCGTGGGCGACAGCACCATGTTGACGATCACGAAGGGGTGCTGCCGGAACGCCTCGAACTGCGCCGTGCCGCGCTTGGCGAGCCGGTCGGCCGGGCGGCCGCCGCCGGTGGGGAGTGCGAGGTCGCCCTTGGCGAAGGCCAGGGCCCGCTCGGTGTTCATGGACGTCGGGGCGGGCTCGTCGGTGAGGTACGGGTTGAGGGCGCCGTCCGCGTACGGGTCGGCGTCCGGTGTGTGCTGCACGGGGATGCCGAGGAGGACCTGGCCGGTCATCGGGCCGCCGCCCTTGAGGTGTCCGAGCGGCGTCCGCCCGAACAGGATGTTGACCGGCTCGTCCAGCACCAGCAGTCCCGGCAGGCCGAGGCCCAGGCCGCGGATCAGGCCGCGGGGCCGCCAGTAGCCGCTCAGGGTGGCCGTGAGCCCGAGGTCGTAGCGGTACAGGTGCGTGGGCTGGTTGCTCACCGACATCGGCTCGTTGGTGACCGTGGAGCCGAACCCGGTCTCCGCCTCCCACTGCCATCCGTGGCGGGCGCCCAGGGTGAGCCCGAGGGTGTTGCGGGGCAGTCCTGCGTCGTCGACGTTGTTGTCGCGGCCCGAGAACGTGCCCTCGAAGCCGAGGTCGAAGCCCCGTTTGGCGCTGGTCTGGCCGTCGAGCCGGTCGACGCCGAGCGCGCTGAAGCGCATGCCCTCGTCGGCGTCCTTGCCCTCGTACCGCCGTCCGGTCAGCGCCCCGTGCACCCGGAGCGTGTAGTAGGTCTGGCCGACGGAGTCGGGGTCGGTGAGCCGGATCGGCAGGCCGACGGTGGTGAGGGTCTCCAGGTTGGCGGTGATGTTCTGCTGGGACAGCACACCGAGGATCTGGAGGGTGTTCTGCAGGGCGATCCGGTACTTGACGGGGTCCTTCCACCGGGGCGGCATCGGCAGACCGCGGGCCGCGTCGAGGAGCCGGTCCGGGTCGCGTGCGAGGAGGTCGTTGAAGCGGGCCCGCCAGCCCTTCGGCAGGTTCGGCGGCAGCAGTTGGTCGAGGGGCACCACGAGCCCGTCGCGCAGATGGGCGACGGAGTCGACGACACCGTCGGCGAACGCGTCCAGCAGGGTACGGCCGACGCCGTCCGCCGCGTCCGGGGTGACGCGGGTGCGCTGTCCGTCGGCGAAGGTGAACTCCTTCACCCGGTGCATGCCCAGGGTGCGCGGGCGGTCCACGGTCAGATACGCCGGGACGTACGGCGGGGCGGCGCCGTGGCGCAGGGCCATCGAGGTGCCGTCGTCCCATCCGGCGAGCCTGCGCGCCTCGGAGCTGGTCATCCGGTCCAGGCTCCAGGTGAGGAAGCGCGTCGGCGGCGCGTTGTCGCCGGCCCGCCGCACCCGGACGGACTTCACGACCAGGTAGAGGGCGGTCCTGGGGCCTTTGACCTGTCCGGCCGACTTCAGGGTGCCGGCCCCGCCGAGTCCGGCCGCCCAGGTCCTGGCGAAGGAGTACTGGGCGGTGGGCCCGAACTGGAGCCGCAGGTCGAAGGGGGCGGTGCCGGGGTCGAAGAAGTTGAACGCGGGTCCGGCGACGGCCTGGAGCAGCAGGCTTCTGCCCTTGGCCCGGCTCCGCTCGTTGCGGACGGTGGAGGTGTTGATGTCCCGCATCTCGGCCTGGTCGGTCTCTCCGACGAGGACCGCCGCCCGGGGGATGAGCTCCTCCACCACGAAGACGCCGAGCGGGGACTTCTTCCTGTCGTCGGCGAACAGCGGCGGAGTGGTGACGCGGCCGCGGGCCATCGTGCTGCCGTGCCGCTGGAAGCTGTCGCCGGAGAAGAAGATGTCCAGCTCGGTGTAGGCCGAGCTGCCGGGCAGCGCTCCGACCCGCGCGGCGGCCCAGTCGCGGATCGCGGCGACCGGGCCGAACCCCTCGATGCGGACGAAGCGGTACTGGGCGTTGCGGTCCAGGGTCATGGAGCGGGGGATCCGGCCCGGCTTCGGCATCTTCGTCACGCTGTCCGGCAGCCGCACCGTGAGGCCGTTGCGGACGCCGAAGGAGAAGTGGGCGGGGGTGGTCGTGTCGGTGTCCGTGTCCGTGTCTGTGTCTGTGCCTGTGCCTGTGCCTGTGCTGCTGTCGGAGGCGGAGTCCGAGTCGGTGTCGTCGCTTTCGAGGCCCGTGACGACGTTCCCGGCGGCGTCGGTGATGTGGATGTCGAAATGGACGTCGTCGAGGTAGGAGCGGGACTTGTCCAGCGTCCTGGTCTCCATCTGGTTCATGCGCTGGTCGGTCAGTGTGTAGCCGACCTTGTTGATGAAGCCGAAGCGCAGGGCGATCCGGCCGAACCCGCCGAACGCCGCGGTGCCCGCAGGACCGATCGGCCCGCCCACTCCGTACTGGGAGTTGGCCTGCATGTTCTTGGTCAGCCCGAACGTCGCGGCCGCCCGGTGCATGCTGTCGATCTTCGAGGAGTCGCCGACGCCGTCGTCGAACGGGGTCCAACTACCCCGGTGGCGTGCCCTGAGGTAGAGGACGCGGACCTTGCCGTCCGCGTTGACGTAGGGGAACGGCCGCCCGGCCCCGTCGGCCAGGGTCTTGGGCTTGTCCCGGAGGGTCTGCCGGATGTCGGTGAGCAGTTGCGTGTCGGAGGGCCGGGCGTCCGGCCTGCGCCGCAGCTCCCGGTCGATCTCGTCCAGGACCTGCTCGACGCCCCGCAGGGCTACCGCGCTCTGCCCGAACGTGGCGGGGTTGGAGAGGAGTTGTCCGATCTCGGCCGCGGTGAGCCCGGGCGGCAGGAGCGCCTGGAGGTCGTCGACGTACGCGGGCATGCGCCGGCCGTCCTTGAAGCGGGCCGGTGCTCGGCGCCCCTGGGGCGGAGCTGCCATGGCCCGGTCGAGGCGCGGGGCGTCCGGGGGCAGGGGGTCGGTCCGGGTAGCCTTCGTCTCGGCGAGGTCGGTCTGGGTGGGCTTGGTCTCTACGGGCTTGGTCTCCGCGGGCTTGGTCTCCGCGGGCTTCGGCTCGGTCGGCTTCGGGGGCGGGGGCGGGGTTTCGCTCTCGGTTCCGCCCGCCGCGGTGGTGGGCGGTGTGTCGAGGTCCGTCGCGGACGCCCCGGGGTTCGGCCGGACCACCGACCAGTCGTCGGCGCGCTGGCGCTGCCCGGACTCGACGGGGAGCAGGCCCAGGACCAATGGGCTCGATGGGTCGCTCTGCGCGAGCAGTTGGACCGGACCGGGTGAGGTCCAGACACCGCGGCCGGTTCCGGCACCGATGACGGTACGCCGGTCGGCACCCTCCGGGTCCGTCGGCGTCGTGGGCGTCGTCGTCGTGGAGGCGAGGACGATGTCGGCCTTGCGTGGGTGGCCGTTCAACGCCGGGTCCAGCGCCAGGAGTTCGGCGATCTCCTCGTACGGCACCTGCGCCCGGAAGCCGCCCGGCAGCTCCATGGTCAGGTGGGCCGGACCGGCCTCACCGCGCACCAGGTACGGAGTGGGCCTGGTGGTGTCGTCGGTCCACGGCATCCTCGCCCGGCGCAGCGGCCGGTGGCCGCCGTCCGGAGTGGCCGCCATGACGAAGGCGATGTCCGCGTCGACCGTCGAACCCGAAGGCCCTGTCCCGTCCGACGAAGGCCCCGTCCCGCCCGTCGGCCCCGGCGCCCAACTCCGCCCGGTCGGGGCGCCCTTCGCGTCGAGCAGCAGGGTGTCCGGTGACAGGGCGCCGAGGGTCTCCAGGTGGAAGGCGCCCAGTTCCACCGGGTTGTCGATGTCGACGCCGACCGCCGCCGCCCGCACCACCAGTTCGAGGAGGTCGGGCAGCCGGGACGGATCGGGGTGGTCCAGGTGCAGGACCCTGCCGGTGAGGGCGGCGGGATCAGGGGTGCGGCTCTCCCACTCCAGGGCCTTCACCGTCGCCCAGAACAGCCTTGCCCGGTCGGGCGGTCCGACGAGGGCGGGGTCGAGACCGAGGAGGTGGGCGGCCTCTGTGTCGAGTTCCTCGTCGGTGAGACCGCTCATGCCCTGTGCCACGGTGGTCACTTCCGGCAGGGCGAGGAAGTCCGTGAGGACGGTCCCGGGTTGCCGCCGCAGGGCCTCGGTGGCGTTGGTCAGCAGCTCCCGGTAGGCGTCGGGCCCCAACTCGCCGTCCGTGGCGCCCTCGAAGCCGGGGTGCTCGCGCGCGCGGATCTCGCGGGCCGCCCGCTCGAACAGGTCGAGACTGAACGGCATGACGTCGCGCAGTACCGGGTCGGCGTGCCGCATGGCCTCCAACGCGCCGATACCCGACAGGAGTTCGCCATAGCGGCTGTCGTCCTCGATCGCCGTCCCGAACGTCAGCCGTAGTGCGCGCACCAGGCGCAGCGTCCGCTCGCGGGTCTCCGGTGGGGCCGGGTTCAGCGGGTCGGTGTGCAGTCCGGCGGCGCGGGCGCGGTCGTCGAGGCCGGGGCCCTCGGGTTCCGGGCGGTGCTCCAGCCATTGGCCGCGGCGGCCGCGCGAATCCGTGAGGACGAAGTGGGAGACCTTGCCGTCGTCGCCCTGTCTGAAGCCGACCTCCTGGGTGGCGCCGTACACGGTGCGGCGGGTCTCGTTGGCCACGTGCTGGCTCTGGCTGATGTCGCCCAGCGGGTCGGGGACGAACGTGTCGGTGACGAGCTTGCGCTTGCGGGAGACGCCCGGCGGGGTCGCGGCGAAGCACTCCTGGAGCAGGACGGCGTGGTTCTGCGGCAGTCGCGCCAGGCTCGGGCGGCGTTTGAGCATGCCGCCGAGGGCGGCCTTGCGGGTCCGGTGGCGGGGGTTGGACCGGGTCGGCAGCAGTGTCTCGCCGGGCAGACCGTGCGCGGAGAAGACGTACACGGGTTTGCCGGCGAACGGGACGGTCACGTCGTCCCTGGTCCATGTCCCGTCCTGCCGGTTGACGTGGTAGAGCTCGCTCGCCGTCGTCGCGTGCCGGACACCGGGCAGCAGGCGCGCGCGGTCGCCGTCCTCGAACACCGCCCTGCCGATGGGGCCTTGGTCGCTGATGACGGTGTGGGACTGCACGTCCTGTTCCCAGAAGGGGGCGTTGGTGGACTCCCCGAGGTCGGGCAGCAGGCCGGGCGGGCTGAGGATCCAGTCGGCGCGGGCGTTCCTCGGCGGCTGGACGTACGGGAGGGAGGCGGGTCCGTCCGGGGCGCCGGCGAGGTCCACGTCACCGGCGGCCGACCAGACGTTACGGCCGGTCCGGTCCGCCAGCCGTCGGGGCAGTTCCAGCCCTCCCCCGCCCGCGTCCGGGACGAGCAGCAGCACCGGCACGTTCGTCGGGAGCTCGCTCAACTCCTCGTCGAAGGTGAGCAGTTCGGCGAAGACGTCGAGGGGCACCTCGCGCGGGGCGCCGTCGAATCCGCGGACGACGATCGCGTCGCGGTCGCCGTCCGCCCGTACGACGTACGGTTCCGGGGTGCCGGGCCGGTGCCAGGGGGCCGGGTCCACCTGGTCGAGCGGCAGGGTTCCGTCGGCTTCCGGGCCCGCCCGTCCGGTACGGGTGAGGTCCAGGGCGGTGGTCCGGGCCTGGTCCTGGGTCCAGTCGCGGCCCCGGGCTCGGCCGTCGGGCCCGGCGGGCAGGGCGCGGGTGGGTGACAGCACGCCCCGGCCGCGCAGGTGGAGCGCGGAGAGGGTGTCCAGTCCGTTGGCAGAGCGCGCCGCCGGGTGGCCGGCCGTCGCGAGCAGCGCGCCGCGGTGCGCGCCGGTCACGAAGGTGCCGGGGTCCAGGAGCAGCACTCGGCGTGCGACGGCGTCGAGGTCGAGGGGGCCGTGGTCGAGGAGGGGGTCGGCCGCGCGGAGCCGGTCCAGGCGGGTGAGGGCGTCGAGGAGTTCGGGGTACAGGGGGGAGGACTCGGTGTCGGGGCCGTAGAGGTCCGTCAGGAGTTCCCGGTACCGGGTTTCCTCCGGGGTCGGCTGCTGTGCGGGCGGCCGGTGTTCCCGGTCGCCGAACACGTCGTCGTCGAGGTGGTCCGGTACGGGGATGTCGGGAGCGGCCGGTGACTCGGACGCGGGTCGGCTCCCGGTGTCCGGGCGGTCCGCGAAGGTGATGTCGTCCACCTCGGGGGCGGTGGTGCCCGGCGCGGTGAGGTCGCCGGGGCGGACGGCGGACCAGTCGTCCGCCGTGGGCCGCCCGGGCGCGCTCGGCAGCACGGAGAGGACGTGCGGGCGGGACGGGCCCGTCGGGGCGAGGCCCACGCTTCCCTGCGAGGCCCATACGGCACGCCCGGTCGCTGCACTGACGACGGCACGCGGATCGGCGGCCGGGGTTCCGGTGCCGAACTGCGCGACGGGCGGGGTTCCAGTGCCGGACCGCGCGACGCCCGAGGTTCCGACCCCGGACGGCCCCGCGCCCCGGGCCGCCTTCGGCACGGCCAGGACGACGTCCGTGCCACCCTGCGGACGGGAGTTGAGCACCGGGTCGCGGGCGAGCAGCTCGGCGACCTCGTCGTAGGGCACCCGGCCCTTGAAGCCTCCGGGCAGGGTCATCAGGAGGTGGTCCGGGCCGCCCCCGGCGGACACCACGTAGGCCGGTGCCGTGCCGGGCGCGCTCCACGGCGGGCGTTCCTGGGCCACGGCCCGGAAGCCGCCGCCCGGCTTGGGTTCGGCGACGACCACCCGGTCGGTGACCGTGGTGACGGTCGTGTTCGGCGCGGCGGGCGACCAGAGCCGGCCGGCCGGCGCTCCGTCGGGGCCGAGGAGCCGGGTCTCCGGCGCGAGGGCGCCCAGGTTCTCCAGGTGGAACGCGCCCAGTTCGGTCAGGTTGTCCACGTCGACGCCGCCGGCCGCCGCCCGTGCGACGAGGTCGAGGAGTTCCGGCCGGCGGGCCGGGTCCGGTCGTTCCAGATGCAGGACCCTGCCGGTGAGCGCGTCCGGGTCGGGCGTACGGCTCTCCCACTCCAGGGCCTTCACCATCGCCCAGAACAGCCGAGCCCGCTCGGGCGGTCCGACGAGCGCCGGGTCCACACCGAGGACGCGGGCGGCCTCGGCGTCGAGTGCGGGCGGGGCGAGGGCGCCCAGGCGCCGGGCGGCGGCGGTGACCGGGGGCAGGTCGGCGAAGTCGGAGAGGACGGTGTCCGGTCGGCGGCGTACTGCCTCGGCGGCCCGGTCCAGCAGGTCGCGGTAGGCGTCGGCGTCCACGGCGCCCCGCCGGCCGGCGTGGGCCGCGCGCTCCAACAGGTCCATGCTGAACGGGCCCAGGTCGCGCAGGTCCGGGTCGGCCGCGCGCATGGTCTCCAACGCACCTATTCCGGCCAGGAGTTCGCCGTAGCGGCTGTCGTCCTCGATCGTCGCGCCGAACGTCAGGCGCAGCGCGCGGACCAGCCGCAGCGTCCGTTCCCTGGTCTCGTCGGAGACCGGCAGCGTCGGGTCGGTGTGCAGGCCGGCCGCGCGGGCGCGGTCGTCGAGGCGGTCGCCGACGGGTTCCGGACGGTGCTCGACCCACGCCCCCCGCCGTCCCCGCGAGTCGGTGTAGAGGCGGTGCACGAAGGTGCGGTCCGGCAGGACGGCGAAACTGACCATGTGGGTGCCGCCGTAGGTGGTGCGCCCGGTCTCGTTGGCGACGTGCTGGCTCTCGCTGACGGCGGCGAGGGGGTCCGGGACGAAGGTGTCGTCGATGCCGCGGCGGGTGCGGACCAGGCCCGGCGGCTTGGCGCTGGAGCACGCCTCCATCACGACGCCGTGGTCCTCGGGGAGCCGCGCCAGGCTCGGCCGGCGCCTGAGCATCCCGCCGGTCTCACGCTGCCTGGTGTGGTGCCCGGGGTCCGTCGTGGTCGGTACCCGGGTCGCGCCGGGCCGGGCGTGGGCGCTGAAGACGTACACCGGCTTGCCCGCGAACGGGACCGGCTTGTCGTCCTTGGCCGACTCGCCCGTGGCGGGGTTGTAGTGCCACAGCTCCGACGACTCGGTGGCCAGTCGCAGCGCCTCGATCCGGCGCGGGGCCTCGGCGTCCTCGAAGACGCCCCGGCCGATGGTGGTGCCGCTGGCGGAGACGACGCTGTGCGAGCGCACCTCGCGCTCCCACTCCGGCGCGTCCTCGTACTCCGCCGGGTCCAGCACCTGGCCGGGCGTGCTGCGGATCCAGTCGGCGCGGGGAATGCCCGCACCGAACTGCAGGGAGACGACGTACGGCTCGGACGGATCCTGCTGCGGGGACACCTTCACGGTGCCGTTGGCGGACCAGACCTCCCTGCCGATGCGGTCGGCGGCCCGGCGGGGCAGGTCCAGGCCGCGCGCTCCGGCGTCGGGCACCAGCAGCACCACGGGGGTGCCCGGGGGCAGTCCGGCCAACGCGGGGTCGCGGGCGAGGAGTTCGGCGAACACGTCGATCGGCACCGGGCGCGGGGCGCCGTCGTAGCCGCGTACGACGATCCGCTCGTGGTCGCCCTCGGCCATCACCACGTACGGGGGCGGCTCGCCCGGCCGGTGCCAGGGCGCGGTGCCGACGTCGCCGCGCGCGAGGCCGCCGTCACTCTGGCGGACGACCTTCCCCACGTCGGTGAGGTCGAGGCCGGGGATGTCGGCGGTGGTCCAGTTGCGGCCCAACAGGGCCCCGTCGTCGCCGGTCAGCGCCTGGCCGGCGGAGAGCACGCCCCGGAGTTCGAGGTGGAAGGCGGCCAGTTCGGCCAGGCTGCGCGCCGGTGCCACGGCCGGGTCCATCGCCACCCGGAACAGTTCGCTGCGCTGGCCGTCGGCCACCGGGGCGGACGGGTCCAGGAGGAGCACGCGCCGGGTCAGGGAGTCCAGGTCGAGCGGGGCGTCGCGCAGCGCAGGGTCGGCCAGCCGCAGCTGGTCGAGCTGGGTGAGGGTGTCGCGGAGGGCGGGGTAGATGCGGTGGCTGTCGATGTCGGGCCCGAACAGGCCGGACAGGAGTTCGCGGCCGAAGTCCGAGGTGGCCTGCGGTGACGGCTCGGGCGAGCCCTCCATGCCGGCGTCGCTGTCGCCGTCCTCCCAGTCCACGATCATGTCGATGGAGTCGGGGGAACCGGGCTCGGACGGGGGCCCCACGGGGTTCCCGGCCGGTGCTCCGGAACTGAGCGGGCTCCCGTCGACGGCCGCCGGGGCGGGTGACTCCTCGCCGGGCACGACCGCGGCCGGATCCACCGGGCTGCGGGTGGCCGGGAACTCCTGGAACCCCTGGGACTCCGTGCGCACGGGCCGGGGCGGGGAGGGTGTGTCGGCGGTGGAGACCGGGGTGCCGGTGGTGGAGGGGTTGAGGGTGGAGAAGACGCTGTCGGCGTCGCCCGTCGAGGAGTTCCCGAGGGCGTCGGGAGCCGTGTGCGGGTTCGTGTAGGGATCCGCGTCGGGGTTCGTGTACGGGTTGGTGTGCGGGTTCGTGCTCGGGTTGGTCGTGAGCGAGGAGGACGGCTTGGCGGCGCCGCCCAGGGTTCCGGGGGCCCCTGTCGTTCCCGGAGGTTCCGGGAGGGGGACCGTCGAGAGCGACGAGACCGACGAGACGCCGCTGACGTCGGTGAAGACCGAGTCGGTGTCACTGTGGACCGAGTCGGTGTCGCTGTCGCTGTCGCCGAAGACCGAGGCGTTGTCGTCGAGGGTTCCGGGGCTGTAGGGCGACGGCGTGTAGGGGCTGTCGTAGGAGTCGGTGGTGCTGAACGTCCGTGTCGGCGGCGGCAGTTCGGCCGTGTGGTCGAGGTTCGCCGTGAAGTCGCCGGCACCGTTGCCGTGGACGCCCCCGTACAGGTCGCCGTAGGAATCCCGGTAGGTGTCCTGGTAGGTGTCCCGGTACGGACTCTCGTAGCGGTCCCGGCCCCCGCTCCCCCCGCCGCCGCCGGGAAGGTCGTTGATGTCGTCGGAATCGAGGTCGAGGTCGCGGAAGAACTGGTCGTGCGCCGACTTCCCGCCGTACTCGGCGCCCGTGGAGGCCGCTTCGAAGACCAGGCCGCTGAGGCCCGCGCTGAGGAACGTGCCGGGGTTCAGGGTGAAGGTGCCCAGGAAGATCAGGCCGGTGAACGCCTCCGCGAAGGTTTCGGCCTGTCCCTCGTTGAGGAACGTCAGCGGAAGGTCGAAGAACTCCTTCCAGGTGCGGTTGTCCTTGAAGATGTTCCGCACGATCGGCCCGCTGAACTGCGAGAACAGACCGCCGAACAGTCCCGCGAAGGCGCCGGCCACCGCGGCCTGGCCGATGTCCGTCCAGTCGAAGTGGTTGCGTCGGCGGTCCGGGTCGTCCGGTGCCGTCATGGAGATCAGCTGCGCGGCGAACGAGACGAACGCCTCCTGGATCGCCTCCAGCAACACCGAGAGCGGGGTGGGGACGGCGTTGCCCAGGCGCTGGAGGATCAGCAGGATCGTCAGCGCGGTCCGGGCCTTGGCGATGGCGATCTCGGTGAGTGACGTGCCGCCGGTGAAGACGGCCAGCGCGGCGATGAGCGCCAGTTCGATGTTCATCAGGATGAACTCGATGAGGATCTGGTACTTCGCCTCGGACAGCTTGATCGAGCGGTCGATCTGCTGGGCGCCGATCTCCCGGACCTCGTCGGCGAACTTCTGCAGATGGTTCTGGCCGTTGTCGTCGACGAAGAGTTTCACCGCGGCGACGAACTCGTCGGCGATCCGCGGCGGGAGCGAGTTCCCGGCGCTGGAGATCGCCCCCTTCATCGCGTCGGACAGGTCACCGATGTCGTCCGCGAGCCGCTTGTAGGGGTTGCGGCTGTCGAAGCCGAGGTCCTCGTTCCCCGTGGCGACGTTCGCACCGACCCAGACCTCGATGAACTCCCGCAGGCCGGGCGGGAACATGATGGCCATTCAGCGCCTGTTCTCGCTCTCCGAGCCGTGCGTCCCGATGTCCTCCAGCGCCTGGTGCTGCGGCCGTTGCACATGGTCGGCCTCCGCCGCGACCGCGTCGACCAGGGCGAGGAAGCCGCTGGTGATGGCGGTGACCGTGGCCGCGACCTGTTCCTGTTCCCTCCGCACCTGGGGTCCGATGGCGTTGGCGAACTCGTCGTCGCCGCCCTCCTCGCCCCACCAGCCCGAGTACACGGCGCAGCCGCTCTCGAAGCGGGGCAGCATCTGGTCGCCGTAGCGGACGGCGTCGGAGAGATGCTTGGAGCCCTGGAGGATGGCCTGGATGTCCGCCGAGTAGTTGCCGCCCATGGTTACACGCCCTCCTGCCGGTCGTGCCGTCCGTCGTCCGTGGGGCGGGCCGCCCGGGACGGCACGGCCGGGGTGTCCTCGTCGTCGACGATCTCGTCGCGGAGCCTGCTCATCGCCGAGGGCCCCCGGTCCACGGCGGTCTCGCCGAGCAGCGTGCCGAAGACGGACTCCCAGTCGACGCCCATCCGCTCCGGGGCGGCGCCGCGCGAGGTCATCCTGGTGATCGGATCGAGGGTGGCGACGACCCGGCGGGCCATCTCCGCCCGCGCGGAGTTCGCGGCCTCCAGCACCGCGGCGGAGAGCTGGGCGGCCGCCATCGTCCGGTACTTGCCGTCGAGGAACTCCAGGCCGGTCAGTTCGCCCTTCGCGCCGACCGAGACCCGGACCGAGCGGTCCGTCGAACGCGCGGTGACCGACGCCGCGTCCAGTTCGGCCCGTGCCGAGGCGGCGGCCTCCTCGGCCGCCTTCAGGTGGGCCATCGCCCGGGCCACCCGGTCCTGCATCGGCTGACTCATCCCGCTCCCTCTCGCCTCGTGCTGCCCCTCACGCTGTTCCCTCAAGCTGTCCCCCGGCTTGTGCTCAGCGCCCGAGGGCCTGCGGTGCGCCGCCCTCGTCGGTGCCCCACACGTCCTCGTCCTCGGCCAGCCAGGTGGTCCGTTCCCGGTCGCCGCTCTCCGTCTGCGGCCTGCCCTCCCCCGCCCCGCCCATGGGTCCCATCGGCGGCATGAAGGGCGAACTGCTGCTGGTCTGCGTGGACCTGGGGACGACGCGGTGCTCCTCGTCGTCGGTGGTCGGCGTGGCGACGGCCGTACGGCCGGAGCGGGTGGCACCGGGCTCGATGACGGTCCTCGTACGCTCGCCGGAGCCGCCGCCGGCCTCGCCGCCCGCGCCCCGCATCATCGGCGGGTACATGCCCGGGGAGCCGGCTCCGGAGCCGTCCGCGGACGCGCCGGCCAGGGCGTCGCCGCCCTGGGGGCGGCCGAGCGCCGAGTTCAGGTCGTCCTGGTTGTAGAGGTTGTCGTTGAACGCGGAGGAGTAGGCGGAGCCGCCCGGGGCGTAGGCGGACAGGTCGGGGGGCTCGGGCAGATCGGCGATGCGCTCCCTGATCAGCTCGTCGATGTCCTTGTCGGCGGCGCCGATCCGGTCGTACTCGGCCTGGATCTCGCTCATACGCCGGTCGTAGTCGGCCTTGGCGTCCTTGCGGGCCTGTTCGGCCTCGGTGCGGGCCTCGTCCCGTTCCGCCCGGGCGTCGGCCTTCGCCTCCTCGTACTCGCTCCTGGCCTCCGCCTCGGCGGCGTCCGCCCGTTCGAGGGCGTCCTTCTCCGCGGCGTCGATCTCGGCGATACGACGGTCGTACTCCTCCCGGGCCACGTCCTCGTCGGTGCCCGCGGCGATCTCCCGCTCGTACTCCTGGCGGGCCTCGGCGCGTTCCCGGTCGGCGTCCTCGCGGGCCTGGTCCCGCTGTTCCTGGGCCTCGGCCTTCTCCTGCTCGTACTCCCGGCGGGCCGCCGCCTCCTGACGGTCGGCCTCCTGGACGGCCGCGTCGCGTTCGGCGCGTGCCTCGGCCCGCTGCTCCTCGTACTCGGCCTGGGCGGCGGCCTTCTCGTTCTGGGCGTCCAGCCGGGCCTGCTGCTTCTCCTGGAGGGCTTCCCGGCGGGCCTCCTCCTGCGCCGCCTCCGCCCTGGCCCGGGCCTCGGCCTGCTCCTGCTTGGCCTCCGCCTTCTCGGCGGCCGTCTCCTGCTTCGCCGCCTCCTTCTCCCGCTCGGCCTCTTCCTTCGCGGCGGCCTGCTCCGCCTTCGCCTCGGCCTTCTCCCGCTCCTGCTCGGCCTTGGCCTCCGCCTTCTCCCGCTCGGCCTCTTCCTTCGCGGCGGCCTGCTCCGCCTTCGCCTCGGCCTTCTCGCGCTCCTGTTCGGCCTTGGCCTCGGCCCGGTCGGCCTCGTTCTGGGCGAGGGCCCGTTCCCGTTCCTTCTTCGCCTCGTCCTGGGCCTTCTGGTTCTGGGCGAGGATCATGGCCTGCTGTTCGCGGGCCTCGGCCTTCGCGGCGGCCTGCTCCGCCTTCGCCTCGGCCTTCTCCCGCTCCTGCTCGGCCTTGGCCTCCGCCTTCTCCCGCTCGGCCTCTTCCTTCGCGGCGGCCTGCTCCGCCTTCGCCTCGGCCTTCTCGCGCTCCTGTTCGGCCTTCGCCTCGGCCTTCTCGCGGTCGGCCTCCGCCTTGGCCTCGGCCTTCTCCTTCTCCGCCTCGGCCTTTTCCCGTTCCCGCTCGGCCTTCGCCTCGGCCTTCTCCCGCTCGGCCTCCGCCTTGGCTTCCGCCTTCTCGCGTTCCGCTTCCGCCTTGGCCTCGGCCTTCTCC
Organism: Streptomyces sp. NPDC000983; assembly: GCF_040299205.1. Lineage (NCBI taxonomy): Bacteria > Bacillati > Actinomycetota > Actinomycetes > Kitasatosporales > Streptomycetaceae > Streptomyces > Streptomyces sp. NPDC000983. Next base: position 50,196 of record NZ_JBEPBM010000001.1, on the reverse strand, counting down.
CGCTCCGCCTCGGCCTTTTCCCGTTCCCGCTCGGCCTTCGCCTCGGCCTTCTCCCGCTCGGCCTCCGCCTTGGCTTCCGCCTTCTCGCGTTCCGCTTCC
>NZ_JBEPBM010000001.1:0-50000 GCF_040299205.1 Streptomyces sp. NPDC000983 | reverse complement strand
TCCGCCTTGGCGGCCGCGGCTTCGGCTGCCGCCTTCTTCTTCTCGGCCTCCGCCTCGGCCTCGGCGGAGATCTCCGACAGCGGGCGGTCGTCGCGGTCGGTGATGCTGGTGTCGAACGCCTTCTCGGCGGTCTTGAACGCCTTGTGGATCTCGACGATGGCCTCGGCGCCCGCCGTACTGAGCCAGTCCTGCACGGACTGCTCCCACCGGCGCACGGCCTCGTCGGCGATCGCCTTCCAGGTGGTCATGTCGCTCGGCCTGCCGTACGGCTTGCCGCCGATGACGATCGCGTTCTGGAAGCCGGTGGTCGACACCACGTAGTTGTGCCAACTCGTGTAGGCGCCGGAACCGCTGGACACCGTCTCGATGTCGGTCTTGTCGTACTGGGTGTCGAAGAGGGTCAGCCGGGCGTCCTGGAGCATGTCGTACAGCCAGCGCTGCGGATTGCTCTCGGCCTTCCACGCCTCCCAGGCGTCGTAGAGCTTCTGCGCCTGGGCGAGGACGACCCGCTGGGCCTCGGCCAGCGCGCGGGCCGGCTCGGAGGTCACCGTCACGTCGTCGATGGTGACGGCGGTGCCCTCGGTGCCCTTGCCGTCGAGCTGGTCGGCGTACCCCTCGTAGTTCCGGGCCAGTTTGTGGATGAGCTCCTTGAAGATGGCGGCCGAGGTGCCGTCCCAGGAGTCGCTGCCCTCACCGATGTTCTCGGTGTCCCACTTGCCGACGGTGACCGCGCTGTCCTCGAAGAACTTCACGACCCGGTCGAACGCCTTCGCCGCGTCCGTGAAGGTGCGCAGGTCGACGTAGTCGGCGTCGTTCACCGGGATGCCACGGTTCTCGAAGCCGTGGGTGGAGTACGGCCACATCGTCAGCTGTGCGAGGGCGGCCTTGGAGCCGTAGAGGTACTGGACCAGGGGATTGGTGTCCCAGTCGAGTTTCTCGCCCTCCTTGTTCCAGCCGCCCTTGTCCTTGAGCTTCTCGCTGGTCTTCGTGTAGCCGGGGATCACGTCGTCACCGCTCGGCGGCCAGGCCTGGCCGGAGGCGAGGAAGGTGATGTAAGCGCGGTACCGGTAGAGGTACTTGCCCTCGGACACGTCCTGCGCGTCGTCGCTGGGGCGGTAGAAGGGGATCGTGTAGTCGGTGTTGTGCGTCTTCCAGCCGCCTGACGACAGGAATCCCGACGAATACTCCGGGCCGCCGTGATCGTCCAGCCGGACGTGTATCAGCGGGATGCCGTCATTGCCCTTCAGATTGTCGAACAACGTGCTCCGCTCCGGCAGGATGTAGCCGGTGAGCAGGTCAACTGCCTTTTTCCAGTTGTCGTTGTTGTTGTCCTCGGGGTTGGCCATTGCCGAACTCCGCTACTCTTCCTCTTCGTTGCCGCCGGGATTGTCGAGATCACTGTCGACATCCTCGAAGATGTCCATGAACTCGTCCGCGGTGATGTTCTCGAGATTCTTGCCCTGGCTCTTGGCCAGTTCGTCGATGGTGTCCCACAGGGCCTGTTCGAGGTCCTCGAAGAGGATCGTCTGGTCCTCCAGGATGCGCAGTACCTCCCCGGCACCCTGCTGGATCACCTTGTTCAGGGCTCCACCGCCGACCGAGCTGTTCTCGCCGGCCATCCGGCCGATGACGAGCGGCTTCGCGGAGTCGATCGTGGTCGTCGAGATGGAGTCGGCGATGAACGAGATCGCGGGCCCGGCGCTGGGACTGTCCTTGAGGATGTTCTCCAACTGGGTGCGGAAGCCGTCGATCTGGTTGTTGATGAAGTTTCTCAGGAACGTGCTGTCGAGGACCGTGACGGCCATGCGATCACCCTTGCGTCAGGGGCCGGTTCAGCGACTTCCGATCCTGATGTCGCCCCACCGCTGCGACAGGTTCTGCTCCGTGTAACGGTAGTTCGCGGAGATCTCGGAGAGCAGCCCGGAGTGGTTGGCGAGGAGGGTCTTGATGTTCTCGACGGCGTTGTCCCACGCCGCCTGGACCTCGCTGTAGACGTCGCGGTCGTCACCGATCCAGCTGTTGCGGAGTTCGGCGAGTTCCATCTCCAGGTTGGCCAGAATGCTCATGATCGCCTGGGACTGGCCGACCATGTCGTCCGCCGCGCCTTCGGCATGGTTGTAGTCGACGTAGATATAGCCGTCGGAGAAGTCCATCGGAGTCCTTCAATCACCGGGAGGAAAGGGTGGAATTCCGGGGCCCGCCGGGCGGGCCAGCGGTCAGTTCGCCGATGTGTTGGTGCCGTTGAGCTCGTCGAACACGGCCGTGGAGCGCGAGTACTCCGCGTCGATGGCGTCGCTGGTGGATCCCTGCACCAGCCCGTGTTCCCGGAGCGTGCCGTTGAGCTCGTCGACCATGCGGTCCAGGTTGATCAGGATGGTGTCGACGTGCTCGTCCCACTGCTCCAGCAGTTTCTTGTACTTTCCGCCGTCCGCGCCGCCGTAGTTGGAGGCGAGCGTGTGCGACGTGGACTGGACGTCCTGCTGGCAGCGTTGCACACCGGTGAAGGCTTGTTCCAGCGCCATGATCCCGTTGCGGGTGGCGCGTTCTTCGGATTGCTGCATGGCCATGAGAGAACTCCCCTTTCGGCGGAACTCACCGAGTGACGGCCCCACACCGTCCCGTGGGCAGACGGGCTGTTCCCGCGTTCGCGGACGAATCGCCGGGGCATGGGGGTGGCCAGATGCTATGCAGGGTGCAACTGGTTTGGCAATTGCCGTTGGAAGCCGGAAATACCCCTCCCGGAAAGCTCAGTTGAGCAATTCCTCGGAATTCCCGCCGCTCAGGTGAGCGGCGGGACGTCCAAAGCCGGACAGGGCGGGCAGGAGCGCCGTCCGCCGGGGCGGGGGCCGGGTGTCGGACCCGGCGGGAAGTGGCCGGGGCGACGCCAAGAGTTTCCCTTCCCGACGGTTGCCGCGGACCTCCTCCGCTACGCCCCGGGGCAGCGCAGTGTCACGTGCGCCTCGCCCGCGGCGGCCCACTGCGGCGTCAGGTCCGGGCCGCTGGGGAGCATCGCGAGCATCGGGGACGGCATCGTGCGGGCCTCGACGCCCTCGTAGCCGAGCGCCGCCACGCCCTCCTGGGACAGCAGCCGGTACTTCACCCCTTCGTCGGTCACCAGGTAGGTGGTGTCGCCCAGAGCGCTGCCGCTCGCGCTCAACGCCCTCACCAGCGCGCCCGTTCCGGCCCGCACCGCGATGGAGTCGACGCGCAGACAGCCCGGTTCGACGTCGGGGGCGGGGCTCTGCACGGGTTCGGGCAGGGCGGCGGCGGGCAGCACCGAGGCGCCCACCCGCACGCCGGAGCCGGTGGAGTCGACCTCGGCGCAGGCCACGGAGTCCCCGTCGACCGTGAGCGCCTTCGGCGGCCGCGCGGGCAGGCCGGCCGGGTCGGCCCCCGCGTCCCCTGCGCCGGGGGCGAGGTGTCCGGCCAGGCTGTCCGCGCCGAGCGTCGCCACGGTCGCCGCCTGGCCGCCGTACGCCTGCTCGCGGGTGCGCGGGTCGCCCAGCAGGAGGGTCGCGCCGGTGTCGGTGAGCGGGACCAGCCCGTCGCGGGTGAGCAGGTGGTAGCGGGCGGCGGAGCCCGGTACGTCGACTCGGAACAGCTGGCCGATCCTGGTGCTCCGTCCGCCCAGTTCGGGTCCCTTCCCGCCACGGCCGGGCACTTCGGCGGGGGCGAGATCGGGGCCCAGCGGGAAGGCGTCGAGGAAGGCTGCGGACACCGGACGCGGGGTGACGCCGCCGTAGCCGAGGGCCTCGACGGCGTTCGCGCGGTCGTCCAGGCGCAGCCGGCTGCCCTGCCAGAGCAGGTACACGGCCTTGTCGGGGCCCGTCACCAGCAGGCCCTCGCCCCGGCCGAGCCGTCCGCCGCCGGGCACGTCCTGCGGGGTGCCGGTGCCCAGGGCGAGGGTGGTGGTCGCGGTGACGACGCCCGTCGTCCTGGGGAGTACGCCGGAGCAGACCAGCCAGGGCGTACGGTCCAGGTCGTCGCCGGCCGGGAGCGCCTCGGGTCCGTCCGGGATGCCGACGGGCGTGCCGTGCGGGGTGCCGGCCAGTGAGGAGGTGCCGACGGTGGTGACGTCGACGGGGCCGCCGGTGAGCAGTCGCGCCGAGGCGTGGTTGCGCACCGGGCGCAGCCGTCCGTCGAGGTAGAGGTAGCGGGCGCCGGTCTGCTTGTCCACGATGAGGTGCTCGCCGGAGCGCCAGGAGTCGTTGCCGCCGGGCCTGATCAGTCCGAAGACGAAGGCGCCCGCGCAGACCAGCAACGCGATGATCACGCCGATCGCGGCGCCGCGGTTGGTCCGGCCCAGGGGGCTCTCGGGGGCGTCGGGCTCGGCGCGCAGCATGGCCGAGGCCAGCCGTCCCATGACGAACAGGTGGGCCTGTACTTGGTCGCGTTTGCTGTGCATGTCGCCGTTCTCCCGGTCAGCCGTTGATACCGCGGAGCCAGCCGTAGACGCCCGTCGACCAGAGCATCAGCGGCAGGAGGCTGAGGGCTGCGAGCGAGTGCAGCAGTTCGGCCGCGCGCCCCCAGTACGGCACGAGCCGCCGTCCGGGCACGGTCCAGGAGGCGATGACGATCGCGGCCGCCAGTCCCATGAGGCCGGCCGTCAGGGTCAGCCGGTCGGCCGGGGCGAGGGAGCGGGCGGACTGGAACAGCAGCAGGGCCACCCCCCAGGCGCCGGCGGCGGTCAGGGCCAGCCGCTGCCAGACGTTGCCCAGGCCGCGGCTGTGCAGCAGCAACAGCAGGGCGAGCGCGACGACGAGGAGGATCTCGGGGAGGCCGGGGTCGGCCATGAGCGCCACCAGGCTGTGCAGGCACACCAGGCCGACGGCGCCGTAGAGGGCGGTCATCCAGCCGTCGGCCAGCGCCGATCGCGCGTCCACCTCGGAGGAGGAGTACGGGTCGATGCCCTGCTGGAGCTGCTGGACGTTGGTCGGCAGGGGCGGCATCCGCATGCCGGCCAGCCGGAACGACAGGGACGGGACGAACCCGCCGAAGAGCACGACCACGACGGCCACGACTCCGGCCGCCTGCTGCGGCTCCAGGTCCAGGATGATCAGGGCGGCGCCGAGGGCGCCCGACGCGGCGACGCAGGCCGCGCCGATGAAGAGCGCCGGGTACATGCCGACCGCGGCCAGGGCCAGGACCGCGCCCGCGCTACCGGCCGCGGACGCCGCCAGCAGCCGGGCGCCGAGCACGGCGTCGCCGTCCGCGCCCCCGAGGTCCCCGCCGGGCAGCAGCCAGCCGGCCAGCGCGAAGTAGGGGGCCGCCATCAGTCCGAGCACCGAACCGGCGCCGGCGTCACCGACCGCGCGGGAGGCGGAGCCCGCTCCGGCGATGAGCAGCAGTCCGGCCGCGGAGGCGGCGACCGCCCGCACCCAGCCGGCCGTGCCCGGCATGGCCAGCAGCACGAGGCCCAGGGCCAGGGTGGCCACGGCCAGTCCGCGCAGCAGCCGCCGGCCCGCCTCGGCGGTCCACCCGTGCGGCCTGCGGTTCATGCCCTCGGAGATGCCGTCGACCAGGTCGTCGATGTGCACCTCGGGCAGCGCCTCGGTGCGCGGCCGGAGATAAAGCTCCTCTCCGTCCCGCAGCCCGAGGGAGTCCAAGGTACTCTCGGGGTCGAGCGGTGGACCGCCGAGGCGTTGGAGCACCCAACCCCCGTGTTCCAGACCTGATTCCTCCAGGTCGTCCCCTCCGTAGCCGATCACTGTGGGCAGCAGATCGGCGACGGGGACGTCGGAGGGGACGGCCAGGTCGACGGTCCTGGCCGGGGCCCGTACGGTCACACGGCACAGGCTTGCCGTCTGGATCTCAGTCATGGGTTCGGGGTTCACGCTTTCTGGCGGTCCGCGGGACACGCGGTGGCTGGAAGGTGGAGGCCGCACACCGGTCGGTCGCCGAACGCGACGGAAACAAGTCGGACGGGGCATGCGCCGACGAGTTTGACCGCACGCCGGACTTTTCGCAACACCACTCCCGGAGTTCAACTCCGTTAAAACTCGCCGCAATTCAACCGCCGCTGCCACGCGGAATCCTGAAACCCATGGTGAAATCCCGCGACGTTCCCGCGAGGTTCGCCCGGAATTCCTTCCGAAATCGTTGAGGAGGACGTTCGTTGAGCGTGATCCTGTTCCGCCGACCGGCCCGCCGCAAGGGTCCGGAAATGCCGTCGGGGGAACTGAGTCTTCAGGAGCCGCCCACGCTTCCGGAAGTCGTCCCGGACAGTTCCGCGGTGTGGACGTATCTGCCGATGGCGCTGATGTCGGTGTCCATGATGCTGATGTTCATGCGGCCCGGCATGAGCCGGGACAGCGGCGGCTTCATCTACATCGCGCTCGGTGTGATGGTGGTCGCCTCGGCGGGCATGATGCTCGGTCAGGTGATGCGCCGCAACTCCGAGCGCAAGCAGCGGATGAAGGGCGAGCGCCGGGACTATCTGCGCTATCTGCGGCAGACCCGGCGCATGGTGCGGGCGTCCGTCGTGGAGCAGCAGCGGGCGCTGGCGTGGCGTCATCCGGAGCCGGACGCGCTGTCCTCGCTGGTGCGCAGCACGCGGCTGTGGGAACGGCGTGCGTCGGACGAGGACTTCGCCGAGGTGCGGATGGGTGTCGGCGACCAGCGTCTGGCGATGAGGCTGACGCCGCTGTCGACCAAGCCCGTCGAGGACCTGGAGCCGCTGTCGGCGCACGCGCTGCGCAGTTTCACCCGGGCCTACTCCACCGTCCGGGACCAGCCCGTCGCGATCTATCTGCGGGCCTGGTCGAAGGTGCTGTTCCGGGGTGACGAGGACCGGACGCGGGCCCTGGCCCGTTCGCTGCTGGGGCAGTTGGCCCTCTTCCACTCCCCCGACGACCTGTGGATCGCGCTGTGCGTGTCGGACGAGCGGCGCGCCGAGTGGGAGTGGGCGAAGTGGCTGCCGCACACGCTGCACCGGCACGAGGAGGACGGCGCGGGCCCGGCCCGGATGATCGCCTCCGCGTTCACGGAGCTGGAGAACCTGCTGGGCGCCGAGTTCCTGGAGCGGCCGGCCGCCGACCCGGACGCGGTGCCGGGGCGTGAGGAGCCGTACACGGTCGTCGTGATCGACGGGTGCACGGTGCCGGCGGGGCACCGCTTCGACGGGCACGGCTTCCGCAACGCGGTGGTCCTCGACCTGACCGGGGCGCTCGCCTGGAAGCCGGGGCGGACCACGCTGCGACTGGAGGTCGACGGGGACGGGATCGCGCTGGTGCGCACCGACCGCGACCGCAAGGAGCAGTCGACGGCGCTGGGCCGGCCCGACCGGCTGGGCACGGCGGGCGCCCTGGCGCTGGCTCGGCTCCTGGCGCCGTACCGGATGAGTGTGGGCGGGGACGACTCCCGGCCGCTGGCGAGCGATGTGGAGCTGACGTCGCTGCTGAACATCCCCGATCTGCACAAGCACGTGCCCGCCACGCTGTGGGAGAAGGCGACCGGCAGTGCCCGGCTGCGGGTGCCGATCGCGGTGAGCGGCGAGGGCCGACCGGTGGAGCTGGACATCAAGGAGTCCGCGCAGGGCGGCACCGGGCCGCACGGCATGCTGATCGGGGCCACCGGCTCCGGCAAGAGCGAGCTGCTGCGCACGCTGGTGCTGGGGCTGGCGCTGACCAACTCCTCCGAGACGCTGAACTTCGTCCTGGTGGACTTCAAGGGTGGCGCGACCTTCCTCGGCCTCGACGAACTCCCGCACACCTCGGCGGTGATCACCAACCTCGCGGACGAGGTGGCGCTGGTCGCGCGGATGCAGGACGCCCTGCACGGGGAACTGATCAGGCGTCAGGAGCTGCTGCGGGCGGCCGGCAACTACACCTCGGCGCTGGAGTACGAGAAGGCTCGGCAGTCGGGTGCGGCGTTGCAGCCGTTGCCGAGCCTGTTCGTGGTGGTGGACGAGTTCAGCGAACTCCTGGCCTCGCACCGGGACTTCATGGAGCTGTTCGTGATGATCGGGCGGCTCGGGCGCAGTCTCGGGGTGCATCTGCTGCTGGCCTCGCAGCGGCTCGACGAGGGCCGGATGCACCAGTTGGAGAGCCATCTGTCGTACCGGATCGGTCTGCGGACGTTCTCGGCGATGGAGAGCCGGGGCGTGCTGGGTGTGCCGGACGCCTACGAGCTGCCCGCGCAGCCGGGTGCCGGGTTCCTCAAGAGCGGTGTCGACGCGCTGACCCGGTTCCGTGCCGCGTACGTGTCGGGTCCGTACCAGCGGCGCCGGGCGGTCGTGCAGGCGCAGGTGGCGCGGCAGGTGGTGCCGTGGACGGCGGAGTGGGTGGTGCCGCGCGCCCCGGCGGTCCCGGACCCGGGCGAGCCCGACGGCGCCGGCCCGGAGCCGGACGGCGAGGCGGAGGGCGACAGCGGTGAGACGCTGCTGTCGGTGGCGCTGGACCGGCTGCGCGGCTCGGGCCCGCCCGCCCACCAGGTGTGGCTGCCGCCGCTGGGCCGGCCCGCGACCCTGGACCAGATCCTGCCCCCGCTGGCACCGGATCCGAGGTTCGGGCTGACCACCGCCGACTGGCCGCTGCGCGGACGGCTCACCGTGCCGGTGGGCGTCGTGGACCGGCCCTTCGACCAGTTGCGTGATCTGCTGACGGTGGATCTGTCGGCGGCCGGCGGGCATGTGGCGATCGCCGGCGGACCGCAGAGCGGCAAGAGCACCCTGCTGCGGACCCTGATCACCGCGCTCGCCCTCACCCACACCCCGCGCGAAGTGCAGTTCTACTGCCTGGACTTCGGCGGCGGTACGCTCGCCGCCCTCGACGGGCTGCCCCATATGAGCGGGGTCGCGGCGCGGGTGGACACCGAGCGGGTGGGGCGGACGATCGCGGAGGTCACCTCCCTGCTGGCCGGGCGGGAGCGGTTCTTCCTGGAGCACGGCATCGACTCGATGGCCACGTACCGCAAGCGGCGCGCGGCGGGCGAGTTCGCCGACGAGCCGCACGGGGACGTGTTCCTGGCGATCGACGGCTGGGCCACCGTGCGCCAGGACTTCGACCGGCACATCCCCACGTTCAACGCGCTCGCCGCGCGCGGCCTCAACTACGGCGTGCACCTGCTGGTCACCACCGCCCGCTGGGTGGAGCTGTCGTCGTCGGTGCGCGACCAGACCGGGACCCGGCTGGAGCTGCGGATGGGCGATCCGATGGACTCCCAGATCGACTCCCGCAGGGCGGCGGCCGTGCCGCGCAGCGCGGGCCGGGGTCTGACCTCGGACAAGCTGCACTACCTGTCGGCGCTGCCGCGGGTCGACGGGGTCGAGGACGCCGACGACCTCGCGGACGGGGTGGCGGGCCTGGTCGCCGCGATCGCCGAGAACTGGACGGGTCCGGCCGCGCCCCGGGTGCGGATGCTGCCGGCGAACCTGCCGGTGGGCGAACTGCCGGAGCCGGACGGCGAGCAGGGGCTGCGGATCGCGCTCGGACTCGACGAGAACGAACTCGCGCCGGTGTGGCACGACTTCACCGAGAATCCGCATCTGATCGTGGTGGGCGACACGGAGTCCGGCAAGACGAACCTGCTGCGGCTGATCGCGCGGGGCATCACCGAGCGGTACACGCCGGCCGAGGCCCGCATCATGACGGTGGACTACCGGCGGGAACTGGTGGAGAGCGTCCCCGAGGCGTACCGGCTCGGGCACGCGGTCTCCATGGACATGCTGCGGGAGCTGGTGGACGGCGCGGCCCGGGCGGTGCGGCAGCGGGTTCCGGGCGAGGACATCGCGCCGTCCCGGATGCGGCTGTGCGACTGGTGGCAGGGGCCGCGGCTGTTCATCCTGGTCGACGACTACGACATGGTCGGCAGCGGTCCCATGGCGCAGCCGTTCGCTCCGCTGCTGGACCACCTGGCGCTGGGGCACGAGGTCGGGCTGCACCTGGTGGTGGCGCGGTCCTCGGCGGGTGCCGGGCGCGGCCTCAACGAGTCGCTGCTGCGGCGGCTCCAGGAGGTCAACACCCCTGGTCTGCTGATGTCGTGCCCGCCGAGCGAGGGGTATCTGTTCGGCAGCGTGAAGGGGCGCGAGCTGATCCCGGGGCGGGCGATACGTATCGCGCGCCGCAAGACGCTGCAGATCCAGACGGCCTTCGTGGAGGACACCCTCTGATGGCCCCTTCCCGTCCGCTGATGGCCTCTTCGCGTCCGACGGCGCCGTCGGGTCCGCCGCTGCCCGCCGCCGCAGCGGTTGGGTGCGGGTCAACGGCCTTGCGGCAGGCGCCGGTTCCTGGAGCTGCCGCAGGGCCCGACTCAAGGCCCCTGCGGCAGCCGCCGGTTCCCGGTGCCGCCTCGGGGCTCAACTCAACGACCCTGTGGCGGACGCCAGTTCCTGCTGCGGCCCCGGGGGATCACCGCCGCCAGGGCGGCCAGCAGCAGCACGGCCGCGAGGGAGACCGCGGCCACGGTCAGGGAGCGGTTGTGCGGGGCGGAGTCCGCGGCGGCCGGCATACGGGCCGCGGCCGGTTCGGGTGCGGCCGCCCGCGCACCGTCCTGGACCAGGGAGAGGGCGGCGTACGGGTCGAGCCGGGGGATGTCCGACGGGTAGGCGGTGGTGAGCAGCCGACGGGCGACCTCGGCGGCGGTGAAGTCCGGGTGGTAGGCGCGGACGAGCGCGGCGGCGCCGGCCGCGGTCGCCGTGGCCAGCGAGGCGCCGGACCCGATGTAGTGGCCGGAGCCGCCCGGGCCGACGCTGACCATGGAGCTGCCGGGTGCGGAGAGCTCCGGTTCGTGGGCGGGCGGCGCGTTCTCCTGCCGTACGCCCCCGGGGCCGAAGTCCACGACGGACAGCACGCCCGGCACGACCGCCGGCCAGTACGGCCCGCGCGGCATCTCGCCCTCCGGCCCGAGTTCCGCCCGCGGTACGGCGTCCGGGGCGGCGGGCGCGACGACCAGGGCGTCCTCGCGGGTGGCGTGGGCGACGGCCGCGGTGAGTTCGGCCTCTCCGGTCCGCAGGGCGTGGCCGACGTAGATGACCCGGGCACCCCGGTCGGCCGCGGTGCGGATGCCGGCGGCGACGCGGGCGGCGGAGGGGACGCCGCGGTCGTCGGTGCCCGGCAGCGCGAGCACCTTCGCCTCGGGGGCGACGCCGGTGATGCCGCTGCCGCGCTCGGGGGCCGCCGCGATCAGTCCGGCGGCGAAGGTGCCGTGGCCGACGCAGTCCTCGTCGGCGGCGCCGAGCGCCGTGACCCGGCCGGACAGGCTCGGGACGCCGGGGGCGACACCGGTGTCGACGATCGCGACGGTGACGCCCGCGCCGCGGGAGATCCGCTGGGCCCGGGACAGGCCGAGCGTGGTCTGCGACCAGGCGGCTCCGGTGGCGGTGCGCTCGGAGGCCCCGGTACACGGGTTGCCCTCGCCGAGGCGGACGGGGAGCGGGGGGAGCAGCGTGGTGCCCGGGTCCTCGCCGATCGGACTCTCGGCGCTCTCCGGACCGTCCGGGCTGTCCGAACTCTCCGCACTGTCCGAACTCTCCGCGCTCTCCGGGCTCTCCGGGCTCTGGGAGGGCGTCGGCGAGGCGGCCAGGGCTGCCGGGGCGGTGGCGACGGGGCCCGCGACGGCCGCCAGGACGACGGCGAGGGCCGGCGCGACACCCGCACACCGCTTTTTCATGACATTCCGCATGTTCCGCATGATATGCACACAACAGGTACGGCGTACAACGCCAACTACCCCTCAGCACAAGGAGGTTCGAGGCGTGGCACGGCACATACTCACGGTCGACGCGGAACGGTCGGACGGCTTCCCGACGATCGGTGAGGCCCTGGCCCAGGCGCGCACCGGGGCGGTGATCCGGGTCCGCCCCGGCCGCTACGCCGAGAATCTCGTCATCCGCCACCGGGTGACGATCCTCGCCGAGGGCGAGCCCGGCACCGTCGAGCTCTGCCCCCGGGACGGCACCGCCGTCACCCTCATGGCCGACGCCGTGATGCTCGGCTCGCTGACCATCCGGGGCCGCGACAAGGAGGCCGCGGTCGTCGACGTACCCGCCGGACAGGCGGCCCTCGACGGCTGCACCGTGAACGGCGCCGGATGGGCCGCGGTCCTGGTGCGCGGCAAGGGCTCGCTCGCCGCCCGCGGCTGCCGGATCAGCAACCCCGGTGGCGCCGGCCTCGTGGACTCCTCGGAGTCCGAGAGCGTCGTCGAGGACTGCGTGTTCGAGAACTTCGGTACCTCCGCCGTGGTCATCGGCGAGAGCGCCGCACCCCTCATCCGTGACTGCCGTATCCGCGGCGCGCGGGCCAACGGCGTCCTCGCGAGCGGCGAGGCCCGCGGCACCGTGGAGGGCTGCGACATCTCCGGCACCGACAAACCCGCCATCGCCCTGGAGGGCCACAGCTCGACCCGGGTGGTGCGCTGCACCGTGCACCACACCTCGGTCGGCCTGCTGGTGAGCAGCATGTCCCGCCCGGAGATCGAGGAGACCTCCTTCGAGTCCCTCACCCAGAGCGGCATCGTCGTCTCGGGCGGAGCCGACCCGGTGCTCAGCGGCTGCGTCACCCGGCGCACCGCCACCGGCGGGCTGCTCGTCCTGGACCGCTCGCGCGGCACCCTGGAGGGTTGCTCGTTCCACGGTTCCGCCGAGGCCGCGATCCGCGTCCTCGGGGGCAGCGCCCCCCTGCTGCGCAACACCGTGGTGAGTGACTGCGCCGACACCGCCGGGGCGGTGCAGCTCGCGGACGACTCCACCGCCGAGTTCGAACGCCTCGACGTGCTGGACGCGGCGGGCGTCGGCATCTCGGTGCGCTCCGCCGCCGACCCGCTGCTGCGCCACACCCGGGTCACCGGTTCCGGCGGCCACGGCATCGAGTTCACCGACGACGGCCGCGGCCGACTCGAACACTGCGAGGTGGAGTCCGCCGGGGGCTGCGCGGTGAGCATCGACGACGACTCCGACCCCCACATCAGCGACACCGTCCTCGGCTCCGCCGCCCGCTCGGGCCTCCTCGTCGGCGAGCGCGGCCGGGGCACCCTGCGGGACTGCGAGATCGGCGCCAGCACGGACGCCGGGGTCAGCGTGCGGGACGGCGCGGAGATCGTCCTGGAGCGGGTCCGGGTGCACGGCTCGAAGGCCCACGGCATCCAGGTCTCGCGCGGCGGCCGGGCCACCCTCGACGCCTGCGAGATCACCGGCAGCACCGGCGACGGCGTACGGATCGACACGGCCGAACCGGTCGACGTCACCCGCTGCGTCGTTCGCGACAACCGGGGGGCGGGGCTGCGCCAGAGCCGTGTGAGCGAACGGCTCACGGTGGAGCTGCTGACCAGCGCGGACAACGGAATACCGGACAGCTGGGGCGAGTCGGCCGAGTCGGCCGCCGGGGACGGCGCCCCGGGCGGGTCCGGCGGAGAGCCGGAGCCGGAGGGTCCGCTGGCCGAACTGGAGGCGCTGATCGGCCTGGACAACGTCAAGCACCAGGTGACCACGCTGGTGAACCTCAACCAGCTCGCCGAGCGCAGACGCCGGCTCGGCATGCCGGTCCCCTCGATGAGCCGCCACCTGATCTTCGCGGGACCGCCCGGCACCGGCAAGACCACCGTCGCCCGCCTCTACGGCAGCATCCTCGCCGACCTGGGGGTGCTCAGGAGCGGCCATCTCGTCGAGGTCGCCCGCGCCGACCTCGTCGCCCAGGTCATCGGCGGTACGGCGATCAAGACGACCGAGGCCTTCACCAGCGCGCTGGGCGGCGTGCTGTTCATCGACGAGGCGTACACCCTCACCGTCGAGGGCTCCTCCAACGACTTCGGCCGGGAAGCCGTCGACACCCTGCTGAAGCTGATGGAGGACCACCGCGAGGACGTGGTCGTGGTGGCGGCCGGCTACTCCGAGCAGATGCAGTCGTTCCTGTCCGCCAACCCGGGCCTCGCCTCCCGGTTCACCCGCACGATCGAGTTCGGCAACTACGAGGTCGACGAACTGGTGACGATCACCGAAAGCCTCTGCTCCCGCCACCAGTTCGAACTCGGGCCGATGACCCGGGAGGCCCTCGCCCTGCGCTTCGAGCAGATGACCCGGGACGCGTCCTTCGGCAACGGCCGGGCGGCCCGCTCGGTGTTCGAGGACATGGTGGACCGGCAGGCGTTCCGGCTCGCGGCCATGACCGACCCGGCGGAACAGGATCTGACGCTGCTGCTGCCGCAGGACGTCGGTGACGCCGAGGCGGCGGCCGTCGGCGGGGCGGAGCCGGACACCGACGGCCGGGCCGACCCGATGGCCGAACTGACCGCCATGGTGGGGCTCGCCGCCGTGAAGCGGGAGGTGGCCGATCTGGTCAGTCTGCTCACCAACGCCCGGCAGCGGATCGCCGCGGGCCTGCCCGCACCCCGCATCAGCAACCACCTCGTCTTCAGCGGGCCTCCCGGCACCGGCAAGACCACGGTCGCCCGGCTGTACGCCCGGCTGCTGCACTCGCTGGGGGTCCTCCCCCGCGACTCGCTGGTGGAGGTGGCGCGGGCGGACCTGGTCGGACAGTACGTCGGCCACACCGCCCAGCGCACCAAGGACGTCTTCACCAGCGCGCTGGGCGGGGTGCTGTTCATCGACGAGGCGTACACCCTGACGCCCGAGGGCTCCTCCAACGACTTCGGCCGGGAGGCCGTCGACACCCTGCTGAAGCTGATGGAGGACCACCGCGACGAGATCGTGGTCGTGGTGGCCGGATACACCGGGGAGATGGACCGCTTCCTCGCCTCCAACCCCGGTCTGACGTCGCGGTTCTCCAAGTTCGTGACGTTCGAGGACTACAGCACGGACGAACTGGTCACCATCGTGTCCCGGCATGCCGCGGTCTCCGGGTACGAGTGCGCGGAGGCGACGCTCGCGGCGCTGCGCGCCCATGTGGACGCCGTGCCGCGCGACCGGTCCTTCGGCAACGCGCGCCTGGCCCGGCAGCTGCTGGAGGCGATGATGACGAGCCAGGCCCGCCGGCTGGGCGGGCTCGACTCACCCAGCCTGGCCGACCTGACCACGCTCCTGCCGGAGGACCTGCCGCCGGTGCGGAGGACTACGGCGGCGCTGTAGGCGGGTGGGGGCGACACTGGGGCCGGCCTTGCGACCCCGGCCTTGACCGGCCTTCGACCGGACGTGCCGGGCGCCCGTCGGCCGGTGCCGGCGGGCGTCCGGGCGCGCCGGGCGCGGTCAGACGGTGCCGGCGGGCGTCCGGGCGCGCCGGGCGCGGTCAGACGGTGGCGGCGGGCGTCCGGGCGCCGGTCAGACGGTGAAGCGGACGGCCTCCAGCCACCACTGGGGCTCCAGCGTCCCGCCGAAGATCCAGCCCTGGGGCGACTCGCAGGCTAGCCCGCCCCAGCCGTGGCCGCCGAGCTTGTGGTTCTGGCAGACGTTGCCCGCCTCGACACCGATGGTGAAGCCGCTGAGGTTCGGCGCGTTCGAGGCGGCGCTGCCCAGGACCAGGTCCAGTCCGTCCGCCGCGCCGGACCACTCGGTGGTCCAGCCGTCCTTCTGGATGAACTCGTTGCCGTTGACCCGCTTCGCGTTGGCCACGGCCACGTTGATGGCCGTGATGGGCCGCCCGCCGCCCTCCCGGCCCGCGGTGGCGCCGTCGCAGGCGGGGGCGGTCCAGCCGGAGCCCTTCACATGGACCCGGTAGCAGATGTGCCGGCCGGCGTTCGAGGCGGCGAGCCGCTGGACGGCGTACGCGGCGGTGTTCGGAGGGAGCTTCGGCGGGCTGTTCTCCTTGACCTTGGTCTCCGCCGTCTTCTGCGTGGCGGTCGGCTCGCTCGCCGGGGTCGAGGGTGGGGCCGGTGCCGGCTCCTTCACGACGGGCTTCGGCTTGACGGACGGCTTCTTCGACGACGGCTCCGGGGTGGGCTCGGCCGGGGCGTAGTCGCCCTTCGGCGCCTCCAGGGAGTCCTCCTCCAGGAGGGTGTCCGATCCGGCGGCCACCGCCACGTCCTTCTTCTTGCCGTCCGAGTCGTCGGATGCCCAGATCAGCAGCGGCACCGAGAGCAGGACCACGCCGACCAGCCCGGCGGCGGCGAGGAGGGGCTTCTTCGGGTTACCGGTCGGAGGCCCGTCCGCCCCACCGGCACCGGCGGCCCCGGCACCGGCCGCCGCGGCGCGGTCTGCGTCGGTGCCGACGTTGGTGCCGGCGTTGGTGTCCGGGACGGCCCGGACCCCGGCGGCCGCCTCTCCGGCGCTCTCGCCCTCCGCTGCGGCTCGGGCTGAGGTTCCGGTGCCGCGTTCGGCTTCGGCTTCTACTTCGGCTTGGGCTTCGGCTTCGGGGCGCTCCTGCCGCGAGGACTCCTGCTCCGCGCTCTCCCGCTTCGGGCTCTCCTTCGTGGCGGCGGCACCCGCGGGTGTCTCCGGAGCCGTCGCCGTCTCCTCCTCCGGAACGGCTCCGGCGGGGGCGGGTCCGGCGGCCGTACGCGGTGCGGCCGGTGCCAGCATCGGGCCGGGGTCGGCCGCCGTGGCCCCGAGGGAGACCGCGCGCCGGACGGACGGACCGCCGCCGGACTCGGGCCCGTCGGGGGCTGACTGGTTCTGACTGGCCATCATTCTCCTTGAGCGTGCGAACTGTGGGGTGACGGGTGATGGGGTGCGGTCCTCTCCGGCTGTCCGTCCTGGCCCAGGGGACCGGAACACCGCTCGGGCCACTCCGCCGCCTCACCGGCACGCAGCCCCTTGGCGAGCGCCTGTTCGAGGTGTGCGAGCGCCTTGAGGTCCAGGCCGCTCAGTTCCTCCGACCCGTCCATGTAGGCGGTGGCGTTCCCGGGCAGCTCACGCAGCAGTACGACGGAGGGCGCGCCCGGCACGGCCCGCACCCCGAGCACCCGGAAGCCGGTCCCCGGTACAAAGACGATCTCCTCGTACGTCCCCGGGGAGCCGTGGGCGTGCAGTTGGCGAACGGTGCGCCCGGTCACCGACCAGATCGCGTAGCGCACGGGGGTCCCGGTGGGCAGCGCAGGCGTGCCGGCCAGAGCGCTGACCGGTGCCGGGTCCTGCAACAGTGAGCCGGTCGCGGGGTCGGCACCGTCGGCGACGCCGCCGCGCAGGGCCACGCCCCGGTAGGAGGGCAGCCTGCGCAGGGCGGACGCCAGGCAGCCGGCGTAGGGCATCAGCCGGCCCTCGCCGGTGCGCAGGTCGCGGATCAACTCGCGGTGGTGCAGGGGGCCTTCCTCGGCGGTGAGGTAGGCGTGCGCGGCGACCAGGTCGGTGCGCGCGACCTCCAGTTCGTGGCCACGGAGGGCGGGCAGCCGGGTGAGGACCCGGGAAACGGCCGCGGCGTGTCCCTCCCAGGCACCGGCCGACGCGTCCCGGAACGCGGCACGCTCGGCGGCGGAACTGACATGCCCCGGGACGAAGGGGAGGGCGGCGGCGGGAGTACGGGCGGGTGCCTCGCCGGTGCGGGGGTGTTGGGGGGCAGGTCGAGGTGCCGGTGCGGGTGGTTCGGGTGCCGGTGCCGGTTCGGATGCCGGTCCGCGTGCGTTTTCGGGTGCCGGTGCGGGGGCGGCGGTTCGCTGCGGCGCGGGAGGCGTGGGTACCGGGAGGCCGGTGTTCGGAGTGCCCGAGGCGCCCTCGACCGCCTCGGCCGGGCTCCCCTCCATGAGGCGTTCCGAGGACACGGCGGGCTTACCCCCTCCGGGCGGTGCCGCGGGGTCGGCGGCTTGCGGGCCAGTGGTCCGGGCAGCGCCTTCGGCCCCCTTCTCCTCGGCGGACTCGCCGCGCCGGGGAGCCCGCGGCGGCTTGCCCGCCGCTCCCGCACGGCCGACCGCCGACCGGCCTTCGACAGCCGCGCTCCCTTCCGTACGGCCGTCCGGCTGAACAGGCTCCGCCGACGCGCTGCCGTCGCCTCCCGGGCCCCGAACGGCAGGCGGCGTGGGATCGCCACTGGTCGTGTCCGGCCGTCGCAGGGCAGCAGATGAGCCAGGCTTTGAAGTCCCGCTCGCGCTGGCGGAGTTCGCCTCGGCGCCTGCTTCGCCGTCCGGGCCGGACGTTCCACCGCCGGGCTCGGCGGTCGGAGCGCCGACGGTCGCCGGTCCGACGGTCGCCGCTCCAGTGGTCGCCGGTCCGGTCGTTACCGCTCCGACGGTCGCAGCGCCGGAGGCCGCCGCCCCAGAGACCGCCGAGTCGACGCTCGCCCCACCGGACCGAGGCACCCCCGCTCCCCGCACGGCACCCCGGGCGGGCCCGTCCGGCGTGCCGGGTCGCTCGGCGTCCGGCCGGAGCCCGGCGGTCAGCCCGGTCGCCCGTGTCGGCCCGGCCGGCCCCGACCGGGCGGAGGTGACGTAGCGAATGCCCGGGACACCGTGTTCCGCTGCGAGCCGGCGCAGGGGTCCGTCGCCGGCGAGGAGTCTGCCGCGGACCATCAGGGTGGTGCGGGACCGGAGATCGGTGCCGAGACCGCGCAGGAGCAGGGCGAGGGCGGGCAGCAGGCTGTCGTCCAACGGCTGTCCGGGCGCGCCCAGTTCGACGGCACACGTATCGGGGTCCACCGCCCCTCCGGCCGGTGCGGGGCGCGGCCCGCCCGGTGCCCACAGGGCGAGTCCGGCCCGGGTCACGGTGGCCTGCCAGCGGTCCGTCAGCCGTACGGTGCCCGGCTCAGTGCCGCCGAGGATCCACTCGGGCAGGTGGAGCCTCACCGGCGTGGGCGCGGGGGTCCGCCCGTCCGCCGCGGTGGGCGCGCAGAGCACGGACGACACGAACGGCCGCCAGCTCGGCCGTCCGTCCCGCCCCACGAGCGTGGGCCGGGGTGACGTTCCGGGCGCCGCGTGGCCGTCGAGCAACGGAAGTCCGGTGAGCACCTCCACCTCGGTGCCCAGCAGTTCGGCGACCGACTGGCCGAGCCGGAGCAGATCGCGCCGCCCGCCGGGCGCGAGCCGCGCACGGGCGCGTTCCGCCGTCGGCAGCCCCGCGAGCACGGCCGCGACCTCGTCGGCGGCGACGTCCTCCGCCTGCGGGGCACCGACCAGCACCGTGAGGCGTTCGAAGTCGACGGGCACGGAGAAGCTCAGGTCGTCCGGGGCCGGACCGGGCGCGTCGGCGGGCCGGATCACCACACCCGCCGGCACCCGGTCGACGACACAGCCTCCCGAGGTCCGCACGGGCACCCCGTCCAGCGCCTCCTCCCAGGCGGGCACCGGTGCTCGTCTGCCCAGCCGCCGAGGTTCGGCACCGGGCGCGAACCTCCACCAACCGCATCCGGCAGCGGAGTCGCCGTGGACGAACAGCACGCCCCCGGGCGTGATCAGTACGGCGCCGTCCGGAGCGGTCACCTCGATCTCCCAGGCGTCCGCGATACGGCGGGCCACGCCGGGCCGGTCCGGCCGGTCAGCTCCGGCGCCGGACATCACGAGCCGGATCCGGTCGGTGCCCCGCTCACGAAGGGAGTCCAGCAGCGCGCCGAGCCGTGCCCAGTGCTCGGCGTCGGGCGCCGGGCCCCCGGCGGCGGTGCCGACGATCACGGTGACGACGTCCTCGTCCCCGCCGACGGCTCCGGCCACTTCGGCGACGGCGTCCAGCGGGAACGAGTCGTCCTCGACCGAGCGCACCAGCAGCACGCCGTCCACGTCCTCGACCGGCGGACCACCGCGCCCGCCGACTGCCGCGGAACCACCGGGGACCGTCCGGCCCGGCTCGCGGTCCGGTCCCGATCCGGGCCTGCGCCGCCGGCCGGGAATCACTGATGACCAGCGGCTCACGCTGCCGTCCCTCCAACGGACCGGACCGCCTCGACCAGCACCCGCGGCACGGTGCTGTCGGAGGTGGCGGCACCAGGAGCCCCCTGCCCCGCCGCGTCCGCGCGGCCGGCGCCGCGCACGGTGTCGGGATCGAGCAGCATGCTCACCGCGGCCGACGGGTTCACATACAGCACGTGCCCCTCGGGGATGCGCGTCAACAGGTCCTCCACCGTGACGAGTTCAAAGGCGAACCGGCCGGTGGTGTGCAGGAACACCGACGAGGTGAACACCGCCACCACCGCGGTCCCGTCGGACGCGGCGGCGCTCAGCGGACCGCCGCCCGGCGCCGTCAGCACGGCCACCTCGCGTCCGGCGAGCGCGGCCGGGACCGCCTCCGCCGGCCCGTATCCGGTGGACGCGAGCTGGACGGCGCGGTCCACGTCGTCCTCGGGTTCGGGCCAGCCGAGCGCGCGGGGCGAGGGCCGGTACTCGGGGTTGTCCTCCCACTCGACGATCTCGCCGTCCGCGGCGGACCGCCACCGTCCGGTCAGCGCCCACGGCGGCGGGCGCTCCGCACCGGACCACGTCGGGTCGACTACCCCGAGCCAGTGGTCAGGGGCGAGTCGACCCGCCTCACGGATGTCGTCCGGGACGGGCGGAAGCGTCTCACCCTGCTCACTCATCACGCGCCTCGTCCAGAGTTCGCCCGCACCGAAACGGCCTCCGGCAGGACGGCCTGCGCCCCGCCGACCTGAGCCGAGCCGGCCTGCACCGAGCCACCCGTAGCCACACCAGCCTGCGCCCCGCCGTCCTGCGCCGGGCCGTCCGGCTCGTCGTGCCAGAGCAGCAGGCGCGCGGTCGTCGCGTCCGTGACGAGCCCGGTGAGCAGGCCGGACTTGAGCGCGGCGCGAATCGCCCCGGTGTCGCGCCCGCCCGAGGCGACCCCGATCAGCTCCGTGACCTCGTGGAGTCCGGCGACGTCGACGGAGATCGTGCGGGAGGTCAGTTCCGTGGCCACCGGCCGCCCGTCGGCGTCCAGGATCTGACCGGCCACCTCCGCGCACGCACCGGCCGCCCGGAGCGTGTGACGCTCCCGCTCGGACAGGGCGTCGTGCACCGGTGAGTGCGGGCCGTCCCAGGCGCCGACGCCGACGACGGCCTTGGTGACGAGACCGAACCGGTCCAGGGCCTCGGCGGTGGCGGGCTGGCTGCGCAGCAGCGCGGCGGTCGCCGCGTCCGGCAGGAGGAACGGGACATGGAGCGGGTACGCCCGCCCGCCGCCCGCCGCGGCCGTACGGCGGACCGCGGCGATCGCGGAGTCGTGGGCGAGGTCCCGCCCCCGCACCCCGGTCAACTGGACCACGTCGCACAGCGGCAGCCGGCCGACCGCCTCGCTGAAGGCGTCCGCGGTGTGGCTGCCGTCCAGTCCGAGGACGTCGCCCTCCTCCGCGATCTCGGAGATCAGCCGGGCAGCCGCGATACCGAGCCAGCGGCCGGTCTGGCGCGGGTCCGCCGTACCGCCCTGGCCGCGGGACAGGCCGACAACGACGCCGTGCCGGAGTCCGAACCGTTCGGTCAGCGCCCGTCCGAGCGGGACGTCGACCTCGGCCGGCACCGTGATGTCGATGCGGACGATCTCGTGCGCGACGGCCGCCTCCAGCAGGCGGGCCACCTTGAACCGGCTGATGCCGAACTCCTTGGCGATCTCCACCTTGGACCGGTTCTCCAAGTAGAAGCGCCTGGCGACGGCGGCGGCGAGAAGGGTGTCGATCGGCGGGGGTAACGCCACCACTTCGGCCGGCTCGGCCATGTCCGCTCTCCGCACTCTCGTCGATTCGTCAACTCACCTGCTCCGCACATCAGTTCATCCGGGCGAAGTGAGTAACACATGACGAGAAGGCGACCACTGGGTGACGCAAGGGGCCGAAGTGAGGCGTGAGTCGACCGCCGACGGCGCCATCGGCACGGACGGGACCCGCCGCGCGACCGGCGCGCCGCCGACATCCCACCGACCCCCGAGCGCCGGGCACACCCCGCCAGACCCACCACCGACGGGCCCACCCCCCTACCGGCCCGCCACCCACAGGGCACCACCCACAGACCCGCGACCGGCGACCGGCGACCGGCGACCGGCGAGCCCGCCCTACCGGACCCGCCGGCCCGAAGCCTCCCGCCTCAGCGGCCGAGCTCCCTGCGGCCACCGCGGCGCAGCCTGCGTCGCTGCGACGGGTCGAGCGCGAGGTACGCGGCGGCCGGGACGCCGACGATGATCAGGAGCGCCGCCCACCAGGGCAGCCAGATGAGCAGAAAGATCCCGACCGCCGCACCCCCTGCGGCGATCTTGTGGTTCCGTGTCATGTGTGTCGCCTCCTCCGCGGCGCACTGCCGCTCTCTGCCTTGAAAACGGGTCCGCGCCCGACCCAGTTCCGGACCCGGACCCTGAGACGCCCCTGAGATGCACCCCCTACTGGTCCTCCACCCCTCCCACGGCGGCGGCAGGGACGCCCGCCCTCGCACCGGGACACTTGCCACCCTCCCACGCAAGTGACGCGGAACACAGCCCCGTCATGCCGGGTCGGGCCGCCGACTGCTGTACCCTCGGCGACTCCGCTCCCAGTAGTCAAGTTTGAGGAATCCGCCATAGCCGCGCAGAAGGCTTCCCCCGCACCACAGTCCGAGATCTTCGAACCCGCCCACCACTGCGCCGTGTTCGTGCCCGGCGATCCGGCACGCACCGGCAGGGTCGCCTTCTGGTGCCCCGACGGCTCGAACCCCCCACTCGTCGAGGGGGCGTCGGCCGAGGAACTGACGGTCGTCAGGCCCGGCCCGGACGGCGTCGAGCGGGTGACCGTCCGCGCCGTACTCCTGCCCCTCGGCGAGGCCCTGCCGGTGCTGCTCGGCGCGCGGTCCGCGCAGGGGGCTCATCGCGCGTGCGCGTTCTGGGGCTCGGCGGCCCTGCTCGCCCTGCACTTCGTGGCGCGGGGCCTGCTGCTGCCCGGCCTCTCCCCCGGGGACCACGACGCCTGGCGCGTCGGCCCGCTCGGCACGGCGGACATCGAGGACGTCCGCCGACTGGCCGCCGCCATGCCCCCGGAAGCCCACTCCGTACCGACGCGGCCCGCCCCCGCCCCCCTGCGTCTGCCCGACCCCGAGCGGTTGCTGCGCGCCTTCCTGGACGCCGTGGCGGACACCCTGCCGCGCACCGCGGCGGCCCCCCTGGTGACCGGCGAGCCCGCCTACGCGACGCCGGAGCCGCAGAGCCTGCCCGGACATCGCGCGTGGGCCGCCGATGTCGCCGCCGGCCACGACGCCGGCGTACGCCTGTCACTGCGGATCGAGGTCCCCGGCCTCGCCGACGCCCTCGAACCGGACGCGCCTTACGCCTTCCGCGCGGTCCTCCAGGTGCACGGCGCCGTCGACCGGGCGCTGGTCGCGGACGCCTCCCAGGTGTGGGCCGGGGCCTCGGCCTTCGACTCCCGCGCGCGGATGGACGCCCTGCTCGCCCTGCGGCGCGCGGCGCGCGCGTGGCCGCCCCTGACCCCGCTGCTCGCGGCCACCGTGCCGGACGCCGTGGAGCTCGCCGACGAGGAGGTCGCCGACCTGCTCTCCACCGGGGCACGCACGCTGGCCGGGGCGGGTGTCGACGTGCACTGGCCGCGCGAGCTGGCCCGCGAGCTGACCACCCACGCGGTGATCGGACCGCCCGACGAGGAGACCGGCCCCACCGGGCTCGCCGCCGACACGCCGTCGTTCCTGTCCGCCGACGCGCTGCTCTCCTTCGACTGGCGGTTCGCGCTGGGCGGTGCGGCGCTCTCCCGGGACGATCTGGACCGCCTCGCCGAGGCCAACCGGCCCTTGGTGCGGCTGCGCGACCAGTGGGTCCTCATCGACCCCGAGGAGGTGCGCCGGGCCCGCGGCCGGCGCGACCGCAAGGTCACCCCGGTGGACGCGCTGGGCGCCGCGCTCACGGGTTCCGCCGAGATGGACGGGCGCACCGTCGAGGTGCGGCCGACGGGGTGGCTGGCGGGTCTGCGGGAGCGGCTGGCCGACCCCGAGGGGCAGGATCAGGTGCCGCAGCCCGCGGCGCTCGCGGCCACCCTGCGGGACTACCAGCGGCGCGGCCTGAGCTGGCTGGCCCGTACGACCTCGCTGGGTCTTGGCTGCTGTCTGGCCGACGACATGGGACTGGGCAAGACGATCACCCTGGTGGCGCTGCATCTGCACCGGCAGACGGACCCCGCCTCGGCCGGTCCCACCCTGGTGGTGTGTCCGACGTCGCTGATGGGCAACTGGCAACGCGAGATCGAGCGGTTCGCCCCCGGCACCCCGGTACGGCGCTTCCACGGCGCCCGGCGGGACCTGGCGGCGCTCGCCGACGGGGAGTTCGTGCTCACCACCTACGGCACCATGCGCCTGGACGCGCGCCGGCTCGCCGAGGTGCCCTGGGGCCTGGTCGTCGCGGACGAGGCCCAGCATGTGAAGAACCCGTACTCGGCCACCGCGCGGGAGCTGCGCTCGATCGGCGCGCGCGCACGCGTGGCGCTCACCGGCACCCCGGTGGAGAACAACCTCTCCGAGCTGTGGGCGATCCTCGACTGGACGACGCCCGGCCTGCTGGGCCGGCTCGGTACCTTCCGCTCCCGGTACGCGCAGCCCGTGGAGGCGGGCCGGGATCCGGTCGCCGCGGAGCGGCTGGCCCGGCTGGTCCGCCCGTTCCTGCTGCGCCGCCGCAAGTCGGACCCCGGGATCGCGCCCGAGCTGCCTCCGAAGACCGAGACCGACCGCGCGGTGTCGCTCTCCGAGGAGCAGGCGGCCCTGTACGAGGCGGTGGTGCGCGAGACCCTCGCGGAGATCGCCGGGGCGGACAGCATGGCCAGGCGCGGGCTGATCGTGAAACTGCTGACGGGGCTGAAGCAGATCTGCAACCACCCGGCGCAGTACCTCAAGGAGGAGCGGCCGGGGGCCGTCGGGCGGTCCGGGAAACTGGAGCTGCTGGACGAGTTGCTCGACACGATCCTCGCCGAGGAGGCGGGCGCGCTGGTCTTCACGCAGTACGTGCGCATGGGGCGGCTCGTCGAGCGGCATCTGACGTCCCGCGGTGTGCAGGTGCAGTTCCTGCACGGCGGTACGCCCGTCGCGGAGCGGGAGGAGCAGGTGCGCCGTTTCCAGGCCGGGGAGGTGCCGGTGTTCCTGCTGTCGTTGAAGGCCGCGGGCACGGGCCTGAACCTGACCCGGGCCGAGCACGTCGTGCACTACGACCGCTGGTGGAACCCGGCGGTGGAGGCGCAGGCCACCGACCGCGCGTACCGCATCGGGCAGACCCGGCCCGTGCAGGTGCACCGGCTGATCGCCGAGGGCACCGTCGAGGACCGGATCGCCGACATGCTGAGCCGGAAGAAGGAACTGGCCGACGCCGTGCTGGGCTCCGGTGAGGCGGCGCTGACGGAGCTGACGGACGCCGAACTGGCCG
Organism: Streptomyces sp. NPDC000983; assembly: GCF_040299205.1. Taxonomy (NCBI): domain Bacteria; kingdom Bacillati; phylum Actinomycetota; class Actinomycetes; order Kitasatosporales; family Streptomycetaceae; genus Streptomyces; species Streptomyces sp. NPDC000983. The sequence goes on along the minus strand of NZ_JBEPBM010000001.1, from coordinate 24,898 downwards.
AGCTGGTCGAACTGCGAGGGGGCGCGTGATGGCGGGGCGTGACGAGTACGCGGACGTGGAGCGCACGTTCGGGGCGCTGCCTCCCGCGGCCGGGAGGGGCTTCGCGCAGACCTGGTGGGGCCGGGCCTGGCTGAAGGCGCTGGAGGACACGGCGCTGGACTTTGGACAGCTCAAGGCGGGGCGCCGGCTGGCGCGTGCGGGCGCCGTGGGCGCGGTGTCGGTCCGCCCCGGGCGGATCACGGCCGTCGTCCGGGACCGCGACGGCACGCTCCACCGCGCGGACGTTGTGCTGGAGGAGCTGTCGGGTGAGCAGTGGGACAGGTTCCTGGACACGGCCGTGGAGCGGGCCGGACATGTGGCGGCGCTGCTGGACCGCGACATGCCGCCGCACCTGGTCGAGGACGCGGCGGCCACCGGTGTCGAACTGCTGCCGGGCCTGGGCGACCTGGAACCGGAGTGCGACTGCGGGGCCTGGGACCACTGCGGGCACACGGCGGCCCTGTGCTACCAGGTGGCGCGTCTGCTGGACCAGGACCCCTTCGTGCTGCTGCTGATGCGGGGCCGGGGTGAACGCGCCCTGCTGGACGACCTCCAGGCCCGCAGCGCGGCCCCCGCGGTGGCGGCGCCGGAGCCGGAGGGCGTGGACGCGGCGGAGGCGTTCGCGGCCGGTGACATCCTGCCGCCGCTCCCGGGACTCCCCGCACGCCCCGCCGAGCCGGGGGTGCCGCCCTCCCTGGACACCGAGACGCCGGCGCCGGCGGGCACCGACTTCGTGGCCCTGGAGTACCTCGCCGCCCGGACCGCGGCGGAGGCGCACCGGCTGCTGGGCGCCGCTTCGAGCGGGCGGCCGGAGCACGCGGTGCCCGTCGGTCTGCCCCTGTCCCAGGACGCGGTCCGGCTCGCCGCGGGGGCGGCCGGGGCGGCGGTGGCGGAACGGCTGGCCGCCGGTTCGGGGCGCGGCCGGGAGCAGTTGGCGCTGGCCGTGCGGGCCTGGGAGCTGGGCGGGGCGGCGGCGCTGTCCGTGCTGGAGGAGGAGTGGACGGTGGAGGGCGAGGCCCTCGCACGCGCGCGTGCGGCCCTGGAATCGGCCTGGGACGAGGACGAGCGGCCGGCGCTGCGGGCCCGGGGCAACCGCTGGACGGCCGTCGGTACGACGGCGCAGGTGCGGCTCGACGGGGACGGCCGCTGGTGGCCGTATCTGAAGGAGCGGGGCCGTTGGGTGCCGGCCGGCGGCCCGGCGGGGGACCCGGCGACCGCGCTCGCCTCCGCGGGAGTCGGGGCCGCTTCTCCGCGGTGACCTGGGGGTCCGGCGCGCGGAAGGGAGGTGGGACGTCGGCTCGACGATCGACCGACGTCCCCCGTTCACCCGTTGATCGCGCAGCGTTCGGCACAGGGGCCAAATCTGGCCACTGTCACCGAACCTGGTCCTCAGGAGGCCCCGATGTCCCCGCACGCCACCGGCCGGCGCCGCGTCCACCGTTCCGTCGCAGCGGGCGTACCCCTCGCCGTCGTGGCCGTCCTCGCGGCCACCGGGCCCGCCGCGGGCGCTCCGTCCGACGACGCCCGGGTCGTCTCCACCGCCACCCTCGGCGACATCCCGCTCGCCGCGTTCAGCAACGCGCTGCTGCCGGGCACGGTCGCCGACGACCGGGGTGTCGACCTCGGCGGCATCGGCAGCGACATCTACCCGACCGGCCGCGAGGGCGAGTTCTGGACCGTCACCGACCGCGGCCCCAACGGCCAGATCAAGGTGGACGGCACCAAGCGCCGCACCTTCCCGGTGCCCGGCTTCGACCCGGCGATCGTCAAGATCCGTGTCACCGGCGGATCCGTACGGGTGATCGACGCGATCCCGATCACCACCTCCTCCGGCAAGCCGGTGACGGGGCTGTCCAACCAGGAGGGCCGCGACGAGGCGCCGTACTCGTACAACGCGACCACGGCCCTGTCGTACAACCCGAACGGTCTGGACACCGAGGGCATCGTGCGGGCCGAGGACGGCAGCTTCTGGCTGGTCGACGAGTACGGGCCCTCGCTGGTGCACGTCTCGGCGCGCGGCAAGGTGCTCACGCGGTACGTGCCCGAGGGGCTGAACCTGACCGGTGCCGGCTATCCGGTGGTCGAGGCGCTGCCCGCCGTGCTGCTGCACCGAAAGATCAACCGCGGTTTCGAGGGGCTCGCCCAACTGCCGGGCGGTGACCTGGTGCTGGCCGTGCAGAGCCCGCTCTCCCTGCCCGACGGCGACGCCGGCGAGAACTCGCGCACCACCCGTCTGCTGCGCTTCTCGCCTAAGAAGAAGGCGGTCACCGCCGAGTACGCGTACCGCTTCGACGCGGTGAACGTGGTGGACCCGAGCGAGGACGACACCTCCGAGCTGAAGATCTCCTCGGTGGTCGCAGTGGGCGGCGACCGGCTGCTGGTGGAGGAGCGCACCGACAAGGCCGCCCGGCTGCACCTGGTGCGGCTCGACCGCAAGTCGGACATCCTCGGCGACGTGTGGGACGACGACACCACCTCGCCGTCGCTGGAGCAGCTGGACGACCCCGCCGCCGCGGGCGTGCCCGTCCTCGCCAAGAAGCTGGTCGTCGACCTGGGCACGGTCGCGGGGATCCCGGGCAAGATCGAGGGCGTCGCGCGCGTGGACCACCGCACGCTGGCCCTGATCAACGACAACGACTTCGGTATGAGCGACGGTACCGGCGCGTTCGACGCGCAGGGCCGGCTGGTCGACAGCGGCATCGAGACGAAGGTCGTCTACGTCCGTCTGCCGCGCGGCCTCTGACGGACACCGGTACGCGCGCGTGGCGGTCGGTTCCGGCCGGCCACGCGCGTGTGCCGTTCCCGGTTCAGGGCAGCTCCACGTCGTCGAGGTCGGGCAGCAGCGACTCGATCGCGCTGGGCAGATCGCTCGGCACCTCGGTGGGGAACCCCGACGGCAGCAGTGAGGTGGGCAGTTCGCTCGGCAGCCTGCTGGGCAGCTCGGTGGGGATGCTGAAGGACGGCCTCGCGCTCGCGCTGCTCTCGGACGGGGACTTCTCCGCAGGCGGGTCGTCGCCGCCCGAGGCCAGCATCACCACCAGGGCGACGGCCCCGCAGGTCACCAGCACCGCGAGCAGGGCGAGGAGCGGATTGAACCGCCTGCCGGGGCCCCCGCCCGGTGGCGGTGCGTCGTCCGGTGGCGGTCCGTAGGGGGGCGGTCCGAAGCCGTCGGGGGGCGGTCCGTAACCACCGCCCGCGGGCGGTGTGTCGCCCGGCGGACCGGGAGGCTGAGGCGGTACGGGCGGAATGGCCATACCGTCCAGCGTCGCCCCCGGGCCGCGATCACGCGAGCGGCTCGCGGAAGTTGATACCCGCCGATCTCACGGACCGCGCGATTCCGCCGTGTTCCACGGGGTCGCGCGGCGAAATCGCGCGCCCCCGGTCCACGGCCGACGCGCACGGCGCGGTGCCACGCGCGAAGCGCAACCCCGGTGGGTGCGCCCCGCACGCGGCACCGGCACGCGCGGGTGACCGGTCAGCCACGCGCCCCCAGCAGGTGGTCCATGGCGAGCTGGTCGAGCTGCTCGAAGGCCATCCCGCGCGCGGCGACCGTCTCGGCGTCGAAGTCCTCGAAGGCGGCACGGTCGGCGAGCAGCGCCTGGAGGCCGTCGGCCGCGGTGGGCTGCGCCAGCTCGTCCAGCCGCGAGGCCTTGAGCGCCTCCTGGACCTGCGGGTCCGCGCGGAAGGCGGCGGCGCGCTCCTTGAGGATCAGGTAGTTGCGCATGCAGCCCGCGGCGGACGCCCACACGCCGTCCAGGTCCTCGGTCCGCGGCGGCTTGAAGTCGAAGTGGCGCGGCCCGTCGTACCCGGCGCTCTCCAGCAGGTCGACGAGCCAGAAGGCGGCGCGCAGGTCGCCGGCGCCGAAGCGCAGGTCCTGGTCGTACTTGATGCCGGACTGGCCGTTGAGGTCGATGTGGAAGAGCTTGCCCGCCCACAGGGCCTGGGCGATGCCGTGCGGGAAGTTCAGCCCGGCCATCTGCTCGTGGCCGACCTCGGGGTTGACGCCGTACAGCTCGGGGCGCTCCAGGCGCTCGATGAACGCCAGCGCGTGGCCGACGGTGGGCAGCAGGATGTCGCCGCGCGGCTCGTTCGGCTTGGGCTCGATGGCGAAGCGCAGGTCGTAGCCCTGGTCGGTGACGTACTCGCCGAGCAGGTCGAAGGCTTCCTTCATGCGGTCCAGGGCGACGCGCACGTCCTTGGCGGCGCCGGACTCGGCACCCTCGCGGCCGCCCCAGGCGACGTAGGTCTTCGCGCCCAGCTCGGCGGCCAGGTCGATGTTGCGGATCGTCTTGCGCAGGGCGTAGCGGCGCACGTCGCGGTCGTTGGCGGTGAAGGCGCCGTCCTTGAAGACGGGGTGGGTGAAGAGGTTGGTGGTGGCCATCGGCACGGCCATGCCGGTGGCGTCCAGGGCCTGCCGGAAGCGCTTGACGTGCGCCTCGCGCTCGGTGTCGGAGGACCCGAAGGGGATCAGGTCGTCGTCGTGGAACGTGACGCCGTGGGCGCCGAGCCCGGCCAGGCGCTGGACCGTCTCGACCGGGTCGAGGGCGCGCCGGGTGGCGTCGCCGAAGGGGTCCCGTCCCTGCCAGCCGACGGTCCACAGGCCGAAGGTGAACTTGTCCTCGGGGGTGGGCTGGTAGTTCATGCCGCGGCTCCTCGCCTGCTCCGACTGATTGCTGCCGACTATTTCGTCATGGCACTTTACAAATTAGTATGCACTCGCGTCCCTGGGAAGAGAACAGGTGTCCTCGGGTCAGGACACGAGCCGCAGGGAACCCGAGCCGCACAGGAGGAGAGCCCGATGTCAGCAGCCGAAGGACCGCTCGTCGTCGGCGTGGACACGTCCACCCAGTCGACCAAGGCCCTCGTCGTGGACGCGGCCACCGGGGTGGTCGTCGCGAGCGGCCAGGCCCCGCACACCGTGTCCTCGGGCGCGGGCCGCGAATCGGACCCCCGGCAGTGGTGGGACGCCCTGTGCGAGGCGCTGCGCCAGTGCGGTGACGCCGCGCGCGAGGCGGCCGCGGTGTCGATCGGCGGCCAGCAGCACGGCCTGGTCACCCTGGACGGGCGGGGCGAGCCGGTCCGCCCGGCGATCCTGTGGAACGACGTCCGCTCCGCCCCGCAGGCCCGCCGTCTCGTCGAGGAACTGGGCGGCCCCAAGGGCTGGGCGGAACGCACCGGCAGCGTGCCCGGCGTCTCCTTCACGGTGACGAAGTGGGCGTGGCTGGCCGAGCACGAGCCGGAGGCCGTCCGCGCGACGCAGTCGGTACGGCTCCCCCACGACTACCTCACCGAGCGCCTCACCGGGCAGGGCACGACCGACCGCGGCGACGCCTCCGGCACCGGCTGGTGGGCGTCGGGGACGGAGGCCTACGACGAGGAGACCCTCGCGCACGTGGGCCTGGACCCCGCACTGCTGCCCCGCGTGGTGCGGCCCGGCGAGGTGGCGGGCACCGTGCGCACCCATCACGACCTGCCGTTCGCCAAGGGAACCCTGGTCGCCGCCGGCACCGGCGACAACGCCGCCGCCGCGCTCGGCCTCGGCCTGCGCCCCGGTACCCCGGTGCTCAGCCTGGGCACCTCCGGCACGGTGTACGCCGTGGCCAGGAACCGCCCCGCGGATCCGACCGGCACGGTGGCGGGCTTCGCCGACGCGCACGGCGACTGGCTGCCGCTCGCCTGCACCCTGAACTGCACCCTCGCCGTCGACCGCGTGGCGGCCCTGCTGGGCCTGGACCGCGAGGCGGTGGAGCCCACGGCGGACGTCACGCTCCTGCCCTATCTGGACGGCGAGCGCACCCCGAACCTGCCGGGCGCCTCGGGGCTGCTGCTGGGCCTGCGCCACGACACGACCGCGGGCCAGCTCCTCCAGGCCGCCTACGACGGCGCCGTGCACTCCCTGCTCGGCGCGCTCGACCTGGTGCTCGACGCGGACGCGGACCGCTCGGCGCCGCTGCTGCTGATCGGCGGCGGCGCACGGGGCACCGCCTGGCAGCAGACGGTACGGCGGCTGTCGGGCCGCCCGGTGCAGGTCCCCGAGGCCAAGGAGCTGGTGGCGCTCGGTGCCGCGGCCCAGGCGGCCGGCCTGCTGACCGGCGAGGACCCGGCGGCCGTCGCCCGCCGCTGGAACACCGCCGCCGGCCCCGTCCTGGACGCCGTGGAGCGGGACGAGGCGACGCTCGCACGGATCGCCGGGGTACTCTCCGACGCGGCCCCGCTGCTGGAACGGAGCCCATCGGCCCGGTGACGGCACCCACCGCGACCGCCCGCACCTCGACCCAGGACTGACGGAGGCATGACCGCACCGCTGCACGAACCCCACCCGTCCGGTCCGGGGCGTGTGCTGCCCGACACCCAGCAGGGCATGCGCCGCCGCAACCTGGCCCGGGTGATGCACACCGTCGGCTCCGAGGGGCCGCTCTCCCGGGCCGCCGTCGCCTCCCGGATCGGACTGACGCGTGCCGCGGTGTCGACCCTCGTCGACGAGCTGATCCGCTCGGGCCTGCTGGAGGAGCTGGGCCCCGAGCGGCCAGGACGGGTGGGCCGGCCCGGTTCGGCGCTGGCCGTCAGCGCCCACGGCCCGGCCGGCCTCGGCGCCGAGATCGGCGTCGACCACCTCGCGGTGTGCGCGGTCGATCTGCGGGGCGCGGTCCGGGCGAGCGCCGTACGGCACGGCGCGAACCGCGGACGCGCCGCCGAACCGGTGATCCGGGAACTGACCGAGCTGGTGCGCGGCGTCGTCGCGGAGGCCGAGGGACAGGGCCTGTGGCCGGCGGGGCTCGCGGTGGCCGTGCCCGGTCTGGTGGCCCGCGACGGCCGTACGGTCGTGCGCGCCCCGAACCTCGAATGGCACGACGTCGACCTCGGGGCCCTGCTGCCCGAACATCCGCCCCTGACCGTGGACAACGAGGCCAACTTCGGCGCCCTGGCCGAACTCTGGCTCGGCGAGGGCACACCGCGCGACTTCCTGCATGTGTCGGCGGAGATCGGCATCGGCGCGGCGGTCGTCGTGGAGGGGCAACTGCTGCGCGGAACCAGGGGTTTCGCGGGCGAACTGGGGCATGTGCCGGTACGGCCGGAGGGGTTGCCGTGTCCGTGTGGGGGGCGCGGCTGTCTGGAGCAGTACGCCGGTGAGGGGGCGGTACTGCGGGCCGCCGGTCTGGAACCGGGCGAGGACCGGGTCGGCCTGCTCGCGGGGCGCGCGGCCGAGGGCGACGCCGCTGTACGGGGCGCGCTGCGTGACGCGGGCGCCGCGCTCGGGGTCGCGCTGACCGGAGCGGTCAATCTGCTGGACCCCGAGAGCGTGGTGCTCGGCGGCGCGCTGGCCGGGCTCGCGCCCTGGCTGCTTCCCTCACTGGAGGCCGAACTGGACGGCCGGACCTCGGGTGCGGCCTGTCCGGTGTCGGTGTCCCGGCTGGGCTCCGAGGGACCACTGCTGGGCGCCGCGCACTGGGTGGTGCGGGGGGTACTGGACGATCCGGCGGCGGTGGCGGCGGCGCGGGCCTGAGCCTGTGGCGGGGCGGGCCCGAGCCTGCGGCAGCAGTGGCGGCGGTCCGGACCTGAGCCTGCGGCGCCCCCGCTCAAGCCACGGTCCGCGCACCCGAACCACGCCTCCCCCGGCCCGGTTCACCCCCACGGGTGGCCAGGTTTTCCACACCCCGCGCCCTGTCCACCGACCGACGGCGCCCTCGGCCGGCCAACCCCCGCACGCCGTACCGTGATTCACGCGAGGCGCTCCCGCCCCGCACCCGGTACGCGCCCCCCGCCGCGCCGACCGGCCAGCACCCGCACCTGCGCCGTCCGCGAAGGGGAGGCACCACCTCACATGCAACGGGCCCAACCACCGACCAGTACAGGGCGAGCCGGCCGACGACTCCTGCTCAGGGGAGCGGCCCTGGCCGCCGTGCCCTACGCCCTGCTCCCCGAGCCGCGGGCGGGGGCACACATACCGGCTCCCGACCACCCCACCGCCGAGTGGCAGCCCGCGAACGCGTCCAACTTCACCACCGCCCGCCGTCCCGTCGACCACCGTGTGGACCTGGTCGTCGTCCATGTCACGCAGACCGGCTACCGCAGCACCCTGAGCGTGTTCAGGAACCCGCGGAAGAAGGTGTCCGCGCACTACGTCGTCCGTTCCTCCGACGGACATGTGGCGCAGTGCGTCCGTGAGTCGGACATCGCCTGGCACGCCGGGGACTGGGACCACAACACCCGCAGCATCGGCATCGAACACGAGGGCTGGGTGGACCGACCCGCGTACTTCACCGACGTCCTGTACGCGAGGTCGGCCGCGCTGACCGCGGCGATCTGCGCCCGACACGGCATCCCGAGAGACAGGAGGCACATCATCGGCCACTACGAGGTGCCCGGTACCGACCACACCGACCCGGGCCCGCACTGGGACTGGGAGCGTTACCTCGCGCTCGTCGAGGCCGCGTGAGCAGGGCGAGGGGTCAGTCGTACGGGTGACCGCGGTCGAAAAGGTTGTCCGGGCCCGCACTCGGAGTGACGATGTCCCCACAGCGCATCGCCGTCCGGGGAGGCCGAGTTGACCGATGAGTGGGTGGCCCTGGAGCCGGGGGCCGACCCTGCCGAACGCGCGCGGATGCTCCGCCGCGCGCATGAGACGTTCACGCTGGCGGGCACGGTGCCGAAGCCGGTGCGCGCCGTGGTGGCCGACTCGTGGCGCCGTTCCGCGAGAGCGGGCGTGGGGCCCGACGGGGCGGCGAGCGTGGAGCTCCTCGACAGCGACCTGGGCGCCTACCGCGCGGAGCATCCGCTGGCCCGGGTGATGCCGTTGTTCCGTGAGCTGATGGGCTCGTTCGCGGCGGACGGGGAGCATCTGCTGGCGGTGTGCGACGAGCACGGCCGGCTGCTGTGGGTGGAGGGGCATCCCAGCACACGGCGCAAAGCGGGCCGGATGAACTTCGTCCCCGGCGCCCGCTGGTCGGAGGCGGCGGTCGGGACGAACGCGCCGGGCACCGCGGTGGCGGTCGGCCGGCCGGTCCAGGTGTTCGCGGCGGAGCACTTCATCCGGCGGGTGCAGCCCTGGACGTGTGCGGCGGCACCGGTGCACGACCCGCGCACCGGGCGGGTGCTCGGGGCGGTCGACATCACCGGCGGCGACGGCCTGGCGCATCCGCACAGCCTCGGCTTCGTACAGGCCGTCGCGAGGGCGGCCGAGTCCCATCTGGCGCTGCTCGAACCGGCGGGGCCGACGGCCGACACGCACGAGCTGTCCGCGCTGGGCCGCGACGAGGCCCAACTGACCACCGGTGGCCGCCGGATGCGGCTCAGCCGGCGGCACAGCGAGATCCTCGTGCTGCTGGCCCGCCATCCGGAGGGGCTGACCGGCGACGAGCTGCTGTGCGCGCTGTACGAGGACGAGTCGGTGACCCCGGTGACCCTGCGGGCCGAACTCGCCCGGCTGCGGCGGATCCTGGGCCCGGCGCTGCTGGCGTCGCGGCCCTACCGGCTCACCGTGCCGGTCGAGTGCGACGTGTTCGTGGTGGAGCGGCGGCTGGCGGCGGGGGCGGTCAGTTCGGCGGCGGCCGCGTACACCGGTCCGCTGCTGCCGGGCTCCCAGGCGCCGGCGGTGGTACGGGTCAGACGACGGCTCGCCGACGGACTGCGTTCGGCGCTGATCGCCCGCCGGGACCCCGATCTGCTGGCGGACTGGGCGCACGCGGCGTGGGGCGAGGACGACCTCGACGTGTGGCGCGCCCTGGCCGCCGTACGTCCGACGGCCACGGTCCGCTCGCGGCTCGCGGCCCTGGAGTCGGAGCTGGCGGCCCCGCCGGCCCGCGCACCACGCTGACGACGGCGACGGCGACGGCATGAGCGGTGGGCAGCACCCGCGCCGCGCAACGTCCTTGCAACCTCCCGCTGCCTAGCCTCGCGGCGAGAGCTGTCCAACGGCGGGCAGCGCTGCAGCAGGGAGGCAGGCCGGCATGACCCGTTACGCGGCACCCGGGACCGAGGGCGCGATCGTCTCCTACCAGGCGCGCTACGACCACTTCATCGGCGGTGAGTACGTGCCGCCGCTTCGGGGGCAGTACTTCGAGAACCCCTCCCCCGTGAACGGGCAGCCGTTCACCGAGATCGCGCGCGGCACGGCGGAGGACGTGGAGCGGGCCCTGGACGCGGCGCACGCGGCCGCCCCGGCCTGGGGCCGGACCTCGGTGACCGAGCGCTCCGACATCCTGCTGAAGATCGCCGACCGGATGGAGGCGAACCTGGAGCGGCTGGCGGTCGCCGAGAGCTGGGAGAACGGCAAGCCGGTGCGCGAGACGCTGGCGGCCGACATCCCCCTCGCCATCGACCACTTCCGCTACTTCGCGGGCGCGGTCCGGGCGCAGGAGGGCTCGCTCGGCGAGATCGACGACGACACGGTGGCGTACCACTTCCACGAGCCGCTCGGCGTGGTCGCGCAGATCATCCCGTGGAACTTCCCCATCCTGATGGCGACCTGGAAGCTCGCCCCCGCCCTCGCCGCGGGCAACGCGGTCGTGCTCAAGCCGGCCGAGCAGACCCCGGCCTCGATCCACTACTGGCTGAGCCTGATCTCCGACCTGCTGCCGGCGGGCGTGCTCAACGTGGTCAACGGCTTCGGCGTGGAGGCGGGCAAGCCGCTGGCGTCCAGCCCGCGGGTGGCGAAGGTGGCGTTCACCGGCGAGACCACGACCGGCCGGCTGATCATGCAGTACGCCTCGGAGAACATCACCCCGGTCACCCTCGAACTCGGCGGCAAGTCCCCGAACATCTTCTTCGAGGACGTCTGGCGGGCGGACGACGACTTCCGCGACAAGGCCCTCGAAGGGTTCACCATGTTCGCCCTGAACCAGGGCGAGGTGTGCACCTGTCCGTCGCGGGCGCTGGTACAGAGCGGCCACTACGCCGAGTTCATGGAGGCGGCGGTCGCCCGCACGGAGCTGATCAAGACGGGCCATCCGCTCGACACGGACACGATGATCGGCGCCCAGGCCTCCAACGACCAGTTGGAGAAGATCCTCTCCTACCTGGACATCGGCCGGCAGGAGGGCGCCCGGGTCCTCACCGGCGGGGAGCGCATCGAGCACGACGGCGAACTGAAGGGCGGCTACTACGTCCAGCCGACGATCTTCGAGGGCAACAACCGGATGCGGATCTTCCAGGAGGAGATTTTCGGCCCGGTGGTCTCGGTGACCTCCTTCGACGACTTCGACGACGCCATCAAGATCGCCAACGACACGCTGTACGGGCTGGGCGCGGGCGTGTGGACCCGGGACGCCAACACCGCCTACCGCGCCGGACGCGCGATCCAGGCGGGCCGCGTGTGGACCAACTGCTACCACGCCTACCCGGCACACGCCGCGTTCGGCGGGTACAAGGGCTCGGGCATCGGCCGCGAGACGCACAAGATGATGCTGGAGCACTACCAGCAGACCAAGAACCTGCTGGTCAGCTACTCGCCGAAGAAGCTCGGGTTCTTCTAGGGCTCGGCTCCTTTCCAGGGGAGGCGCCCACCGGGCACAGCTGCCCGGCGGGCGCCTCTCGGCCGGAACGGCCGGTCGTCGCGGGGTTCAGCGCGTCGGCACGGTGATCTCCCGTTTGAGGATCTTGCCGCTCGGGCCCAGCGGGAGCTGGTCCACGAGCTGTACGTGGCGCGGGTACTTGTAGGCGGCCACGCGGTCCTTGACGTACTGGCGCAGTTCGTCGGCGGTGGCCTCGGCGGTGGGGCGCAGGACGACCACGGCCGCGATCTCCTCGCCGAGTTCGGGGTGCGGGATGCCCAGTACCGCGGCCAGGGCGACGGCCGGGTGCTCGTGCAGGAGCTCCTCGATCTCGCGCGGGTAGACGTTGTACCCACCGCGGATGATCATGTCCTTCTTGCGGTCGACGATGTACAGGTAGCCGTCGTCGTCCCGGCGGGCGAGGTCACCGCTGCGGAGCCAGCCGTCGGGGACGGCGGCCTCGGTCTCCGCGGGGCGGTTCCAGTAGCCCTTCATCACGTTGGGGCCCCGCACGGAGAGTTCACCGATCTCGCCGGGGGCGACGTCCTGCCCCGTGTCGTCCAGGAGCCGCACCTCCACGTCGCGGATGGGGGTGCCGATGGAGCCGGCCTTGCGGGGGCGGTCGGGGTGGTTGAAGGTGACGACCGGGCTGGTCTCGGACATGCCGAAGCCCTCCAGCACCGGGCAGCCGAAGCGCCGCTCGAAGCCGTGCAGGATCTCCACCGGCAGGGAGGCGCCGCCGGAGATGCACATGCGCAGCGTGGAGACGTCCGCCTGCGAGGGGTGCTGGAGCAGCGCCGCGTACATGGTCGGTACGCCCTCGAAGACGGTGGCGCGCTCGCGGGCGATGGCCTCCAGTACGGCTCCCGGCTCGAACCGGGGGATCAGCACCAGCGAGGCGCCGCTGCGGACGGCCGTGCTCATGGTGCAGATCTGCCCGAAGATGTGGAACAGGGGCAGGCAGCCCACCACGACGTCGTCGGGGGTCATCCGCTGGATCTCGACGCCGTTGACCTCGGTGTTGTGGCGCAGACCGGCATGGGTGAGGACGGCGCCCTTGGGCCGGCCGGTGGTGCCGGAGGTGTAGAGCAGGACGGCCATGTCCTCGTCGTCGGTGTCGGCGAGCGCGGTCAGCGGCTCGTACCCGGCGAGCGTGGTGGCGAACGCGGTGGGTTCGACGGCGGTGTGCCGCACTCCCGCGGCGGCCGCGCCCTGGGCGCCCTCGCCCGGCGCCTGGTGCCACTCGAAGAGCCGGACCGCTCCGGAGTCGGCGAGGTGGAACTCCGTCTCCCTGGTCTTCAGCAGCGGGTTCATCGGAACCACGACCGCTCCGGCGCGCAGGGCTCCGTAGTAGAGGACGACGAACTCGGGGACGTTGGGCAGCATCAGCGCCACCCGGTCGCCCGGTCGCACTCCCTCGGCCCTGAGCAGGGCGGCGGCGCGTGCGGTGCGGTCGTCCAGCTCCGCGTAGGTGATGACCTGTTCCCCCAGGCGCAGCGCGGGGCGCTCGGGCTGCTGCCGCGCCGTCTCCACGAGGAACCCTGCCAGATTGGCCATGCTCGCCTCCGTCACCCGGAACATCGAATGTTTACATCGCCGACATACTGTCGCCGCATTCGGCGGTTACCAATGGGCGCCCGGACAGCAGTCGCCCTCCGGGATTGTCCCGGGGAACAATTCGGGGCCGTTAAGCTGCGAAGATGGAACTTTCCGGCGTGGCGGCGGCGCTGTTGGCCCGGCTTCCCGAGCTGGGTGGGCGGATGGCGCTGCGGATCCGCTCGGAAGTCGACGCCTACCAGGACGAGTCCCTGATCCCCCTGGAGTCGCTGCGCCGGTCCTGCACCGCCAACGCGGACCTCATCCTCAGCCATCTGCGCCTCGGCGGCACCCCGGACGCGAGTTCGGCGCGCGAGACCGGGCGGGTGCGGGCCGAGCAGGGCGTTCCGCTGGCGGACACCCTGCACGCGTACCGGATCGGTTCCGAGCTGCTGTGGACGGAGATCCTCGCCGAGGCGCGGACCCGCCCGGAGGTCACCGACGCCCAGTTGGTCGCGCAGTCCACGGGGTTCTGGGCGCTGTCCGGTCTGTACGCCGAGGCCGTGGCGGTGGCCTATCGGGAGACGGCGGCGGAGCTGACCTCGCGGGGGCAGGCCAGGCGCTCGGCCCTGGTGGAGGCGTTGTTCACCGGCATCATCACCGACCGCACCCTGTGGGAGGCCGCCCGTGAGCTGGGGCTGCCCGAGCACGGCCCGTACGCGGTCGCCGTCGCGGAGGCCGCGGCACCGGGCGAGGAGCCGCTGGCGGGGGTCGAGGCCGCGCTGCGGGCGGCGGAGCTGCCCTCCGCCTGGCGGCTGCTGCCCGACCAGCAGCTCGTCCTGATCGCCCTGCCCTCGACGACGGCGGAGAGCACATGCCTGCGCATCCTGCGCGGCACCCGCGCCCGGGTGGGCTTCAGCCCCTGTTTCCGCTCGCTGCGGGAGACCCCGCGGGCCCTGCGCTTCGCCCGGCTGGCCCTGTCCGGGTCGGCGGGTCCCGGCCCGGGTGTGGCCCGCTTCGACGACAACCCGCTGGCCATGGTGGTGGCGGCGGCCCCGGCCGAGGCCGCCCATCTGGTGGAGGTGGTCCTCCAGCCGGTGCTCGACCTGCCGGCCGGGGAGCGGTCGCGTCTGCTGCGGACGCTGGAGCACTGGTTCGCCGCCGCGGGTTCGGCCGCCGCCGCGGCCCAGAGTCTCTTCGTGCATCCCAACACCGTCCGTTACCGTCTGCGGCGCGTCGAGGAACTCACGGGCCGCTCCCTCACCGATCCCCGGGCGACGGCGGACATCGGCGCGGCGGTCCTGGCCGTACGCAACCCGGCGAGCGGCCTCACCGACCCCGGGAGCGCGGGCGCGGGCCGGCCGGAGGCGCCTTGAGCGCCTGCCGGGTGCCGCACGGGTTCCGGTCTCGCGTTCATCCACCGTCCGGGGCCCTATTCCCGGCGCTGGCGCAGTACGGCCGCGAGCATGGTGATGAGGACGCCGGCGACCGCCCACGCCGACAGGACCAGCAGGGACGAGGTCATGTCGTTGCCGTGGAAGTAGGAGATCGAGCGGGCGGCCCAGGTGCCCGCGCCCGGTGGCAGGGCCGGGCCGATCGCCTCCCAGAACGGCGGGAGCATCGGCGCGGGGAAGGCGCCGCCGGCGCTCGGGTTGCCGGCGATCACGATCAGCAGGATCGCCAGGCCGATGCCGACCACCCCGAAGAGTCCCTGGAGGGCCAGCGTGGCGGCGCCGACGGCGAAGATGAGCAGCGCGCCCAGCCCCCACAGGGCCCACACGCCGCCCGGCAGGGCGCCCAGGATCGGCCCGACGATGATCGCGCCGCCGAGTCCGCCGACCAGTGAGACCAGCGTCATCGTGCCCAGGCGCGTCGCCGCGCGGACGGGGTTGGCCGGACGGGCACCGGAACTGATCGCCAGGATCGACGCACACAGGTAGGCGCCGACGCACCAGCCGATGACCAGGTAGAACGAGGACAGGCTGTTGAAGTCGTGGCGGGAGGTGGGGGCCACGTCGACGGTGCGGACGGTGCGGCCCTCGCTCTTCTCCAGGGTGCTCACGAGCGTGTCCAGCGCGAGGGAGAGGGCCCGTCCGCCGCCCGAGGCGACGAGCAGGGTGTCGGTGGTTCCGGACGGGCGCACCACCAGGGCCCCGTCGATCTGCCGGTTCTCGATCTGCTCCCGCGCCGCCTGCTCGTCGGGCAGGGCCCGCGGGTCCAGGGGCGCACCGGGCAGTTCCTCCAGCCGGGTCACGGTGCGCTCGGCCAGGGTCTGGGGTGCTACGACGCCGAAGGGCACGTCCTTCAGTCTGGGTTCGTGCAGGGCGCCCACGTAGGAGGCGATGAAGAGCAGCTGAAGGGCGATGACCCCGATCACCAGGACCGTCGCCCGCAGGGTCACGGCGTCCTTCACCTCGGAGAAGGTGCTCTGTTTCATGAGTCAACGGTCGGCGACGGCATGCCCGGCCGCAGGCGGGAGGGGCCCGAACGGTGTCATCCGCAACGGCCCGTGCTCCGGCGCCTCACCCCGTACGATGTATGCACCATTTACATGCAGGTATCATGCAAGCACCGTAAACATGAGGAAGTGCCGCCGATGTCGCAGACCAGTACGTATCACCACGGTGATCTGCGCGCCGCCTGTCTGCGGGCGGCGCGGGAGCTGCTGGAGGAGGACGGCAGCGCCGCCCTCTCACTGCGCGCGGTGGCCCGCCGGGCCGGCGTGTCGGCGACCGCCCCCTACCGTCACTACGCGGACCGCGACGCCCTCGTCTCGGCGGTCGCCGCAGAGGGTTACCGCGAACTCGCCCAGCAACTGGCGGCGGCGCACCCCCGGCCGTCCGCCCCCGACGACCTCGCCGCCGTCGCCGTGGCCTACGTGCGGTTCGCGCTCGACCACCCGGCCCTGTTCCGGGCGATGTTCGCGGAGCCCTGCGACCCCACCAGCGAGGAACGGGTCGCCGCGACCGCCGTCATGAACGACTACGTCCACGGCCTGGTCCGCGACGCGTTCCCCGACATGGACGACACCGACGCCCTGGCGACCACCGTCTGGGCCCTCGTCCACGGCCTGGCCTTCCTCCACCTCGACGGCAAGCTCGACAGCTCCACCCCCGAGGCGGTCGCCACGCAGGTCCGCGCCTCCGTGCACGCGCTCTTCGGCATGGCCCGCGCCACCCCGGGCGCCGGCGCCGACGGGCGGCTGACCGCCCGGTTCAGCCATTCCTGAGCGCCGGGGAGTCAGGCGCCCCGGGCGGAGTCCTCGACGTCGGGCGAGCCGGCCGAGGCCCGGTGCTCGCGCCAGTCGATGACGATCTGCTCCAGCTTGGGCATGACGAAGAGCCCAAAGTCCCGCATGTCCGTCAGCCGGGCACGCCCTGCGGTGTTGGAGGCGTCGAGCAGTTCGACGTCCTCGACGGCACTCTTCGCGAACTCCCGCAGCCAGAGGCTGCGGATGGCGAAGACGTCGGGCCACGGGTCCTCGCGGACCCGGTAGAGGTCCCGGCGTGAACCGGGCTGGTTCTCGCGGCTGATCAGTCCGATGCGGACGAGTCCCTGCAGCGCCGTGGAGACGGTGCCGGAGCTGATGGAAAGATTCTGGCCGATCTCCGCGGCCGTCAACGCACCCTTCGAGGACACCAGAAGGGCGGCGAAGACCCGCGCGGACATGCGCGGAAGTCCCGTCTCGGCGAACCTGCTCGCGAGCCGTTCCACGGCACGGGCCTCCCCCGCGACCGCCCCGTCCGACCCCCCGGGCTCGCCGCTCACCGACTCTGCATTGCCTATGGCCACGTGTACCGCACCTCCTGGCGCAACTCTAACCGGCCATTCGATGTTCTTCCAGTTCTCGCACATTTCAAAATATTCAAGTACCGTTAAAATCATGACGCCACCCATCTCAATCTCCTCACTGGTCAAGACGTTCGGTCCCGCCCGAGCCCTTGACGGGCTGGACCTCAGCGTCGAGGCCGGGGAGGTGCACGGATTCCTGGGCCCCAACGGCGCGGGCAAGACGACCACCATCCGCATCCTGCTGGGCCTGCTCCGCTACGACAGCGGCAAGGTGACGCTGCTCGACGGCGATCCGTGGGCGGACGCCGTCGAGTTGCACAAACGGCTCGCCTACGTCCCCGGCGACGTGACCCTCTGGCCCACCCTCTCCGGCGGCGAGGTCATCGACCTGCTCGGCCGGTTACGGGGCGGCGCGAGCCGCAAGCGGCGGGACGAACTCATCGAGCGGTTCGAACTGGATCCGAAGAAGAAGGGCCGCGCCTACTCCAAGGGCAACCGCCAGAAGGTGGCCCTCGTGGCCGCCCTCGCCTCCGACGTCGAACTGCTCATCTTCGACGAACCGACCTCCGGGCTCGACCCGTTGATGGAGTCGGTCTTCCAGGACTGCATCCGCGAGGAGCGCAGCCGCGGCCGTACGGTCCTGCTCTCCAGCCACATCCTGTCCGAGGTCGAGCAGTTGTGCGACCGGGTCAGCATCATCCGCAGCGGCCGTACGGTGGAGTCGGGCAGCCTCGCCGAACTGCGCCATCTCACCCGCACCTCGATCCAGGCCGAGCTGACCGAGTCGGTCGACGGCCTGACCCGCCTCCCCGGCGTGCACAACGTGCAGTTGAGGAGCGAGGACCGGCGCACGGTCACCTTCGACGTCGACTCCGGTGACCTCAACACCGCGGTCCAGCATCTGACGACCCTGGGCCTGCGCAGCCTCGTCAGCCGGCCGCCCACCCTCGAAGACCTGTTCATGCGGCACTACACCACCGCGCAGGACCGGGACGACGCCCAGGCGGAGGCCAAGCGGTGAGGGACTACGCGGGTACCTGGACGCTGCTGCGTCTCGCCCTTCGCCTCGACCGCGTCCGGGCCAGCGCGTGGATCATCGGCATCGTGCTGTTCACCACGGCGTCCGCCCAGAGCAACAACGACCTGTACAGCACGCCCGAGGAGCGGCAGAACCTCGCCACGACGGTCGAGACCAACCCGGCGATGCTCGCCCTCGGCGGCCGCGCCTTCGACCTGACGACGACCGGCGGCATCAACGCCTACCAACTGGTCGCCTTCATGGCCACGATCATCGGCCTGATGAGCATCCTCATGGTCGTGCGGCACACCCGCGCCGAGGAGGAGAGCGGCCGGGCCGAGCTGGCCGGTTCCGCGGTCCTCGGCCGCAGGGCCTGGCTCGCCAGCTCGCTTCTGCTGGTCACCGGGATGAACCTGGTCATCGCCCTGTTCCTCGGCCTCGGCCTGCAGTCCACCGACCTGCCCGCCGAGGGTTCCTGGTGCTTCGCCCTGGGCTGCGCGGGCGTCGGCGTGTTCTTCGCCGTCGTCGCGGGGATCACCGCCCAGCTCACCGAGCACACCCGTTCCGCGACGGGCATGGCCTCCGCCGTCCTGGGCCTGGCGTACCTGCTGCGCGCCACCGGTGACGCGGCGAGCGCCTCCGACGACGGGCCGTCCTGGCTGACCTGGCTCTCCCCCATCGGCTGGGCCGAGATGATGCGCCCGTACACCGACGAGGACTGGGTGGTGGGCCTGCTGTTCGTCGGCTCCGTCGCCGTGCTGGTCCCCGCGGTCGGCGTGCTCATCGGCAGGCGGGACATCGGCGCGGGCGTGCTGCGGCCCACGCTCGGACCGGTCGAGGCGTCGACCTCGCTGCGTTCCCCGCTCGCGCTGGCCTGGCGTCTGCAGAAGGGCTCGATGCTGGGCTGGGGGATCGGATTCGTCATCGTGGGCGCCGCGTTCGGCGGTGTCGCCGACGGCATGGTCGACGTCGCCAAGGACAACCCCGACATCGACGAACTGCTGCGCGACCTCGGCGGCACCGGCAGCATCGTCGACGTCTTCCTGGCCACCATCACCTCGCTCATCGCCGTCGTCGTCGGCGCCTACGCCGTCCAGTCGGCGCTGCGGCTCTCGGGCGAGGAGTCCGCGCACCGTGTCGATCCGGTGCTGTCGACGCCCGTGCAGCGCATCAACTGGGCGGGCAGTCATCTGACGGTCGCCGCCGTCGGATCGGTGGTCATGCTCTTCGCGGCCGGACTGGCGGCGGGACTGGCCCACGGGCTCAACAGCGGCGACGTCGCGGGCGAGGTACCGCGCGTGCTGGGCGCCGCGCTGGCGCAGGTGCCGGCCGTGTGGACGCTGATCGGCCTGTGCGCGCTGCTCTTCGGGCTGTTGCCGCGCTACACCGTCGTCGCCTGGGTGGCGCTGGCGTTCGTGCTGGTCATCGGACAGTTCGGGGAGGTGCTCAAGGTGGACCAGGCGATCATCAACCTGTCCCCCTTCACCCACGTCCCCGACATGCCGTCGGCCGACTTCGAGGCGGCACCGCTGCTGGCGCTGGCCCTGCTCGCGGGCGTACTCGTCGCGGTCGGGCTCGGCGGGTTCAGGCGGCGCGACGTGGCGTGAGGAGGTGGGGGCGGGACCTGTCCGGGCCCCTGGGCCGGTGGGCCCCTGGACCGTCGGGCCCTGTGGGATCCGCTGGTTCCGCCCCCGCTGTCGCGGCCCGCTCAGTGGGTCCTGCTGCCCGAGCGGGCGGCCTCCCGCATCTGCGCGGCGACATGGCGGGCGATACGCCGGTCGTGCTCGGTCTCCGCGGGCAGCGCCATGAACAGGGCCTTCGAGCGGGCGGCCAGCGGTTCCGCCACCCCCCGGTCGGTGATCACGTACGGCTTCCCGGACCGTACGCCCTCCACCAGCATCTCGCCGACCGCGTCCGGGGAGATGCCGAGCTGTTGGAGATAGAAGTCCTGTTCGCCGAGGAGCCTCTCCCGGTCCTGCTCCTGCTCGGCCGTGAGCCCGAGGTCGCCGTCGATACGGCTGCGGGCGGCCCGGCTGGTGGCGACCATGCTCGTGGCCACCAGCCCCGGGCAGAGCACCGTCACCCCGATCGGGTGCCCCTCGTGGCCCAACTGCCGGGACAGACCCTCGGACAGGCCGATCACCCCGGCCTTGGTGCCCTCGTACATGTAGCCCCCCTGGCCGCCCTGGGGCGCGAGCCCGGCCGTGGAGGCGGTGTTGACGACGTGCGCCGGCTCCCCGCGGGCGATCATCCGGGGCAGGAAGGTCTGGAGACCGTTGACGACGCCTCCGATGTTGACCCCCAGCAGCAGGTCCCACAGCTCGTAGCTCATGGCGCTGACCGGATAACTCCCGCCGATACCGGCGTTGTTGAAGAGCAGGGTGACCGGGCCGAGCCGCTCCTCGGCCTCGTCGGCAACCCGCGCGAAGGCGTCGCGGTCGGTGACGTCCAGCGCGAAGGTGGCCACGTCCGTCACCGTCGACAGTTCCTTGCCCGCCTCGGCGAGCGGATCGACGTCGATGTCGGCGAGGGCCAGCCGTACGCCCCGCTTGGCCAGGGCCCGGGCCAGGCCGAGCCCGATGCCCTGCGCACCACCGGTGATGAAGGCCGTCCGCCCCTCCAGTTCGAGCACTGCCGTTCCTCTCCTCTGTATGGCTTTCGTCGGTTTCGGGTCCGGAGGTCAGGGCCGCTCGGGAAGATCTCGCAGCCAGGTGTCGACGGCTTGAGCGGTGCTCGCCGCGAACTCCCCCTCCATCAGCGTGAAGTGGTCCCCCGGGGCTTCGATGGCCGTGTGCTCGAAGCCCCAGTCGGCGCGCCGCCAAAAGCCCTCCGGTCCCAGCGGGTCGGCCGCCCGCACGAGCAGCGTGGGCGCCGCCAACTCCGCCTGGCGGAAGTCGAGATAGAGGTAGCGGGCGCGGGCGGTGACCCAGGCGTCGCCCCAGTTCTCGTCCTGGTGCTCACCCTCCCCGACCCGGTCCAGCAGCCCGCTCAGGACGCCGGCGGCCCATGGGTCCAGGTCGAACCCGCCGGCGGTGTCCCACCAATGGGTGTCGACCATCACCAGCGCCGCCGCGCCGGACCCGGTCTCCTCCAGATGGCGGGCGACCGCGCTCGCGATCAGCCCTCCGCTGGAGTAGCCGAGCAGGGCGTACGGTTCGTCCCCGGCGTTCTGCCGGATCGCCTCGGCCAGGGTCCGCACCAGGGCGTCCAGGTCGGCGGGGATCGGCTCGCCGCTCATGAAACCCGGCAGCGCGAGCGCGGAGACGGTACGGCGCTCCCGGAGCGCGGACGCGAACGGCAGGTACTGGTAGACGCTGGGCTTCCAGGCGAAGGTCGGGAAGCAGATCAGCTGGGGCGCCCGG
Organism: Streptomyces sp. NPDC000983; assembly: GCF_040299205.1. Classification (NCBI taxonomy): domain Bacteria; kingdom Bacillati; phylum Actinomycetota; class Actinomycetes; order Kitasatosporales; family Streptomycetaceae; genus Streptomyces; species Streptomyces sp. NPDC000983. Next base: position 3,662 of record NZ_JBEPBM010000001.1, on the reverse strand, counting down.
CCGCCCCGCGCCAGTGAGGTGAGCTGAGGAAGCTTCGCCAGCTCGGCCGGACCCGTGAACGAGTCACGGAAGTCGGCCGCCGTCCTCAGCACCGGGCCGATCTCCGCGAACCGCCCCTCCCGGCAGGCCCGGACGAAGATGCCGCTGAGCGAGTCCGGGTCGGTGACCCGCGCCGCCGCGGGAGGCGCCGCGGCGGCGCCCTCCGCGGCCTCGACACCGTCCGCGAGTTCCGCCGCGAAGTACGCGGCCAGCGCCTGCGGTGTGCGGTGCTCGAAGATGAGTGTCGCGGGCAGGGTGAGTCCCGTGGCGGCACCGAGACGGTTGCGCAGCTCGACGGCGGTGAGCGAGTCGAAGCCCAGGGACGAGAACTCGAGCGTCGTGTCCAGCACGGTGGCATCTGTATGTCCGAGCACCGCCGCGACATGGCTGCGGACCAGCTCGCCGAGCACCTCGTCCCGCCCGGCCCGGTCCAGCCCGGCGAGTCGCCGGGCCAGCCCCGAGGCCGACTCCACGACGCCGTTGGCCGCGGTACCGCGACGCCGCCGGGACACCGTCACCAACTCCCGCAGGAACGGCGGCACCTGTTGCGCGGAGCGGCCGCGCAACACCGCGGGGTCGAGCGCGGCGGCCACCGTGACGGCGCCAGGTGTCGCCGTGGCCGCGTCGAAGAGGGCGAGTCCACGTTCCGAGGTCAGCGGCAGCATCCCGCCCTGGGCCATCCGCGCCTGCTCCTGCTCCCCGAGGTTGCCGGTGAGGGCGCTGGTCTGCTCCCAGTAGCCCCAGGCGAGGGAGGTGGCGGGCAGGCCGTGGGCGTGGCGGTGGTGGGCGAGGGCGTCGAGGAAGGTGTTGGCGGCGGCGTAGTTGGCCTGTCCGGGCGAGCCGAAGACTCCGGCCGCGGAGGAGTAGAGGGCGAAGAAGGCCAGGTTCTGGTCTCGGGTCAACTCGTGCAGGTTGACGGCGGCTTGAGCCTTCGGACGCCAGACCTCCGCGAGCTGCTCGGGAGTGAGGGAGGTGACCAGACCGTCGGCGAGGACACCGGCCGCGTGGACGACTCCCGTGAGGTTACGGCCGTCCAGGAGCGCGGCGAGCTGCGCGCGGTCGGCGGCATCACAGGCAGCCACTTCGGCCTGGGCACCCAACTCGGCTAGTTCCGCCATGAGTTCGGAAGATCCTGAATCCCCCCTCCGGCTGATGAGCAGGAGGTTGCGCACGCCGTGGTCGGTCACCAGGTGGCGGGCCAGCAGGCCGCCCAGGGTTCCGGTTCCTCCGGTGATCAGGACCGTGCCATCAGGGTCGAGGGCGGGAGGCATGGTGAGGACGACCTTGCCGACGTGCCTCGCCTGACTCATGAAGCGAAATGCCTCCGGCGCCCTGCGCACGTCCCACGTCCGCACCGGCAGCGGCTCCAACGCGCCGACGGCGAACAGGCGCATCAACTCGCGCAGTGTTCCCTGGATGCGCTCCGCACCCGCCTCGCTCAGCTCGAAGGGGGTGTACTGGATTCCGGGCCGCTCGGCCGCGAGCTGTTCGGGGTCGCGGATGTCCGTTTTACCCATCTCGACGAAACGGCCTCGGGGAGCGAGGAGTTCGAGAGAGGCGTCCACGTACTCGCGGGCCAGGGAGTTGAGGACGATGTCGACGCCGTTGGTGGATTGCTGGAACTTCTCCCGGAAGTCGAGGTCGCGGGAGGAAGCGATCTGGTCGTCCGACAGACCGAGGCCGCGCAGGACACCCCACTTGGCGGGGCTCGCGGTGGCGAGCACGGTCGCACCGAAGTGACGGGCCAGCTGGACGGCCGCCATACCGACCCCGCCGGCGCCCGCATGGACGAGGACCCTGTCGCCCTCCCGGACCGAAGCGAGATCGACCAGACCGTAGTACGCCGTCAGGAACACCACCGGCACCGACGCCGCCTGCTCGAAGCTCCAGTGCTCGGGGATCGGGACCACGAGCCGGGCGTCCGTCACGACTCGTGGGCCGAAACCCTCGGTCATCAGGCCCGTCACCCGGTCGCCGGGGGTGATGCCGGTGACCTCGGCGCCGACCTCCACCACCACGCCGGCTGCCTCACTCCCGAGCACCGGCCGGCCCGGATACATGCCCAGAGTCAGCAGTACATCACGGAAGTTGACGCCCGCGGCTCGCACGTCGACGCGGATCTCACCGCCCGTGAGGGGTGCGTCCGCCTCGGGGGCCGGTACGAGTGCGAGGCCGTCCGGGGTACCGCTGCCCGTGGCGTCCAGCCGCCAGACATCCACGTCCTCGGGCGGCGTCAGGGTGCCGTCGGGGCCGGGGCGCACCAGCCTGGGCACGAGGGTCCTCCCACGGCGCACGGCGACCTGGCCCTCTCCGGCGTCCAGCGCGGCCGTGACGGCCGCCGGGAGCAACTCGGCGTCCCCGGCGCCCGGTTGCTGCTCCGGGTCGAGGTCGACGAGGAGGAACCGGCCCGGATGCTCGGACTGCGTGGAGCGGATCAGCCCCCAGAGCGGGGCCGCGGCCAGGTCGGTGAGGCTCTCGTCGCCCCCCGCGGACGTGGCGCCCCTGGTGACGAACACCAGGCAGGAGTCGGTGAGCCCGTCCTCGGCAAGCCACTCCTGCACGACAGCGAGAACCTGGGCCGTCATCCGCTCGCCCGACGCGAGCGCGAGGGCCGGAGACCGCGGGGATGTGTCGGGGGCCGGAGTGACGGTAGACGGCGGGGTGGCGACCGGGCTGCCCGGTGTGAACAGGGCGACCTGTGGGGCGGGTACACCCCACTCCAGTACGCCCCGGACACCCGCGACGTCGAGATAGGCGTCGGCGGCCAGTCCCGCGCCCTGCACGGCGGCGCCCAGACCGTGCGGATCCTCACCGACCACGGCCCATGTGGCGTGGCGCACGGCCTCGGGGTCGCACGGTACCGGGGTCCACCGGACCCGGAACATGTCGTGGGTGCGGGGCGCCCGTGCCGCCGCCAACTGGGCCTGCGTGACCGGCCGTACCAGGAGGGACTCGACGGCGGCGACCGGCGCGCCGGTGCCGTCGGCGAGGTCCACACGCACCGCGTCCGCGTCCCCGCCCCGGAGCCGGACGCGCAGCCGGTCGGCACCGGAGGCGTAGAGGGTCACGCCGGTCCATGCGAAGGGCAGCCTCAACGCCTGCGCGGCGGCGTCCTGTTCGGACGCGGGTCGGCAGCCGTGGGCGTGCAGTGCTGCGTCGAGCAGCGCCGGGTGCAGGCCGAAGCGGACGGCATCGCTCTTCTGTCCCTCGGGGAGAACGACCTCCGCGTAGATGTCGGCACCGCGCCGCCAGACCGCGCGGAGGCCCTGGAACGCGGGACCGTATCCGTAGCCCGCTTCCGCGGCGGTGGCGTAGAAGCCCGAGACGTCCACGGCTTCGGAGCCGGTGGGGGGCCATGTCTCGGCGAACGGCTGCGGGACGGGCGGCTGTTCGGGCACCAGGGTGCCCTCCGCGTGCAACGTCCACTCCTCGTCGTCTCCCTCGGGCCGCGAGTGGACAAAGACGGCCCGGCGCCCGGTCCCGTCGGGCTCCTCGACGAAGATCTGCACCTGGGCGGCACCTTGCTCCGGGAGGACGAGGGGTGCCTGGAGGGTGAGTTCGGTGAGGTGGCCGCAGCCGACTTCGTCTCCGGCGCGGATGGCGAGTTCGACGAACGCGGTGCC